>JAJPIV010000019.1 GCA_021324595.1 Actinomycetota bacterium | reverse complement strand
CGGCCCGCTGCCGCGCCGGGGCCATCCGCCGGGCGCGCCGCGGCCGCAGCGAGGAACGGAGCCGCAGCACCTGGCAATGGCTGCGGAGCGGGCCGAGACCCGAGGGCGGGCGGGCGGCCCCCCGCGCCGCCCGGACCGGGACGTCTCCCCGGTCCGGCCGGGACACCGCGAGGACCGGAGCCGCGAGGACCGGTCGCAGCGCCGCGAGGAGCCGCTGCCGGCCGTCCGGTCCAGGCAGGGCCGCGCCAAGCGCGACGCCGACGGCGACTGGCCGACCAC
This sequence comes from Actinomycetota bacterium, assembly GCA_021324595.1. Lineage (GTDB taxonomy): Bacteria > Actinomycetota > Actinomycetes > Streptosporangiales > Streptosporangiaceae > Chersky-822. The sequence continues at coordinate 34,391 of JAJPIV010000019.1, read as the reverse complement.
CGAGTGGGACGACCTGTCGGACGTGGACTACTGGGCCGAGCTGGCGGCCGACAAGCCGCTGACGGACAAGCCGCCGCGAAGCCGGGGCGCCTCCGCCGCCTCGGGGCAACCAGGACCGCGGCGCGGCGCCGACCCCGGGCCGAGGGGAGCCGACCCCGGGCCGGGCCGCCCGGACCGGTCCCCGGCCGGGCGCGAGGTTCCGCGCGCCGCCCGAGCGGCACGTCCCCCCGAGCCGGCGGCGGAGCGGCCGCTGCCGCGCCGGGCCGCCCAGCCCCCGGGCACCGGGCCCGGGCGGGTGGTCACCGCAGGCGAGCCGACGCTGGCCATGACCGGCCGGCCGGCGGCCTACGACGCCTACCGGCCGCCCGTGCGGCCCGGCGACGACGACCCGCTCACCAGCCCATCGTTCCCCAGGATCGACGTCGAGGACAGCCGGTCGTACCGTCGGCCGCGGGCTGGCCAGGATCGCGGCCAGCCCGCGGGCCCGGGCAGCTACCGCGCGCCCGCGGCCGGGCCTCCCGCGTCGTCGTTCCCTCCCGCGTCGTCGTTCCCGTCCGAGCCGTCACTGCCGCCCGCCCCGGGTGGCGACCCCTACGCCCGGCCCGCGGCCCCCTACTCCCCGGTGCCGGCGATGCCGGCGGGCAACGGCTCAGCCGACCGGCCGGACGTCGGCCACCTGTCTCCGGCAGCGGGTGCCCCGCCCCCAGCCTGGCCGGATGGCACCCAGACCAGCCCCTACGCCTACCCGGCGCGCGGCGCGACGGACCAGACGGTCAGTTACGCCGCGCACGGCCCCGCGAGCTCCGGGCCATATCTGCCGCCTGCGCCGGATTCGTACGCGCCTGCGCCATCGCCTGCGGGCTACCCGCCGTACGGCGGGACCGCCACCCCGCCCTACGGCAGCGTCGCCACCCCGCCCTACGGCAGCGTCGCCACCCCGCCCTACGGCAGCGTCGCCACCGCAGCTCACGCGATCTCATCCGCCCCGCCCGGGGGGTACGCGGCCATCCCGCCCGGGTACGCCGCTGGCGAGCCATCGCCTCCCGCCGCTCCGCTGGGCGCCGACGCCTACTACGCCGCCCCCTACGACCCGCCCGCCTACCCGCCGGCCCCGCAGGCCCGGCCCGGCGACCCGTACGCGCACGACCCGTACGGCGGCTACCGGGGTCACTGAGCGGGCCGCCCGAGGCTGCGCCCGGCCGGGGCTCGGGTTCCGCCGCGGGCCGTCCGGCCGCGCCCCAACGTCGTAGGGTCGGAAGCGAGAGCGCGCTTCGCGGCCATGCCCCGGGCCGCGCGCTGGCAGCCGGATGGGGGGAGCCCTGTGAGCCAGGAACATGCGCCGGCGCCCGAGGTGACACTGGCCGTCAACGGCTCGGCCAGGTCCGTTCCCGGCGAGGCCACGCTGCTGAGCGCGCTCCGCGAGGCACTGGGCCTGACCGGGGCGAAGCCCGGCTGCCTGGAAGGCGCGTGCGGCGCGTGCACGGTCCTGGTCAACGGCGAACCGCTCCGGTCATGCCAGGTGACCGCCGCGTCGGTCGCGGGCGCCCAGGTCACCACGGTCGAGGGCCTGGCCGGCGGCGGTCCCCCGGGCGCGGCCGGGCTTCACCCGGTGCAGCAGGCGTTCGCCCGCGAGGGCGCCGCCCAGTGCGGGTACTGCACGCCGGGCATGGTCCTGGCCGCAGTGGCGCTGCTGGCCCGGGACCGCGACCCGCCCGACACCCGCATCGACGCGGCCCTGGCCGGGCACATCTGCCGGTGCGGTGCCTACCCGCGGATCCGCCGGGCGGTCAGGCGAGCTGCCGCGCTGGCCGGGGGCCGCTCCCAGGCAGGCGACGTCACCGCGCCCGGAACAGGGCGGGCCAGCCCGGACCCGGCAGGCGCCGCCGAAGCCGGCCGCTGGAGTCCGCCGAGGCCGGGTGAGGCCGCGCATCGCCCGGCCAGGCCCTGGGACCTGACCAGCCCGGCCGAGCGTGACTGGTTCGGGATCCTCGGCGACGGCCTCGTGGTGGTGATCCCTCCCCCGGATCCTTCGGCGGGGTGGTCCACGGCCGCCGGGGCATGGCTGCACGTGAGCCCGGCCGGCCAGGTGACCGCGTTCACCGGCAAGGTCGATGTCGGGCAGGACAACACCACGGCCCTGCGCATGCTGGTCGCCGAGGAGATGCGCGTGCCGCTGCCCGCGGTGCTCCTGGCGATGGGAGACACCGACCTGTGCCCGCACGACATGGGCACCTACGGCAGCCGGTCGATGCCGGACGCGGGCATGGCGCTGCGCCGCGCGGCTGCTGCCGCCCGCTCGCTCCTGCCCGTGCTGCCGGGCCAGCGGCGGGTCGAGGTCGTGGCGGACGGGCCCGCCCTGACCGATCCGCGATCCTGGCGGGTCGCCGGCCATCCGCAGCTGCCGTCCGGGATCGCGGCCGCGGTCACGGGCGCCCGGCTGTTCGCCAGCGACCTGGCTTTGCCGGGCGTCCTGCACGGCGCGATGCTCCGCCCGCCCGTGCCGGGCGCGCGCCTGCGAGCGCTGAGCCTCCCCGCGCACCTGCGCGCGCCGGACGCCGCGCGCTCCGGCCGGGCCCGGCTGGTCCGCGCCGGCCAGTTCACCGGCGTGGTCGCCGCCGACGAGGCGGCCGCGCGGCGTGCGGTCGCCGAACTGGCGGCGGGCGCGGAGTGGGACCTGCCGGACCTGCCGTCGGACTCCGCCATTGCCGGGTACCTGCGCGCCCACCCGGCCCGCGGTGGCCGCCGCGGCTGGGGCGGCCCGTTCACCCGCCTGCAAGGCTCGCCCGCGGCAGCGCTGGAGACGGCACAGCGGCGGCTCGAGGCGACGTACACCACCGCCTACATCGCCCCGGCGCCGCTGGAGACCAGGGTGGCGATCGCCGCCTGGGGCGAGGACGGGCGGCTGACCGTGTGGACCGGCACGCAGACCCCGTTCCCGGTACGCGCCCAGGTGGCCGCGGCGCTCGGCGTGCCCGAGCATGACGTGCGCGTCATCGTCCCGCCGACCGGCGGCGCTTTCGGCGGCAAGCACGCCGGCGGGGTCGCCACGGAGGCGGCCATCCTGGCCCGCGAGGCGGGCGCCCCGGTGCGGGTCGCCTGGTCCCGGGCCGAGGAGTTCACCGCGGGCACGCTGCGCCCGGCGGCGGTGATCGACGTGGCCGCCGGGCTCGCCGCCGACGGCCGCCTGTCCGGGTGGACGTTCCGCAACATCAACTCCGGCGCGGCGGCGATCGCGACGCCGTACGCGGTCGCCGACCAGCTGCTGGAGTACGTCCCGGCGGCCAGCCCGCTCCCCCAGGCCTCCTACCGGGCCCTGGCGGCCACCGCCAACAACTTCGCGCGCGAGTAGGCGATCGACGAGCTGGCGGGCCTGGCCGGCGCCGACCCGGTCGAGTTCCGGCTGCGCAACCTGGCCGACGAGCGGCTCGCCGCGGTGCTGCGGGCGCTCGCCGAGCACGTCGGCTGGGAGCCCGGCCAGGCCGTGGCCGGCGGCGCCGGGGTGGGGATCGCCTGCGGGCTGGAGAAGGACGCGCGGGTCGCCACCGCAGCCCAGGTGGCGGTGCGCAACGGCCTGGTCCGGGTGACCGGCCTGGTCACCGCCTACGAGTGCGGCGCGGTCGTGAACCCGCTGACGGTGCGCAACCAGGTCGAGGGGGCGGTCGTGATGGCGCTTGGCGGCGCCATGTACGAGGCGATCGAGTTCACCGGCGGCGCGATCACGAACGGCTCGTTCTCCTCCTACCGCGTGCCCCGCTTCGGGGACGTCCCGCCGGTCGAGGTGATCCTGCTGGACCGGCCCGACCTGCCCTCCGCCGGCGCCGGGGAGACGCCGATGATCGCGGTGGCCCCGGCGATCGCCGCCGCGATCGCCAGCGCCACCGGCCGCAGGCTCCGGTCGCTGCCCCTCACCAGGGACGGGCGGCTGCCCGGCTGATCCTGGAGCTGGCCCCGGGCGGCCCGGCCGGGGATCCCCGGGCGGCCCGGCCGGCGCCCGGGCCGGCGCGCTGACCGCCCCGGAGGTCCCCGCCGGGGCGGTAGAATCCGGCCCATGTTCCCAGCCCTGCCCGACAAGCCGGACGCCGACGCGCTGGAGCACGCGATCCTCGGCTTCTGGGAGAGCCGGGGCACCTTCGCCAAGCTGCGGGCCCAGAACGCAGGCGGGCCGAAGTTCAGCTTCATCGACGGCCCGGTCACCGCGAACAAGGTGCTCGGCGTGCACACCGCGTGGGGGCGCACGCTCAAGGACGCCTTCCAGCGCTACAAGGCCATGCGCGGCTTCCACCAGCGGTATCAGAACGGCTTCGACTGCCAGGGGCTGTGGATCGAGGTCGGCGTCGAGCGGCAGCTCGGGCTGAACTCCAAGCGCGAGATCGAGGAGTACGGCCTGGAGAGGTTCGCCGCCAAGTGCCGCGAGGTGGTCCAGTGGTCCGCGACCGAGCTGATCGCGGGTTCCAAGCGCCTGGGCCAGTGGATGGACTGGGGGAACGACTACTACACGTTCTCCGACACCAACATCGAGTACATCTGGAAGTTCCTGCGGATCGTCCACGAGCGCGGCTGGCTGTACCTGGGCCACCGGCCGACCGAGTGGTGCCCCCGGTGCGGCACGTCGATCTCCGCCCATGAGCTCGTCGGCAGCTACGCCGACCGCTCCGACCCGTCCCTGTTCGTCCGCTTCCCGCTGCTGGACCGGCCCGGCGAGGCGCTGGTGATCTGGACGACCACGCCGTGGACGCTGCCGGCGAACGTGGCCGCCGCGGTCCGGCCCGGCGCCGACTACGGCCGGACGGCGGACGGCGACTGGATGGCGGTGGAGCGCGCTGCGGGCCAGCGGCTGACGCAGATCCGGCCGGGCGCCGAGCTGGTCGGCTGGCGTTACCGGGGCCCGTTCGATGACCTGCCCGCCAGCGCGGGCGTGGAGCACCGCGTGGTGGGCTGGGACGAGGTGTCGCTGGAGGAGGGCACCGGGATCGTGCACATCGCGCCCGGCTGCGGGAGCGAGGACTTCGACCTCGGCCGGGAGCACGGCCTGCCCGTGCTCGCCCCGGTCGACGAGTCCGGCAGGTTCTACCCCGAGTACGACTGGCTGGCTGGCCTGGCGACCTCCGAGGTGACCGACAAGGTGCTCGATCATCTGCGGCAGCGGTCGCTGCTCGTCCGGGCCGGGGAGATCAGCCACCGGTACCCGGAGTGCTGGCGGTGCCACACGCCGCTGATCTTCCGGATCTCCGACGACTGGTTCATCCGCGTCGACGAGATCAGGGAGCCGATGCGAGCGGCCAACCGCGAGGTGGAGTGGACCCCCGCCTACATGGGCAGCCGGATGGACGACTGGCTGGTCAACATGAGCGACTGGAACATCTCCCGGCGCCGGTACTACGGCCTGCCGCTGCCGTTCTACCCCTGCTCGTGCGGCCACCTGACCGTGATCGGCTCCCGCGCCGAGCTGGCCGAGCGGGCCACCGACCCGGCGGCGCTCAGCGGCCTGCGGGAGCTGCGCCGGCCGTGGATCGACGCGGTGACCATCCGCTGCCCTGCCTGCGGCGGCGCCGTCCGCCGGGTCACCGAGGTCGGCGACGTCTGGCTGGACGCCGGGATCGTGCCGTTCTCCACGCTGGGCTGGGAGAACCCCGTGTGGGTGCCGCAGGGGTACGCGACCGGCGCCGCGGCCGGGCTGACCACTGCGGACCTGCCCGACCACGCCTACTGGCAGGAGTGGTTCCCGGCCGACTGGGTGTCGGAGATGCGCGAGCAGATCCGGCTGTGGTTCTACTCGCAGCTGTTCATGTCGGTGACGCTGACCGGCAAGGCGCCGTACCGGCGGGTGCTCGGCTACGAGAAGATGCTCGACGAGCACGGCCGCGAGATGCACGGTTCGTGGGGGAACACGATCAGCGCGGACGAGGCGTTCGCCCGGATGGGAGCGGACGTGATGCGCTGGCAGTACTGCGCCCAGCCGCCCAGCCAGAACCTGCTGTTCGGCTTCGGCCCGGGCAAGGAGATCCAGCGCAAGCTGCTCACGCTCTGGAACAGCGTGGCGTTCTTCGCCAGCTACGCGACCATCGCCGGGTTCACGCCCGACCTGGCCGACCTGGCGGCGGCGCGGTCCGGCGGCGACCCGTGGCCGGGCACCCAGCCGCTGGACCGGTGGCTGGTCGCGCGCACGGCCCGGCTGGTGGCCGACGCGACCGACGGCTACGAGCGGTACCTCACGGTGAACGTGCTCCGCGCGTTCGAGTCCTACCTGGACGACCTGTCGAACTGGTACATCCGCCGGTCCCGGCGCCGGTTCTGGAACGGCGACGCCGCGGCGCTGCGGGCGCTGTGGACCGGGCTGGTCGAGGCGATCCGGGTGATCGCGCCGATCACGCCGTTCCTCGCCGAGCACCTGTGGCAGTACCTGGTGCGCGGGGCGTGCCCGGAATCCGCCGAGTCGGTGTTCCTGGCCGGGTGGCCGCAGGCCGGCCTGCCCGATGACCGGCTGGTGGCCGAGGTCGCCGCGGTGCGCCGGGTGGTGGAGCTCGGCCGCAGGGCTCGCGCCCAGGCCAGGCTCAAGCTCCGGCAGCCGCTGCGCACGCTGGTCGTGGAGGGAGCCGCCGGAATCGAGGGCCACCTGGCCGAGATCGCCGACGAGCTGCGGGTCAAGGAGGTCACCACCGGGCGGATCGAGACCACCGGGATCCGGGTCCGGCCGAACTTCCCGGTCGTCGCGCCCCGCCTGGGCGCCGCGATGCCCCTGGTCAAGAAGGCCCTCGACGCCGGCGAGTTCCGCGAGCTGGGCGACGGGCGGTTCGAGGCGGCCGGGCACGTGCTCGAGCCGGGCGAGGTGCTCGTCGAGCGGCTGGAGAAGGCAGGCTGGTCGGTGGCGGCCGAGGACGGGATCACGGTGGCGCTGGACACCCGCCTCGACGGGGAGCTGCGCCGCGAGGGCCGCGTCTACGACCTGATCCACCAGGTGAACACGATGCGCAAGCAGGCGGGGCTGGGCCTGACCGACCGGATCGCGCTGACCCTCCCGGCGGGCGACGCGGACCTGCTCGGCCACCGCGACTGGATCGCGGCCGAGGTCCTGGCGACCTCGGTCGAGGCCGCCGGCGACCGGGTCAGCTTCGAGCGGGCCTGAGCGCCCCGCCGCGCCCCTGCGAGGGGCGCGGCACGCCCTGGCCTGGCACGCCCCGCCCCCTCGCGCGCCTGCCCCGGCCACCGTGGCGTTAGAATGGACGCAAAGAATCGCTGAACGTCATGGACCGCCCGGGGCTGTTTCGTCCGCATCTCCGGGGCCGGCGGCACGCGGCACAGCGGGTGACAGGAGACGCCGGCCACCGGACGGGGCTCTCGTCCTTGCTTCCCAGGGCCCTCGCACCCGGGCTGCCCGCGCATCCGCTGTGGCTGGCTCACGGCGCGCAGGCCGGCGCGGTGTGCCTGCGCGCCGGTCATCGCGGGCGCCGCGCGACCACCGCGCCGCTGCGGCCGGCGCTGGCCCGGGTGCTGGGCGCTGCTGGCCTGGCCGCCTACAACTGGTGGGTGCTCGTGCCGTTCCGGCCCGGCCTGATGCGCTCCCCCGGCGAGCTGTTCAGCAATCTCGAGGTGCCCGGCCAGCCGTTCGCGACCGCGATGCGCGGCGCGGACCTGCTCTCCGGTGTCCTGCTGCTCGCCGCGTTCCTGCTCGCCGGGCAGCCGCGGCCGGGCGAGCAGGACCGGCTGGCCGTGGCCGAGCGGGCGGGCATGCTCGCGTTCGCCGCGGCCGGCGCGGCGGGCGCGATCTTCCCCCAGTCCTGCCAGGACGGCGTCAGCGCCGCCTGCCGGCGGCTCGAGCTCGCGCTCCGGCTGCCGCCGGCCGACTATCTCCACATGGCCGCCGGGCTGGCCGAGTTCGGCGCGATCAGCGTGGCGCTGGCGTGCGCGGCGTGGCGCACCCGGCGGCAGCGGACCGTCACGGCGACCGCGTACCGGGCGCTGGCAGCGGGCGCGGCCGTCGGCTATCTCCTGCTGGGCCTTGCCTACCTGGCCAGCCGCTTCGGCGCGGTGATGGAAGCGGCGTTCTTCACCGGCTTCACGATCATGGCGGCCCTTCAGCTCGCCGAGCGGACCGCGCCGCAGCGCCCGGCCGTGCCCTCGGGCCGGCGAGGCTCTCCCAAGCTGCGCAGCTGACCGGCGCGGCGGGCTGTCTTCACGCCGGTCACGATCGCCATCAGGAGGATCGTGCTCGCTAAGCTGCGCAGGTGGCCGGCGCGGCGGGCTCCTTCGGGCTCACGGTGCTGCTGGTCGCCCTGGCGGGCATGGCCGCGGTCCTGTCGAGCCGGGCCAGCGAGCGGCTGCGCGTCCCCGCGCCCGCGTTCTTCCTGGTCGGCGCCGCAGTCGCATCGGACATCTGGCCGTCGCTCGGGCGGCTCTCGGGGGCCACCGTGCAGCGGGTGGTCACTATCGCGCTGGCCGCGATCTTGTTCGATGGCGGCATGCGCATGGGCTGGCGCCGGTTCCGGTCGGCCAGCGTGGCGATGACGTGGATCGGGATCATGGGCACCCTGGTCTGCGCGGCGGCGCTGGCCGCCGCGGCCCATGTGCTGTTCGCCTTCGGATGGCATGCCGCGCTGCTGCTCGGCACCGCGCTCGCGCCGACCGACCCGGCGGTCGTCTTCTCGGTCCTCGGCCGGCGCGAGATCGCGGGCCGCAGCGGGGTGCTCCTGGAGGGCGAGTCAGGGGTGAACGACCCGGTCGGGATCGCGCTGCTGGTCGCGCTGCTCGCGGCCACGCCGGCCGGCGCGCCGATCGCCGTCACGGTCACCGGGACCTTCCTGCTGCAGATGGCCGTGGGCGCGGTCGCCGGCGCGGCGGGCGGCCGGGCGCTGCTGGCGTTCATGCGCCGGGTGCCGCTGCCCGACGAGGGCCTGTACACGCTGCGGGTCCTGGCCGGGGCGATGGCGATCTACGGGCTGGCCAGCCTCGCCCGCGGCTCCGGGTTCCTGGCCGTCTACGTCGCCGGGATCGTGATCGGCGACGAGCGCGCGCCATACAAAGGTGAGATCGAGCACTTCCACTCCTCGCTGGCCAGCCTGGCCGAGGTGGTCGCCTTCACCTTGCTCGGCCTGACCGTGTCGCTGCGCGACCTGCTGGCCGGGCGGGCCTGGCTAGTCGGCCTGGCGCTCGCCGCGCTGCTCGGGCTCGTCGTCAGGCCCGTACTGGTCGGCCTGTTGCTGCTGCCGGTGCGGCTGCGGTGGGGGGAGCGGCTGTTCGTGCTCTGGTCGGGCCTGAAGGGGGCGGTGCCGATCCTGCTGGGCGCGTTCATCGTCCAGGGCGGGATCGCGGGCGCGCACCGGATGTACGAGGTCATCTTCGTGGTGGTGGCGTTCTCGGTGATCGTGCAAGGCGGCGCCGTCCCGGCCGTGGCCCGCCTGCTCCGGGTCCCGCTGCGGATCATCGAGCCTGAGCCGTGGAGCCTCGGGATCCGCTTCCAGGCCGAGCCGGAGGGCCTGCACCGTTTCATCACCGCAGCGGGCTCGCGCGCCGACGGCTGCCCGGTCGGCGACCTGCCCCTGCCCGAGGGCGCCTGGGTCAGCTTCGTTGTCCGCTCCGGCCGCCTCCTCCCGCCGCACGCCGGGACGATCCTGCGGGCGGGCGACGAGGTCGTGATCCTCGCCGCGCCCGGCGACGCGGCCGCGCTGGGGGCGATCTTCCTGCCCGCGCCACGATGACCACCAACGACGTCCTCGAACCGCTGCTCAAGCAAGGGCGGCTTCTCGGAGACCGCGCCCTCGGCACGCTGCCTGACCAGGGAGTCACCGCCACGCCCTTCCACGCCGCCACCGGGCACGAACGCCGCCTGCTCGCCCCCTGGTACGCCGGCGCGGCCGAGCCCGCCACCGCCGACATGGCCGCCAAGCTCCGCCGCGTCATCATCGCCGTCAGATTCTGGGCATCTCGCCTTGACCAGCCGGCCTCCGAAGAACTCAGCCTCCTCCGGCTGGCCTGGGAAGACGCGGAGCCCCTCGCCGCCTGAACCTCGAAGGTCGAGGCCAGGCAGGCGGCAGGCCGGCCTGGCGGCAGCGGGCGAGTCGGCCTGTAGGCCGGGTTCTGTGCGCCCGCGCGAACGCGGGCCGGCGGCCATCCATCTGGGGCTGCCGTTGCCGGCAGCCTCGTGCGGTCTACCCGCGAGCTCGGGCGGGCCGCCCTCGGACGCTCGCGCAGGAAGCGCCGCTCCGGCGAGCGCCGCATCCCTTCTGACCTTGCTCCGGGTGGGGTTTACCAAGCCGCCTGGGTCACCCCAGGCGCTGGTGGTCTCTTACACCACCGTTTCACCCTTGCCGCCGGCGGCGGGCGAGGGCCCGTCATCCGGCGGCGGTCTGCTTTCTGTGGCACTGTCCCGCGGGTCACCCCGGGTCGGTGTTACCGACCACCCTGCCCTGCGGAGCCCGGACCTTCCTCGGCACCGCGGCGTCCCGCGAACGGGAAACGCGCGCGCCACCGCGGCCGCCCGGCCGGCTCGCCCGCCGTGCCGTCAGTCTAACGCCGGGACGGCGCCCTGCCATCCCGGCGGGCGCGCGAGCGCGCCGTGCCTGCCGGGCGCAGGTGCGCGGTGTCGTTGAACGAGCGCAGCACGCTGGCGCCGTCGTCGAACCAGTCGATGCGGGTGAGCGAGGCGACGTCGAGGTTCATCCGGAACATCGCCTGCGGGGGCGCGAGCAGCGTCCGGCAGACCAGGGCCTTGATCGGAGTGACGTGGCTGACCACGACGGCCGTCCGGTGCCGGTGCCCGTCCAGCAGCCGGCCCAGCCCGGCCAGCACGCGCAGCGCGACCGTCGCGAGGCTCTCCCCGCCGGGTGGCTCGGCGTCCGGGCTGGCCAGCCAGGCCGACATCGCATCCGGCCAGCCGCGGCGCGCCTCGCCGAACGTCAGCCCCTGCCACTGGCCGAAGTCCGCCTCGGCGAAGCCGTCCTCCACCGCCAGCGGCGCACCGGTCGCCTCGGCCACGGCCTCCGCCGTCCTGCGCGCCCGGAGCAGCGGCGATGTCACGATCAGGTCCACCCCGTCGCGCGCGAGCCGGCGCCCCGCGGCCGCGGCCTGGCGCTCGCCGTCGCGGGTCAGCGGGGCGTCGTCGCGCCCGGCGAACCTGCGCTCCCCGGACTGCTCCGTCTGGCCATGCCGCAGCAGCAGCAGCGAGGTCGCCGGGCCGGGCGCGGCGCCCCAGCCGGTCACAGCCCGGACTCGGCTGTCCTGACCAGGATCCTCCGGCACTCCTCGCAGCGCAGCACCTCATCCGGCGGCGCGGCCCGGATCGCGTTCAGGTCGACCGTGTTCAGCGTGAGGTTGCACCCGGTGCAGCGCCGCTGCCGGAGCGCCGCGGCGCCGACCCCGCCGTGCTGCGCCCGCAGCTTGTCGTACAGGTCGAGCAGGTCCGCCGGGATCTGGGCGCTGGCCTGCCCGCGCCGTGCGGCCGCCGCCGCCTCCTGCGCGGCGAGGTCGGCGAGGGCCGCGTCCCGCCGGGCAGCGGCCTCGGTCCGCTCGGCCGCGACCCGGGCCCGCTCGGCGGTGGCCTCATCCAGGCTGGCCTGGGCGGTCTCCCGGCGCTCCATCACGTCCAGGACGATCTCCTCCAGGTCGGACTGCCGCCGCAGCAGCGAGCCGATCTCGGACTGGAGGTTCTCCAGTTCCCTCGGCGAGCCGACCATTCCGCCGTCGAGCAGGCGGCGGTCCCGGTCGATCCGCGAGCGGACCTGCTCGACGTCGGCTTCGGCCTTCGCCTGCTCCCTGGCCAGGTCGCCGACCGACGCGCTGAGCGTGGCGATCAGGTCCCGCAGCTGGGCGTCCCGGTCATCCAGCCGGGCGAGCTCGGCGTGCTCGGGCAGCACCCGCCGGCGGTGCTCGATGCGCCCGAGCTCGGCGTCGATGTCGGCGACCTCGAGCAGCCTGTGCTGCTCGGCAGGCGATGCTTTCACGAGCCAACGTTAACGTGCCCGCGCGCCCTCCCGCGCGCGGGCCGAGCCGATCCTCACGGGCTGCACGCTCGGGCCCGGCGCGATCCGCAGGTGCTCCTGATACGTATTGCTGGTGTGACCCTTCATCATCTGCGCGGCCCGGCCGCCGGCCTCCTCGCGGGCGCGCTCGGCGTCTGCGTCGGCTACCTGGCGGGAGGGCTCACCGGCCCGGCCGGGGCGCCGGTCGCCGCCGTCGCCGAGGCCCTCATCGACATCAGCCCGCCGGCCGTGAAGGACTTCGCGATCCGCGAGTTCGGGTCCCAGGACAAGCTCGCGCTGCAGGCCGGCGTGCTCGCGGTCCTCGCCGTGTGCGCCGCCCTGGTCGGAGCGCTCGCGCGGCGGCGGCCGGCCGCGGGGCTCGCGGGCACGGCCGCGTTCGCCGCCGCCGGAGTCGCGGCCGCGCTGACCCGGCCGGCCGCCACCGCGGCGTACCTGCTGCCGAGCCTGCTGGGCGGGCTCGCCGCGGCGGGCGCCCTGTGGGCGCTGACCCGCGCCGCCGGCGCCCGGGTGCCCGCGGCGCGCCCCCCGGCCGATCCCGCCCCGGCCGATCCCGCCCCGGCCGATCCGGCGGCGCCGCCCCGGCGGCGCTTCCTCGCGCTCTCCGCCGCCTCCGCCGGGGCGGCCGCGGCGGCCTACGCGGGCGGACGGCTGCTGACCGAGCGTGCCAGCGTGGCCAGCGCCCGGCGGTCGCTGCGGCTGCCTGCCCCGGCGGTGCCCGCCCCCGCCCTGCCGCCCGGGTCCGACCTGCACATCCCCGGCCTGGCGCCCTTCATCACCCCGGACGCCACGTTCTACCGGGTGGACACGGCGATCGTGCTCCCGCAGATCCCGCCCTCGTCCTGGCGGCTGCGAATCCACGGGATGGTGCGCCGGGAGCTGGCGCTCACCTTCGCTGACCTGATCCGCCGGCCGCTGATCGAGGACTACATCACGCTCACCTGCGTCTCCAACCCGGTTGGCGGGCCCTACATCGGCAACGCGCTGTGGCTCGGCGCGAGCCTGAGGGCGCTGCTGCGCGAGGCCGGGATCCTGGCCGGCGCGGATCAGCTGTTCTGCACCTCGTTCGACGGGTTCACCTGCGGCATCCCGGTGCAGGCCGCGATGGACGGCCGGGACGCGCTGCTCGCCGTGGCGATGAACGGCAGCCCGCTGCCGGTCGCGCACGGTTTCCCGGTCCGCACCGTGGTGCCCGGCCTGTACGGGTACGTGTCGGCCTGCAAGTGGATCACCGACATCGAGGTCACCACCTACCGGCGGAACGTGGCCTACTGGGCGCAGCGTGGCTGGTCCGCCAGGGCGCCGGTCAAGACCGAGTCCCGGATCGATGTTCCCGCCCCCGGCCGGCTGCGGGCCGGGCGCACGGTCATCGCGGGCGTCGCCTGGGCGCAGCACACCGGGATCGACGCGGTCGAGGTGCGGGTGGACCGCGGGCCATGGCAGCAGGCGCGACTGGCCGCCGTCCCGGGCATCGACACCTGGCGGCAGTGGGCGATCGACTGGGATGCCACGCAGGGAACGCACGTGATCACCGCGCGGGCCACCGACGCGGCCGGGTACACGCAGACCGCGATCGATGAGCCCCCCGCCCCCGACGGCGCCACCGGCTACCCTGCCATCACGGTCGCCGTCGCCGCGTAGCTCGCCGTCCCCGGCGCACTCTCGCCGTCCCCGGCGCACTACAGTCGCCTCGTGGTCGCCGCGGTCGTCTTCGACATCGGCGGCGTGCTCCTCGACTGGGACCCCCGGCACCTGTACCGCAAGCTGATCGCCGACCCCGCGGCGCTGGAGGACTTCCTGGGACGGGTGTGCACGCCGGCCTGGCACCGCGCGCACGACCTCGGGGCGGACGTCGAGGCGTCGTGCCGCGAGCTGGCCAGGCGGCATCCGGCGCGCGCCGACCTGATCATGGCGTGGCACGCGCGCGGCGGGGAGATGGTCGCGGGGCAGTTCGACGCCGCCGTCGCCGTGCTCGCCGAGGTCAAGGGGCTGGGCCTGCGCTGCCTGGCGCTGAGCAACATGGAGCCCGGCGCCTACCGCAGCCGGCGCACCGCGTTCGGCTTCTTCGGCCTGCTGGACGGCTGCGTGATCTCCGGCCTGGAGGGCGTTGCCAAGCCGGATCCGGCGATATACCAGATCCTGCTCGCCCGGTACCGTCTGGAGCCGGCGACGACCGTATTCGTCGACGACTCGCCGTCGAACGTGGCTGCCGGGCGCCGCGCTGGCCTGGCCGCGCTGCTATACCGCGGTGCCGGCCGGCTCCGCGCCGACCTGCGCGCCCTGGGAATCCCGCTGGCTCCGTGAGCCCGGTCGGCCCGGCCGCGGCCGCCGGCGTCACCTCAGAGCAACCGGTCGCGCACCTGCCCGTACATGTAGGCGCCGAGCCACCGCCCCATCTCGTCGAAGAGCCTGCGCCGTCCGTCGGAAGCCTGGCCGGCCGCCTGGTCCTCAAGGTCCAGCCACGTCACGTGGGCGCCCAGGTGCGCGCGCTGCGGTCCGGGATGGGCGCCGACCACCAGGACCGGGCAGGTGATGTCGAGCCTGAGGCGGCGCGCCCGGCCGAAGTCCGGGCCCGACAAGATCATCGCCTGGGCTGGCTGCCCGGCCCGGCGCAGGTGGCACCAGCAGGCCGCGGCGAGCGCGGCCGACTCCTGCGCGGACAGGATCAGGGCGTCGATCCCCGACGCCTCCCGGAGATGCCGGCTGACGGCGTCGAGCATGAGCAGGCTCCGGCGCAGCGCCTGCTGCGGCCGCCGCCGGGAGGCCGCGGCGGCCGCCTCGCCCCGGTCGATGTCAGTGACGAAGAAGTGGAACCCGCGCTCGGTGTACCAGCGCGCCAGGTCGGGCGGTCCCAGCGAGCCCGACAGGTCGTGCAGGTGCAGCACCGCGCGGCGGGTCGGCCTGGCCGACCGGCGCAGGAAGACCGGCGGGCCCGCCGATCCCGGCAGGACGACGGCCTCGTAGTCATCGGCACCGCCGTCCCGCGCGGTCACCGACGTCATCGGCTCCCCTGTTCTGCTGGCTGGCACGACGAGATCGCGCTCCCCTCGCGGCGTCCTGGAGCCGGCACGCGCCTGTCCCTGCGGCGCCGGGTGTGACGGGCGGACCGTCGTGTACGGATCGTCACGGAGCAGTGTCGCATCGTAGTCAAAGTCGGCGGCGGTCAACACGCCCGGCGGCCCCGAATTTTCCCGGCCACGCTCGCCGGCGATTACCGGTCTCCGCCGTGCCGATTGCCCTGATCGGCCCCGCGCGGTGTGGTCCGGATGGCCCCGGTGGCCCCGGCCGGAATTGCGATTCGCGCGAGGCGGGATGCCGGGCGCCAGGGCGCGCGGCGCACCCCGCCGCTCCGCCGCGCGCGGCCCGCGGACACGGCGAGGGCCCCTCCATGTATGAGATGGAGGGGCCCTGCCGACCGGGCGCGCCGGCCTGCCGATGACTCGGCGGCGGTGCGCGACCGGCCAGCCACCGGATCTGGCACCCGCCGGGCGGCTGGCGCCGGCCTTCGGTGGCGAGGTCTGTTCTACTGCCATCACCCCCAGGGCACAAGGCATTCAACGATAATCACAGGGATATCCACAGGACAGGCGGCGCTTATCCACCAGCTGAAGCGCTGAATCGGAGCTGTCCACAGGTTCATGCACAAGGGCGTCCTGGCGTACGGTGAACGGGAACCCGGAGGAGGCGCCCGTGACCCCCGCCGAGCGCAACAGCTTCGCCAGGGACCTGTTCACCCCGCTGCCCGCGCGCTACGACGCGCTCGCCGAGATGCTCTCGTTCGGGCAGAACCGGCGCTGGCGGCGGGCCATGGTGGACGCGGTCACCGCCGTGCCCGCGGGGCTGGCCCTCGACGTGGCCACCGGGACCGCCGGGGTCGCGGTCCAGATCGCGCGGCGCACCCCGCTGCGCGTGGTCGGGGTGGACCTCACCGAGGCCATGCTGCGCCAGGGGCGGCGCGCGGTGGCCGGCTCGGGGCTGGACGGCCGGGTCGTGCTGGTGGCCGGGCGAGCCGAGCAGCTGCCGTTCCCCGACGCCAGCTTCGACGCGCTGACCTTCACCTACCTGCTGCGCTACGTCGCCGACCCGCAGGCCACTCTCGCGGAGCTGGCCCGGGTCGTCCGGCCCGGCGGGGTGGTGGCGAGCCTGGAGTTCTGCGTGCCGCCGCGCCGGCCCTGGCGGGCGGCCTGGTGGCTGTACACGCGCCTGGCGCTGCCGGCCGCGGGGCTGGCCGGCGGCGGCACGCAGTGGCTGCGCGTCGGCCGGTTCCTCGGGCCGAGCATCTCCGCTCACTACCGCAGGTACCCGCTTGACTGGACGGTCCGGGCCTGGCACGCGGCCGGGCTCATGGACGTGGAGGTCAGGCTGATGAGCCTCGGAGGGGGCCTGGTCATGCGGGGAACCAGGTCAGGTGGCTGACCGGCCGGCCAGGCCGGCCTTCTACGCCGCCGCACCCGGCCGCTGGCGAGACTGGTGGACGCTGCTGCACCCGCCGTTCACCGCGTGGCACCTGTCCTACGTCGTGCTCGGGGCGATGCTCGCCCCGCACGTCAGGCTCGACCGCCTGATCGCGTCGCTGGCCGCGTTCTTCCTGGCGGTCGGGCTGGCGGCACATGCCCTCGACGAGCTGCACGGGCGGCCGCTGCGCACCGCGATCCCGGCGCCGGCCCTGGTCGCGGCCACGGTGGCGGGCCTGGCCGGCGCCGTCGCCCTCGGCGTGGCCGGGATCAGCCGGGCGGGCTGGGCGCTGCTCCCGTTCATGATCATCGGACCGCTGCTCGTCGTCGGCTACAACGCCGAGCTGTTCGGCGGTGCCATCCACACCGACCTGGGCTTCGCCGCTGCCTGGGGCGCGTTCCCGGCGCTGACCGGCTACGTGGCCCAGGCAGGCCGCCTGGCCGTGGCGCCCGTCCTCGCCGCGGGCGCGGCGATGGCGATCTCAGCCGGGCAGCGGCACCTGTCCACCCCGGCGCGGACGCTGCGGCGGCGCGCGCGCGCCGTGAGCGGGAGCGTGACGATGGCCGACGGCTCGGCCGTCACGCTCGACCACGCCCGGCTGCTGCGACCGCTGGAAAGGGCGCTGCGCGCGTTCTCCTGGGGCATGGTGCTGCTCGCCGCCGCGCTCGCGGTCGCCCGGCTCGGGTGACCGGCGCGCCACGGCCGTGCCCCTCAATGACCCAGGGTAATGTAATGGTCGCCGACAGTGCTCAGTCGGCTCATCGCGCGTCCGTCGTCAAGGGACTGGGAATGCCGTGCAGGCCCTGAACACTGGCTACTCGCCCAGGCACGCCGCTCCGGACTGGCCCGGCCGCCATGCGGCCCGCCCGGCTGTCGTCGTCGTCCTGGCGGCCGTGCTCGCAGGCGGCGCGGCCACGGCGCTCTGGCTGGCACGCCACCCGGTCCCGCGCTGTCATGGCTGCGCCGGGCCGGCGGTGCCCGTCGTCAGCGTCACCGGGCTGGCCGGCCCGGCGGCCCTGGCGGTCATCCGGGGCCAGGCCTGGGTGGCGAACTCGGTCGGCGACTCGGTCACCCGGCTGAGCTGGCCGCCCGTCACCTGGCGGCGCCGGGCGCTGTCCGACCCGGCGGCGATCACGGCCGGCCATGGCCGGCTCTGGGTGGCGAACATGCTGTCCGGCACGGTCGCCGAGCTGAGCGCGGCCGACGGGAGGGTGATCAGGACGCTCTCGGGCCGCCCGCTGGCCTCTCCCCGGGCGCTGGCGCTGTACGGAGGGCGCCTGTGGGTGGCCAACGCCGCCGGGGGCTCGGTCGCCGCGTTCGACGCGCGGACCGGCGCGCTCCTGCGAGTCATCCGCGGGTTCGCCACGCCGACGGCGGTCGTGGTGAGCCACGGCAGGCTGTGGGTGGCGGCCTCCGGCGGGGACACGGTCACCGAGCTTGACGCCAGGACGGGCGCGCAGATCGCCACGCTGCGCGGCCGCGCCTTCGGCCTCGCCGGGCCCGTCTCCGAGGCCGCCGGCCGCACCACGCTGTGGGTCGGCAACGAGGCCACCGGCTCGGTGAGCGAGATCAGCACGGTCACCGGGCGGCTGCTGCGGGTGCTGTCCGGCTATCACCTGGCGAACCCGGCGGCGATGACCGTGGCCGGCGGCGACCTGTGGGTCACCAGCGCGCTCGGTGACGCGGTCGCGCAGATCGCCCCGTCCGGCCGGCTCGTCCGGTACCTGGCCGGCCCGCGGTACCGGTTCGCCGACCCGGTCGCGATCGCGGCGACCGCCGGCCGCATCTGGGTCGCGAACCTGGCGGGGAACAGCGTCACCGAGCTGCTCGTGCCGGCCCGCCCGGCGGTCAGAGCAGGTCGCGGCGCTGCAGGTAGTGCATCGCCAGCCACCCGGCTGGAACCGGCAGCCAGAACGTGACCATCCGGAACAGCAGCACCGCCGTCACCGCCTTGGCCCCCGGCACGCCAGCCGCGATCAGCCCGGTCGACAGCGCGGCCTCGATCGCGCCGAGCCCGCCCGGGGTCGGCACCAGGGAGCCGACCGCGCTCCCGGTCAGGAAGACCACCGCCACGCTGGCCAGCGGGGGGACGGTCGCGCCGAGCGCCTTGACCGAGGCCGCCAGGCACAGGATGTAGGCGGCCGTGAGCAGCAGCGCTCCCCCGATCCCCTGCGCGAGCTTGACCGGGCGCTGCGCCACGTCCAGCAGGCGCGGCACCACCTGGCTGGCGGCCGTGGCCACCCGCGAGAGCAGCCAGCGGCGGCCGGCCGGCAGGGCGAGCACGATCAGCACCAGGCCGACCACGACCGCCAGCGCGATGAAGGCCCATGCGGGCACCGACACCGTGCGCGAGGTCCCGGTGATCGCGGTCACGATCAGCAGCAGCACCACATAGATCAGGAACGAGATCACCTGGGTGACGCCCACGCTGGCGGCCGCGTCGGCGGCGGCCAGCTTCGCCCGCCGCAGGTAGCGCAGGTTCAGCGCGGCTCCGCCCACCGCCGCCGGGGTGACCAGGATGACGAACGACCCGGCGACCTGCACGAGGAAGGTGCGCAGCAGGCTCAGCCGCTCGAGCACGAAGCCGGACAGGGAGATCGCCGCGCCCACGTAGGTGGCTGCGGAGAGCCCGAGCGCGACCAGCATCCAGCCCGGGTTCGCGTGCGCGAGCAGCTTGGAGAACGACACGTCCGCGACCTGCCCGGCGAGCAGGTAGGCGGCGAACACGGCGGCGATCAGGGTGATCAGGGTGCGGGGCCTGATCCGCGTCAGCTGCACGGGCGGGACCTGCACGTCGGGGGCGGCGGCGAGCAGGCGCTTGCGCACGGCGCCGAGGATGTCCTTGCGCCCGCGCAGCGCCGCCCTGGTGGACCGGAACAGCGCCACCGGCTGCAGCAGCGGGACGAGCAGCTCCACCCGGCCGGCCTTCTCGATCGCCACGTCCGCGGCCCGGTCGGCGCCGACCAGCAGCGCGGTCTGGGCGATGAGCTGGACCAGGTCGAGGCGGGTCTGCAGGTCGGAGGCGGCCACGTCGCCGTTGCCCGGGTCCAGCAGCACGACCTCGCCCCGCCGGGTGATCAGGATCCGGTCGGCGGTGAGCGCCCGGTGGGTGACCCGGTGCTCGTGAAGCCTGAGCACGGCGTCCCACACGCGCCGCAGCTCATCGTCGGTGGTGGCAGCGCCGGAGTCGGCCAGCGTGGTCCCCTCCACGTGGTCCGTGGCCAGTGCCGCGGCATCCGGCCCCACCCTGGTCACCGCGCGGAGCTTCGGCGTCAGCACGCCCGCGTCCCGCGTCGCCCAGATCATCAGCGCCTGGCGCTCCACCGCGCCCTCCAGGGACAGCGGCGCGCTGCGCGAGATGTGGGCGCTGACCCGGAGCCTGCGGTACAGGCGGTAAAAGGCGTCCGCCGCCTGCTGGTCACGGTCGAAGACGGTCACGTCGAGCCGCCGCCCGGCGGCCGTCCTCGCCTCGTAGCGCCGTGTCTCGGATGCCCCGTTGCCCAGCCGGCGGATCGTGGTGATCGGCGCGCCGTCGGTGCTCAGCGCCGCTGCGATCTCGGCAGCGGTGGGACGGCCGGATATCGCGCCGAACGCGTAGCGCAGGCCCGATCCGGTCGCCGATCCGATCAGCACCGTGATCAGCACCGAGACGACGGTGGCATGGCCGGAGGCCAGGCTGGTCAGCCCGTAGAACGCGATCCCGGTGAGGAAGGCCGGCCGCCAGTGGGCGTGGCCACGCAGCCCGATGACGGTGACGTAGGCGACCACGGCGGCGAGGTAGCCGTCGAACGTGGGCCCCGGTGCCGGGGTGTGCAGCGCCGCGTGCAGCCTGGACGGCGAGCTGAGCAGCAGGTCGATCACGGCCACGCCGCCCGCGGTGATCCCGCCGGTGATCAGCGCCTCGGTGAGCCTGCGGAACTGCCGGAGCAGGAGCAGCCGGACCGCGAGGGCGACCGGCAGGGTCAGCAGGACCAGGCTGCCCGCATAGCCGATCAGGCGGAGCAGCCCGGCCGGCAGCCGGTGGCTGGCCCCCACGATGTCGATGTCCAGTCCGGTGGCCGTGGCCCCGGCCAGCAGCGCGATCCCGGCCAGGGCGGCGATCTCGGCCACGGACAGCAGGCAGCGCAGCAGGTCAGCCGGGACCCGGACCCTCGGCTCCAGGTGGTCGGTGACCACCACGTCCTGCTGCATGACCCATCCGCTCCAGCCTGGCCTTCGGAGCATGGTACCGGCCGGTCAGTTCCCGGAAGACGGCCGCAGTTGCCGGGCCCGGCTGGCCCCCGGCCGCCACCTGCCCGATCGCCTCCCGGCAGCGGGCCCACGCCTCTTGTACCCCGGCGAGGTTCCCCGCGGCATGCTCGGCGCGCATCAGCGCGCGCCACAGGTCCTCATCAGCCGGATCCGCCCCCAGCCCGGCCCGCGCGGCGCGGGCAGCCCCGCCGGGATTTCCGGCGGCGAGTTCCAGGCTGCACAGGACCCGGGCAGCCTCGGCGATCCGCACCCGGGCCCGCTCCGCCACGGCCAGGTCCAGCCACCAGTAGCAGCACGCCTCGAACGGCTCGCCCCGGACCATGGCGAGCGCGGCCCGCAGCGGCGGGGCCGTGCGGTCGCGCAGGCCACGGGCGGCGAGCTCGTCGAACTCGCTCAGGTCCACGCAGGCGTCCGGGTGCAGCGCGTACCTGCCCTGGCCGAGATGCTCGATCCACTGCCGGCCGCCGGGCGCCAGGCCGAGCTGGCGCCGCGTGCGGACGATCAGCTGCCGCAGGGAGCCGGGCGGGCGCGGGCGGCCGGGCTCGCCGCCGAGCAGCTCGCAGAGCCTGCGACCGGTGAGCGGGCCGTGCACGGCGAGCGCCACGAGCAGCTGGCTCTGGGCTGGGAGCAGGGCGGCCGGCTGGCCATTGATCGTGAGCGGGCCGAGGACGCCGATCCGCAGCCCGGGCGGTGCGCCGGGCGGCGGGCTGGCCGGTGCGCCGGGCGGCGGGCTGGGCGGTGCGCCGGGCGGCGGGCTGGCCGGAACGCCGGCCGGCCCGGACCTGGCCGTCGCCTCGGTGCGGGCGGCCTCGGTGCGGGCGGCCTCGGTGCGGGCGTGCGTGGTGCGCCCGAGGGCGACGGCGACCAGCAGGCCCCCGGCGAGCAGCCCGCCGCCGAATGTGAATGCGCCGGAGAAAAGAGGTGATAAGGCCATCGGGCACATCAGCATAGTGCTCACGGGCGCCCCCGGGGCGGGCCGTGGCTGTGGCAGGCGCGGCCGCCGGGGCCGGCGGCGGTGATCGTGCCATGCGGCGGTCACCCGCCCGCGCGATCACCCGCTGCGGGTGATCGCGCGGGCGGGCCGGCGGGTACTCCCACTGCGGAGCTCGACCGAATCGGGGGATGACATGACGAGCACCCGCGCACCCGCAGCCGACCCCGCCATGAGCCCTGGCACGTCCAAGGCCATGATCGTGGGGTTCGCCCTGGTCGCCACCGGCGGCCTGATCAGCCTGTGCGGCGCCGGGATCACCGGCACCGCCATCGTGAACACGGTCCGCCGCTGGATCATGGCTCAGCAGGAACCGCCGGGTGCGATAATCAGGCGCAAGATCGCACAAGCCCGGGCCGCCACCGTCGCCGGAGCGAGCGCGTGGCAGAACGACGGCGTGGCGAGCACGTCGCGGCGGCAGTAGGGCCGGCCGGGCCGGCGCCCCGGGTCGCCGTCCCGGCCGCAGCCGCGGCCCGGCGGTCACGGCCAGCCTGCCACGGAGGAATGCGCCCGGTGAAGACCACGACCTTCGGACTGCGAACCGGCAGCGAGCCGGGCGTGCACGACATCACCCCGCGGTGCGCGGACTTCGCCAGGCACGCCGCGGCCGGCGGGGACGGGCTGCTGCACGTCTTCCTCCCGCACGCCACCGCCGGCATCGCGGTCCTGGAGCTGGGCTCGGGAAGCGAGGACGACCTGCTCGCCGTGCTCGATGGCCTGCTGCCGGCCGACGACCGCTGGCGCCACCGGCACGGCTCGGCCGGGCACGGCCGGTCGCACGTGCTCCCCGCGCTCGTGCCGCCGTTCGCCGTGCTGCCGGTCGTCAACGGCGCGCTCGCGCTGGGCACTTGGCAGTCCGTCGCGGTCGTCGACCTCAACGCCGACAACCCTGAGCGCACGGTCCGGCTGTCGTTCCTGGACGACACGCTCTGACGGGTCAGAGCGTGTCGCCGTCCCGGCGGCGCTCGAACCGGCTGACCGCGATCAGGCCCGCCACGAAGGCCACCACCATCGCGATCAGCAGCGCGAGCTCGGAGGTGGCGGGCGGCTGCGGGCTGCTGAGCACGAACAGTATCCGCCGTATCACCGCGACCAGGCCGACGACGATGAATGGCTGGGCGATCAGCCGGTGGGCCCGCAGCGAGAGCACCACCGTGTGCACGATCTCGACGAGGATCAGCACGAGGAGCACGCGGTCGAGCAGGTTGGTCGCCGCGCCCGCGACCGAGCCCGACACCGTGCGGGCGAAGTCGACGATGCCTGCCACCATGAGCGTCCCGGCGAGCAGGATGAGGGTGACGCCGACCAGCACGGTGACCGCGTCCTGAGCGTGCTCGATGAGCCAGATCGGCCCCGCGACGCCACGCGCGGGCCGCGGTTCGGAGTCACTGTCTGGAACGGGCATCCTGGGATTATCACACTCCCCTGCGGCGTCGCGACCGCACGTTGCGCTCATCCGCCAGCCCGCGCCGGGGACCGGCGGTAGGGTTTGGTGGCGACCCGAAGGCAGGTGCGGACGGCTCATGGCAAGGCACAGACGGCCCAGGCGCGGCCGGGAGAGGCGGGCCTGGCTCGGCGTGGTCGCCGCGGGGGTGGCCGTGTGCTGCGCGGCGGCCGGGGCGACGATCGCCTGGGCGATGTCGCGGCCCGGCCCGGGCGGCAGCGCCGCGCCTGCGCAGCGGGTCGCGCGCGGCCTGCCCGACAAGGCTGCCGGGCCGGCCAGCTCCCGCCCGGCATCGCCGGCCCCCGCCGCCCCGCGCCCGGCCCGGCGGGGGCCCGCGCACGCAGCGCCGACGCCGGCCGTGCCGGGCCGGCAGGTGACGGCCATCGGCGACTCCGTGATGGTCGCCTCCACGCCGGCCCTCGACCAGGCGATGCCCGGGATCTTCATCGACGCCGTGGTCGGGCGGCAGTTCAGCACCGGCCTTCAGGTCCTGGCCGGCCTGAAGGCACAGGGGCTCATGCGCCCGATCGTGGTCTTCGCGCTCGGCACCAACGGCACCGTCACGGCCGCGGAGATCCGCCAGCTCTACGCCATCGTCGGCCCGCGACGGCGGGTCGTGCTGGTCAACACGTTCGAGGCCAGGCCCTGGGAGCGGGAGGTGAACGCGATCCTGGCCTGGGCCGCCGCCCACCACCCCGGCACGGTCCTGGCCAACTGGTTCGCGACGATCGAGCACCGCACGTACCTGCTGTGGCCCGACGGGATCCACCCGCAGCCGGCCGGCGGCATCGTCTACGCCCGGATGCTCAAGGAGGCGGTCGAGCGCGCCGCGGCGCTGCCCGGCCCGCCGGGGCTCCAGGCGCTGCCAGGTGCCGCGCGGCTGCGGCTGCGCGCCTGACCGGCCCGGTCAGGACTCGAGCTCCGCGGCCGGCGGGAACGGGCTCGCCGTCGCATCCTGACCCGGCTCCGGCTGCGCCAGCGCGCCGGCGAGCCCGGGAACGGCCTGGACCGGGGCGGGCTCGCCGGCCAGCACCGCGCTCAGCCGGGCCAGCCGGACGATGCCCCAGGACGCGGCGAGCGCGGCAGCGGCCTCCAGGCTGATCCGCAGCGGGCCGCCGCCCAGCCGTTCGTGGTAGATGAGCAGCCCGAGCAGCGAGCCGACCACCGGGTCGAGCACCGCGAACGTGGGCAGGAATGCGGCGAGCGCCGCCGCGCGGTAGCCGTTCTGCTGCAGCGTGTAGGTCAGCATGCCGACCGCGGCCAGCAGGTACAGCCTGGGGTCGGCGAAGATCGCCAGGCCGCGGCCCTCGGCCAGCGCGGCCACGCTCTTGGTGAGCGCGTCGGTCACGCCGGCGCTGACGCCGCCGCCGACGCCCAGCACCACCGCGCGCCGGGAGGACCTGGTCCGCGCCGCCAGCGCCGCGCAGCCGACGGCGAGCGCGACCGCGGCCGCCGCGGCCCCGCCCAGCGGCCAGGCGCCCGCCGCCGCCCGCCCCCCGGAAGGATGCGCGGCAACCAGGAACGCCGCCAGCCCGGCGAACGTCGCGATCGCCGCGGCCCATTCCCCGGCGCGCATCCGCCGGCGTTCCGCCCACGCGGCAAGCACCAGCGCGAACAGCAGGCTGCTTGCCAGCACCGGCTCGATCACCACGAGGCGGCCCGCGCCGAGCGCCACGGCCTGCAGCCCGAACCCGGCCAGGATCGCCCCGAGCCCGAGCAGCCACAGCGGCCGCCTGGCCAGGCGGCCCAGGACGGCCGGATCCACCGCGGCGGCACCGGGCAGGCGCGAGGCGACCCGCTGCTGCAGCACGTTGGCCCCCGCGAAGCTGACCGCCGCGCCCACGGCCAGCAGGACCGCAACTGGCTGCCCGGCCACGACCGTCATGACGGACCCGGCCGTGAAGACATCGCCATGCCCGACATCATGACGTTCACGCGGGCCTGCGGCTACTGCCCGGACCGGGCCGACCGCCGCCGGCGCACCTGGCGGCCTACCAGAAGTGCGTCGTGGCCGGGGAACTCCGCACGATCTGCCCGACCAGCTCGGGCGGCTCGAACTTGGACTGGACCGCCACCCGGCCCGGGCCGATCAGCGTCAGCCACAGCGACTTGGCCTGCCAGCGCGCCGAGCTGAACCAGTACTGGCCCCTGGGGTACTCGATGTGCAGGTGCATGCCGACCGTCCGGTCCTTCCAGATGAGCGCGGACGGCTGGAGCAGCACGCGCTCGCCGGGCCCGAGGTCGCGGATGAACGTGTTGCCCGGGCCGTGCAGCAGCAGCAGGCCCGGGGCGCCGTGGGCGGTGAACCGGTCCATCATCTGGCCGAGCGGGTAGTGCCACTCCTGGTCGTCGCCGTTCTGGGTGGTGAACCAGACGCCC
The DNA here is from genome assembly GCA_021324595.1 of Actinomycetota bacterium. GTDB lineage: Bacteria > Actinomycetota > Actinomycetes > Streptosporangiales > Streptosporangiaceae > Chersky-822. The sequence continues at coordinate 8,902 of JAJPIV010000019.1, read as the reverse complement.
GAGCGCTCCCACTGGTAGCCGACGTTCGAGGTGGCGACCAGGAACCGGTGCTCGACCACGTCCACCGACTGGCCTGCCTGCAGCGGCACCGCCAGCGTCTCGCCGGGGTGATCGGCGCTGAACGCGATGTGGCCCGGCCCCCAGGCCTGCATCATGATCAGCGGCATGCCGGCGAGCACCCGGTTCCACCCGCCGGCCATCTTCAGCGCCTCCAGGCGGACGCCCGGCTCGGTGTGCAGCAGCACGTGATGGGAGAAGTAGACGGCGTCCTGCGGGTCGAGCGCCATCTCCGCGACCGGGACGTACGTGCCGCTGATCTGGCAGGTGGACCGGCTGAACCGGATCCTGGCCATGTCCCGGATCGGCGGCTGCTCGGTCCAGCCGGAGTCGGTGACCCGCAGCCGGACGTCCACGGGAGCGCCGCAGCTGGGGCACGTGGTGGCCGTGCCGTCGCTGGGCATGCGGCAGTACGGGCAGGTGTAGGCGCCGGGCGTCGACATGTCGGTCCCCTACTCGGAGTGGTGGTGGACGTACATCGACTGGATGCCGACCCGGCCGGGGCCGGTCATCTCGGCCAGGTACATCCCGTGCCGCGTCAGGCCGGTCCGCACGTTCTGCTGGACCGTGTTCATCGTCACCGAGGAGTCCTTGTAGAGGAAGCCGCCCGGCTCGACCAGCACCTTCTCGCCCGGCGCCAGCGTCTTCTGGAACACGTTGCCGTACCCGTGCAGCAGTAGCAGGCCGGGCTGCTGCTGGGTGACGAACCGGTCCATGTACATGCCGGTACCGCCGTGCAGCACGTTCGCCAGGCCCTTGATCCGCACGAACGAGTAGCTCAGCGAGTGCGTGCCGGCCAGGAACGCGTGCTCGCGCACGTCGATCTCCATCGAGGGGTGCAGCGGCAGCACGACGACCTCGCCCGCCGCGTCCCGGGAGAACGCGATCCGGCCCGGCCCGTGGGCCAGGCTGAGGATGTGCGGCATCCCGCCCATCATCCGCCGCATGCCGCCGCCAGTGTTCAGCGCCGACATCGGGACGCCCGGCTCCTTCCAGAGCATGACGTGGTGCTCGAAGAAGACCGCGTCTCCGGGGCCGAGCGCGATCTCGGCGACCGGGACGATCTCGCCTTCGATCTGGCAGGTGGAGTTGGAGAACCGGAACTCGGTCATGTCCCGCAGGCGGGGCGCCTCGGCCCAGCCGGAGTCGGAGACCAGGTTCTTCTTGTCCAGCGGGGCCCCGCAGGTCGCGCAGCTGGTGCGGTGCGGCTCGTTCTGGGCCTTGCACCACTGGCACTCGATCCGATCCATCCGGGCAGGCCTTTCTCTTCGGGCGGTCCGTTGCCGTGGCCAGGCGTCCGGCCCCACACCGGCGCAATGTGGCTCAGATCGTAACGGCACGGCCAGAACCCGCGGACCGGAATGACGCTACCCGGCGGCCGCCGTGCCGCACTCGGCGCAGAACTTGCCGCCCGGGGTCAGCTCCGCGCCGCAGTTGGTGCAGTGCCTGGCCAGCGCCGTGCCGCAGGAGTCGCAGAACTTCGCCCCGGACCGGACCTGCGCCTGGCAGCTCGGGCAGGTGACCGTGGCCGGCGCGGGCGGGGCCGGCTGCGCCACCGGGGGCGGCTGCGCCGCCGGGGCGGGCGGGGCGGGCGGGGCGTATCCCTGGCCGCCGCCGGCGAAGCCGGGAGCCGGAGGCGGCGGGTACGCGGGTGCCTGCGGCGCCTGCATCTGGCCCGCCATGCCAAGGCCGGCGCCGAGGAACATCGGCGCGACCGCGCCGCCGCCCTGGGCCATCCCCTGGCCGGCGCCCTGCATCATCTCCGCCTGAGCCGCCTGCAGGTAGCCGCCCGCCAGCCTGCTGTAGGCGGTGTCCCCGGCCAGCTTCTTGAGCCGGGCGCTGTCCTCCTCGTCGAGGTTGATGTCCAGGTTGCCGAGCCTGGTGATGGCGATCCCGTAGTCCCCCAGCTCGGCGTTGGCGGCCTCCCTGGCCCCGGCCTCGATCTCCGGGCTGTGCATGGACAGGCCCAGGATCGGCCACGCGCCGGACATCAGCCGGGTGGTGACCGTGGTCCTGGTGGCCTTCAGCAGCTGCTGGGTCACCCAGCCGGTGACCGCGTCGTTGCTGGTCACATCGACGGTGCCGACCAGGTTCAGGATGAGCCTGGTGGGGTCGGCGACCCGCAGCGCGTACTCGCCGAACGAGCGCAGCGTCACGATCAGGCCGGTCTGCAGGTCCTGCACCTCGTCGAGGCGGCCGCCGAACCGGACGTTCGGGAACTCCCGCGTGCCGACGAAGTAGATCTCGGCCCTGAACGCGTTCCCCCCGGTCGCCCAGTCCACGAACATGCCGAGGAACGGCAGCTCGGCGGCGTCGAGGGTGTGCTGCCCGGGGCCGAGCACCCCCATGACCTGGCCCTGGCTGATGAACACCGCCACCGCGTCGGGCTCGACGATGGCCCGGGCGAACTTGCGGATGTTCTGGTCGGGCCACTTGTAGACGATCTGGCCCTTCGAGCTGTCCGGTGCCGCGATGAACTCGCGGCGGGCCTCGTTGAGAATGCCCATCACCTGGCTCCGTTCGGTGGCTGACGTTGTGAGCCGGGCACCGGCCCAGTCCGCGTATAGGCGGATCATACGTCGCGCGGCCGCTTTGCGTGCCTGGTCAGTCAGGTGGAGATGTCCGGGTAGGGCAGGCTGAAGTGGCTGAGCCTGCGCGCGTACTCGCGCTGGAAGCCGAGCGGCTCGTCGTAGTCCCGCTCGAACAGGGCGATGAACAGCGTGAGCGTGAGGAAGTGGTGGGCGCCCAGCTCGAACAGCCTGACGTAGTCGTGAGTGGCCAGCGCCTCCCGCTCCTCGTCGGTGAACCTCAGCCAGGTGCTGCGCTCGATCTCGGGCAGGTTGAGGATCACGTTGGCCCGCTGCGCCTCCCACCACTCCACGGTCCCGCGCGGGTCGGCCCTGTACCGCTCCACCAGCTCCGGATCCCGGTCGATGGTGAACAGGAACTTGTCCAGCAGGTACTTGCTCATCGCGCCGCCTCCGGGTACCAGGTGAAGTAGGCCTCCATGGTGTGGAACAGGTCGAGCGAGTCGACGTAGTCGGCCTTCACGTTCTCCCCGGCCACGCCCATCATCAGCATGAAGTCCATGAAGCCGTGCGTGGCGTTGCCGGGCAGCCACAGGCTCTCCAGGCTCACCTGCGCCAGCGCCGACTCCAGGTCGCCGGAGGCGATCCACCCGACCGCCTGCCGGTCGAACTCGGGATCGGGCCCGTGCGGCCCGAACTGGCGAGGGCCGCCCAGCTCCAGCGACAGGTGGCCGGTGCCGATGATCGCGACCCGCTCGTCGCTCGGCCAGGACTCGACGATCGCCCTGATCGCCTTGCCGAGCTCGACGAACCGCTTCGGCTGGGGCAGCGGCGGCGCGAAGATGTTCGTGTAGACGGGGACGATGGGCAGGTCGCACTCGGGCCGCAGGGTGATCAGCGGGCAGGTGACCGAGTGGTCGATGCGCAGCTCGTTGCTGAACGCCAGGTCGAATCCGGCGTCGAGGCCCTGGCGGAGCAGGTAGGCGGACAGGTCCTCCTCCCCGCGGACGAGCATCCGCGGCAGCCCGAACTCGCGTTCCTCGTTGTAGTAGTTCGCGTCGTAGAACGGCGCCTTGCCGACGAGGAACTGCGGCATGTTGTCGAGCCACATCTGGTGGAAGTGGTCCGACCCGACCATGACCAGGACGTCCGGCCGGGACCGGGTGAGCGTCTCGCGGAACGCCGTGATCTTGGCCACCCATTCGTCCGCGAACGGCGGCCGGTCCGCTCCGGTCGAGGTGCTGGCCCGGTAGTAGAAGGGGTGGTGGGTCGATGCGATGACCGCGGCGATCGTCGCCATCGGGGCTCCTTACCGAGGGGTGCCTACTGGGGTGCCGCGCGCGGATCCGGGCCGTCGGGGGGCACGTACCGGGCGTGGCGGTCGACGGTCAGGTAGACGTCCATGCCGATCGGGCGGCGCCGCTCCTCGGCGAGCTGGCCGAGCAGCCCCGCCGCGCGGGCGAGCAGGGCGAACCCGCGCAGCAGGTCGGGCGGCAGGCCGAGGTCGGCCAGGGCGGCGCCGCAGGCGCCCGCGCCGTTCAGCGGCAGCGTCCGGCCCAGTACCCGCGGATGGACCCGGCCGATCGCCGCGAACAACCGCAGGTGCGGGCCGAGGAGGCCCTCCTCCCCGGCGATGCGGAACAGCGCCGGCGTCCGGGGGTCGGTGACCTTGTGGACCGGGTGGCCGAGTCCCGGAACCAGGCGCCGGGCGGCCCGGGCGCGCTCCAGCGCCGCCACCGCGACCTCGTCCCAGCCCGCGTCGTCGGCGGGCAGGCCCGGGCCCGCCTGGGCGATCGCGTCGGAGAGGAACCGGCCGGCGTCCTCGGTGACGCCGAGGAACCGGGAGCCGCCGCCGAGCAGCCCGGCGGCGAGCGCGCCCTGCACCGAGTCGGGCGCGCTCAGGTAGGTCAGCCGCGCCGCGATCGCGGTCGGGGTGAGCCCGTGGTCGGCGAGGGCGACGAGCACGGCCTCGAAGACGCGGACCTGCCCCCTGCCGGGCCGGCGCTGGGTCACCAGCCACAAGGCCAGCTCGCCGAAGCCGACCTGCCCCATCAGGTCCGCCGCGAGGTCCTGCCCGAGCAGCGTGATCGTGTCCTCGTCGCTCACCCCGAGGGAGGTGGGGAAGCGGGGTTCCGGCTGGCTCATGGCTCCCCCTCGCTGAGCGGCCGGCCGGGCGGCCCGGCCAGCCAGGCGCGGATCTGGTCGCCGTGCTCGTCCAGCGCCGGCGGCGGCAGGTCGTACCGGGGCGCCGTCGCCGAGAACGTCAGCGGGTGGCGGATCGTGGGCACGGCGGGCTCCCCGACCGGCACGACCGGGCCGAGCCCGATGGCGCGGGCGAACTCGATGCCCTCGGCGACCGAGTTGATCGGCCCGCACGGCACGCCCGCGGCGATCAGGTCGGCGAACCAGTCCCTGGCCGGGCGGGTGGCGAGCCGTTCGGCGAGCAGCGGCCGCAGCTGCTCCCGGTTCGCGGTGCGCCCCGCGTTGGTGGCGAACCGGGGATCGTCGGCCAGGCCGGGCGCGCCGAGCACCTCGCAGATCCTGCGGAACTGCGCGTCGTTGCCCGCGGTCACGATCAGCTCGCCGCTGGCGGTCGGGAACGGCTCGTAGGGGAACAGGCTCGGGTGGGAGTTGCCCATCCGGTGCGGCACCACCCCTCCGGCGGCGCACGCGCTGGTCTGGTTGACCATCCCGGACAGCGCCGAGGCCATCAGGCTGGCCTCGACATGCTGCCCCGCGCCGGTGGCCGCCCGGTGGGCCAGCGCCGCCAGGATGCCGATCGCGGTGTGCAGGCCGGCGATCACGTCGAAGACCGAGATGCCCGCCCGGTACGGCGGGCCGTCAGGGTCGCCGGTGAGGCTCATCAGCCCGGACATGGCCTGCACCATGAGATCGTAGCCCGGCAGGTGGCTCCCGCCCCCCGCGCCGAAGCCGCTGATCGAGGCGTAGACGATCCGCTCGTTGGTGGCCCGGACCGACTCGTAGTCCAGGCCGAACCTGGTCAGCCCGCCTGGCTTGAAGTTCTGGACGAGCACGTCGGCGCGCCGGGCCAGCTCGCGGGCCGCGGCCAGGTCCCGGGCGCTGGTGAGGTCGAGGACGACCGAGCGCTTGTTCCTGTTGATCGCCAGGAAGTAGGTGGAGACGCCGTCCGGCGTCGTGGGCGGGACCCACGAGCGGGTGTCGTCACCGGACGGGCTCTCGACCTTGATCACCTCGGCGCCGAGGTCGGCGAGGAGCATCGTGCAGTACGGCCCGGCCAGCACGCGGGAGAAGTCCGCGACCAGCAGCCCGCAGAGCGGCCCGGATCGCCGTCCCGGGGCCGGTTCAGGCTGGGCCATGTCCGATGCGGCATCCTTCTCATCAATGCTGTCCGCTGAGCGGACGGCTGTCCGTCAAAGTGCAGTCTGGGGGGCTCCCGCCGTGCTGTCAAGGTCACCTCGCCGCCCCCTGCGGCAGCGGGGCCGGCAGCGCGGCCGGCTCCACGGTGACCTGCGGGGCCGCCTGGTACCGCGCCCAGTCGGCGCTGATCGCCCCGGCGGCCTGCAGCAGCAACGGCAGGTACTCGCCGGTGAGCACCTCGACGGGGGTCTCCGCGGCGTGCACGGTGACGTTCATCGCGGCGATCACCGTGCCGCTGCCGTCGCGCAGCGGCGCGGCCACCGACCGGATCCCCGGCGCGAGCTGCTCGTCGGTGAGCGACCAGCCGCGCGCGCGGACGTCGCGGAGCTCGGCCGCCCGCTCCTGCGGGCCCGGCTGCCACCGGGCCGTCACCGGGGACCGGCTCGGCGTGGCGAGCGCCCGCTCGGCCTCCTCCGGCGGCAGCGCGGCCAGCAGCACCTTGCCCAGCGAGGTCTGCATGGCGGGGAACCTGGTGCCGATCGTGACCGCCAGCGTGATGATCTTCGGCACCGCGACCCTGGCCACGTAGACGATGTCGGACCCGTCCAGCTGCGCGATCGAGGAGGACTCGCGGGTGCGGGCGACCAGCGCCTCCATGTGCGGGCGGGCCACGTCCCACAGGCTCCGCGAGAGCACGTAGCTCATGCCGAGCTCGAGCACGCGCGGGGTGAGCTCGAAGCCGCCGCGGGCGGCCCGCACGTAGCCGAGCTCCTCCAGCGTCAGCAGGATCCGCCGCGCCGTCGGCCTGGCCAGGCCGGCCGCGGCCGCCACCGCGGCCAGCGACATCACCGGCTGCCGCGGCGCGAACGCGCGGATCACCTCGAGGCCGCGGGCGAGCGCCTCGATGAAGTCCGGACCCCTCTGGCCGCGTGCCATGCCCTCTCCCCGGGTGATGCGGCATCGCCGCGACGCCGTCCAGGGGCTGCGCGGCGGCGCCCTGATGCGACTGTAGCGTGAACCGGCCAGGTTGTCCGTAGCGCGGACGGCCGTCTCCACAGGCCGGGCCAGGCCGGCCAGATCCGCCGGAGCTCCCCTCTTGACAGCCGAGCGCAAACCGGCCACGCTTCCGGTCAAGTCCCGTGTGGCCGTGATACGGACACATGTCCGCGACATCTGGGATCCAGCGGCGGCCTGGGCCGCGCCGACAGTGGAGGTCCGTGATGACTGCAAGCCCGACCGCCGGCGACCTGACTCCCGGGCGGCCGCTGGTGTTCCGCAATGGCACCGTGCTGACCATGGACGACGCGCACCGGGTCGAGCACGACGCCGACGTCCTGGTCACCGGCGACCGCATCGCCGCGGTCGGCCATCGGCTGCCGGTACCCGAGGGCACCGCCGAGATCGACGCCTCCGGCGGGATCGTCATGCCCGGGATGATCGACACCCACCGGCACATGTGGCAGACAGCGATGCGGGGCTACGGCGCCGACTGGACGCTCACCCAGTACTTCGTCTGGAACTACCTGCAGTGGGGCAAGTCGTTCCGGCCGGAGGACATCTACGCCGGGAACCTGCTCAGCGCGATCGAGGCGATCGACGCCGGGGTGACCACCTCGGTCGACTGGTCGCACAACCTGCACACGATCGATCACGCGGAGGCGGCCGTCGACGCGCTCGCCTCGGTGCCCGGGCGGTTCGTGCTCGCCTACGGCAACATCCAGGCCGCGCCCTGGGAATGGTCGGCGGCGCCCGAGTTCCGCCAGTTCGTCGCCCGGCGGTTCAGCGGCGGCGGCACCGATATGCTCGGCTTCCAGATGGCCTTCGACGTGCCCCCCGCCAGCCCGGACTTCCCGGAGAAGGCGGCGTTCGAGGTGGCCAGGGAGCTCGGGGTGCCGGTGACCACGCATGCCGGGGTGTGGAAGGTGACCACCGACGAGGGGATCCGGCTCATGCACGAGCACGGGTTCATGACCGAGCGGTCGGTCTACGTGCACTCGGCGAGCCTGTCCACCGACTCCTACCACCGGATCGCCGCCACCGGCGGGTCGGTCTCGCTGTCCACCGAGAGCGAGTGCAGCGCCGGGCAGGGCTACCCGCCGACCTGGAAGCTGCGCGAGCACGCGATCCCGATCTCGCTGTCGATGGACACCAGCATGTGGTGGAGCGCCGACCTGTTCTCCGCGATGCGGGCCACGCTCAGCGCGGACCGCGCCCGCGAGCACATGGAGGCCCACAGCCGGGACGAGACCGTCACCCACCACAAGCTCCGCGCCGAGCAGGTGGTGCACTGGGCGACCCGCGGCGGCGCGCGGGCGCTCGGCCTGGACTCGCTGACCGGGAGCCTGGAGCCGGGCAAGAAGGCCGACCTCGTGCTGATCAAGAACGACGCCTCGCCGGTGATGTTCCCGCTGCTCAACCCCTACGGCCACGTGGTCTTCCAGGCCCAGCGCGGCGATGTCCACACGGTCGTCGTGAACGGCCGCGTCGTCAAGCACGACCACGCCCTGGTCGGGGCGGACCTGGGCCGGGCCCGGGAGGCCATCGGCCGGACCGTGGACCACCTCAGGGGCGTCCTGGGCCCGCGGGCCTGGGAGGAGGGCATGCACCCGGAGATCCCCGAGATGCGCGTGCTCGACAACCCCTACACCTACACCTACCCGGGCGAGTGATGCCCGGCCCCCGCGCCGCCGGGCCGGATCGCGCCACGATGCGGGCCGCGGTGCTGCGCCGCCACGGCGCCGCGCCCGAGTTCGGGCGGCACCCGATGCCCCGGCCCGGCCCCGGCCAGGCGCTGATCCGGGTCACCGCGGCCCCGGTCAACCCGCTCGATGTGCTCTGCGCCTCCGGGACCTCCTACTTCGGGGCGCAGCCGCTCCCCTATGTGCCCGGCACGCAGGGGGTGGGGATCGTCGAACAGGCGCCGGCGCTGGCGGCCGGCCAGCGGGTCTGGTTCACGTGCGACGCCGGCACCCGCCCGG
>JAJPIV010000007.1 GCA_021324595.1 Actinomycetota bacterium | reverse complement strand
GCCGCGCCGTCCGCCCTGGCCGCGCCGTCCGCCCTGGCCGCGCCGTCCGCCCTGGCCGCGCCGTCCGCCCGGCGCAGCGGCCAGTAGCCGCCGTGCCACGCTCCGACCTGGCCGACCGCGCCGAGCTGGCCGACCGCCCGCGACCCGGCGGCGTTGGCGGCCACCACCGCCTCCTCCAGCGAGGCGCCGCCGAGCAGCGCGGCGATCATGGCGCCGGCGAAGTTGTCGCCAGCCCCGGTCAGGTCCCGCACGGTCACCTGCCCGACCCCCTCGCTCACCTCGGTGACCGTGCCGTCCGGGCGGGCCACCAGCGCGCCCGCCGCCCCCCTGGTGACCACCAGGGGGGTGCCCCAGGCGCGCGCCGCGTCCGCGGCGGACCGGGCGCCCGGATCCCCGGGCAGCCCGGCGAGCCGGGCCAGCTCGTCGGCGTTGGGCACGAACACGTCGGCGAGGGGCACGCACTCGGTCACGCCGTCCCGGTCCCGCTCGTCCCCGAGGGAGGTGTCGAGCATGATCTTGCAGCCGAGCGCCCGCGCCTCGCGCAGCACCGGCGCGACTCCCCGGCCGGCGTGGAGGTAGCACCAGGCCGGCCGCTCCCGGCGGATCACGCCGAGCCAGCGGCGAAGCTCGGCCGCGCGGCCGGCCGGGCCCGGCGGGACGTGCGTGACGAAGCCGCGGTCACCGCTGAAGTTGAGCACGACCGTGATCCCCGCCGCCGGGCGCGGCACCCGCAGCGACGCCGACAGGTCCACCCCCGCGGCCGCGCAGTGCTCGGTCACCACCTGCGAGCCCACGTCGTCGCCGAGCACCGTGCAGACCCCGGCGCGCAGGCCCGCTGCGGCCGCCGCCGTGGCGCTGGTCACCGCCCCGCCGCAGGAGACCGCGAACTCGTCGGCGAACACCTCCTCGCCCGGGCCGGGCAGCGCCCCGAGCTGGCCGAAGACCAGCTCGAGGAAGACCGTTCCGAAGGAGATCATGTCCACGATCGCGCGCCTCCCGCCGCCCCGGGCGCGCCCGCGGCGCCGGGCCCGCCCGCCTTGCCGAGCCCGCTGTCCCGCCGGGCAGGCGAGGCCGGTCCGGCCAGGTCACGGTTCGGCCACGGGGCCTGTTACCGGCCCAATAGTTAGGATACTGTCCTAACTATCCTACCGGCAGCGCTGCCCCCGCATCCGCACGGACCGGCAGGGCCCACAGCCTCCACCGAAGGGCCGAAGCAATGAGACGCCTACTCACATTCGGGGTCGTCATCGCCTGCAGCCTGCTCGCCGCGGCCTGCGGGAGCAGTCCCGGCTCGGGGACATCGCCGGGCGCCACCGGCGTCCTCACGATCGACAACGAGAGCGGCGGGACATGGACGTGCGACTTCAACCCGTTCAACCTGTCCGACATCAGCTTCTCGCTCGGCAACGTGTACGAGCCGCTCGCGTTCGTCAACACGCTGCAAAGCGGCAAGGCCTCGCCCTGGCTGGCCACGAGCTGGTCCTGGAGCGGCGGGAACAAGACGCTCACGTTCACGATCCGCAAGGGCGTGAAGTTCACCAACGGTGACCCGCTGACCGCCGCGGACGTGGTCTACACGTTCGGCTTGCTGAAGAGGTACCACACGCTCGACGTCAACTCGGTGTGGTCGGTGCTGTCCGGCGTCGCCCGCAAGGGCGCCGACCAGGTCGTCATGACCTTCAAGACCGCGGCCGTGCCGTACTTCTACTACATCGCCGACCAGATCGGGATCGTGGACCAGGCGGTCTGGTCGAAGATCTCCAACCCGGTGACCTACCCGGACAAGAACCCGGTCGGGACCGGGGCCTACACGGTGAGCAAGTGCACCCCGCAGAACATCACCTACCAGGCGAACCCGCACTACTGGCAGCCGGGCCTGCCGAAGGTCCGGACGGTCAACTACCCGGCGTTCCTCACCAATGACACGGCCAACACCTACCTGGCCAACGGCCAGGCCCAGTGGGGCAGCCAGTTCATCCCGAGCATCAGCAAGTTCCTGGCCGGCCAGCCGGCCATCAAGTGGTGGTTCCCGCCGGTCGCCAACGTCTCGATCTTCATCAACCTGAAGGACCCGATCCTGGACAACGTCGCGGTCCGCCAGGCGATGGCCTACGCGATCAACCGGCAGAAGGCGTCCACGATCGGCGAGTACGGCTACGAGCCCGCCTCGAACCAGACCGGGATCGTCACCCCGACGTTCTCCGGCTGGCTCGACGCCTCCCAGGCGGCGGCCTTCGGCAACGACTACGCCTACAACCCGGCCAAGGCCATCTCGATCCTGACCAAGGCCGGCTTCAAGCGCGGTCCGAACGGCATCTTCCAGACCCCGTCCGGCCAGCCGCTCTCGTTCACCATCCTCAACAACGGCGGGTTCTCCGACTGGGTGGCCGCGGTCTCGACGATCCAGCAGGCGCTCCGGGCCGTCGGCATCCAGATCACGCCGCAGAACGTCGCCTACTCGACCTGGCAGACCGACCTGTACACCGGCAAGTTCCAGCTCGCGTACGGCAGCGAGACCGGCGGGCCGAGCCCGTACTACGAGCTGCGGCAGCTGCTGTACTCGGCCAACTCCGCCCCGATCGGCACGCCCGCCGGCTCGAACTGGGAGCGCTTCTCGAGCCCGGCCGTGGACGCGCTGATTAACGCCTACGGCGCGACGACGAGCCCGCTCACCCAGCATCAGATCGTCGACCAGCTCGAGCTGGTGATGCTGAAGGACGTGCCGGTCATCCCGGTCACCGAGTCGGTCGACTGGTTCCAGTACGACACGAGCAAGTTCACCGGCTGGCCCACCCCGTCCGACCCGTACGCCCAGCCGGCCGCGTACAACTACCCGGACTGGGGCCAGCTGATGCTGCACCTGAGGCCGAAGAGGTAGCGCCGGGATCACGGCCGGCCCTTGCCGGCCGGCGCGCCGGCGAGCGACCGTTGTGCCAGGTCGCTCGCCGGCGTCCGCCGGCGCAGCGACCCCTGGAGGAGCCATGAGATTCGTGCTGCGGCGCGTCGGCTTCTTCGTGCTCACGCTCTGGGTCGCGCTCACGCTCAACTTCCTGCTGCCGCGGATGATGCCGGGCAACCCCGCCCTGGCGATCATCGGCAGGTTCAAGGGCGGGATCAGCCCCCAGGCGGTCAAGGTGCTCCAGGACCAGTTCGGCGTCGGCACCCGCCAGAACCCGGTCGCCCAGTACCTCGCCTACCTGCGCAACGTGGCGACATTCAACTTCGGGCCCTCGCTCACCACCATGCCGGGCGAGCCGGTCAGCCAGGTGGTGCTGCACGCGCTCCCGTGGACCCTCGGCCTGGTCGGAGTCACCACGATCCTGGCGTTCGCGCTCGGCACCGGCATCGGCATCGTCGGCGCGTGGCGCCGCGGCGGGCTGCTGGACAGCCTGATGCCGCCGGTCTTCGTCATCTTGTCCGTGGTCCCCTACTTCTGGCTCGGCCTCGTGCTGATCCTGATCTTCGGGGTGAAGCTGCACCTGCTGCCGTACTTCTTCAGCTACGACTACACGCTCACCCCGTCCCTCAGCCCGGCGTTCATCGGCAACGTCCTCGAGCACGCGATCCTGCCCGGCTTCACGCTCCTGATCACCACGATCGGCACGTGGATCCTCACCATGCGCAACAACATGATCACCACGCTGGCCGAGGACTACGTGCGCATGGCGCGGGCCAAGGGCCTGCCCGGCCACCGGGTCATGCTCGACTACGCGGCGCGCAACGCGATCCTGCCGAACCTGACCGGGTTCGCGATGTCGCTCGGCTTCGTGCTCGGCGGCGCGATCCTGATCGAGGAGGTCTTCAACTACCAGGGCGTGGGCTGGCTGCTGCTCCAGGCGGTCAACAATGAGGACTACCCGCTCATGCAGGCCCTGTTCCTGCTGATCACCGTCGCCGTGCTGGTGGCCATCCTGGTCGCCGACGTGGCGACCGCGATGCTCGATCCGCGCACCAGGGGAGCCCGCTAGCCATGGACGCGCCGCTGCTGCCCGACGCCGCGCCCGTCCCGGCCTCCGTCCCCGGCCCGGCCCCTGCTCCCGGCGGCGGCATCACCGGGGCGCGGGCGCTGCGCCGGATGGGCCGGGCGATCACCGCGAACCGCAAGGCCACCGCCGGCACGGCGCTGCTCGCCCTGTTCTGCCTGGTGGCCGCCTTCCCGCAGGTCATCGCCAGGGACAACCCGAACGCCGAGATCTACCCCCGGCTGCTCGGCATCTCGGCCAGGCACCTGCTCGGCACCACGGCGCTCCCAGGACATGTGGGCCCAGGTGGTGTGGGGCACCCGGCCGGTGCTGCTGATCGCGTTCGGCGTCGGCCTGGGCGCGACCGGAGTCGCCGTGCTGATCGGCGTCGCCGCGGCCTACCTCGGCGGCGCCTGGGACAGCGTGCTCAACGTGATCACCGACGTGCTGCTCGTGATCCCGCTGTTCCCGCTGCTGATCGTCATCGGCAGCTACCTGCACGGCGCCGGGACCGGCGTGATGATCGCGGTGATCACGCTCACCGGCTGGTCGTACACCGCGCGCCAGCTCCGCGCCCAGGCCCTGTCGCTGCGCGGCAGGGACTTCCTGGAGGCGGCGCGGGTCCGCGGCGAGCGCGGGCTCTACGTCATCGCCGTCGAGATCATCCCGACGATGACCTCGCTGATCGTGGCGTCGTTCCTGACCAACGCCCTGTACGCGGTGCTGTTCTCCTCCGGCTTGCAGTTCATCGGCCTGGGCGATCCGAGCGTGGTGAGCTGGGGGACGATGCTGTACTGGGCCGAGAACAACGAGGCGTTCCAGGTCGCGCCGCTGTGGATCATCGCGCCCGGGCTGTGCATCGTCGCGCTCGGCGCGGCGTTCGCGCTGATCAACTACGCGTTCGACGAGATCGGCAACCCCGCCCTGCGGCCGCTGCTGCGCCGGGCGGGCCGGCCGGCATCCCGCCGGATCGCCGGCACCGCGCGGAGGGCCGATGCCCAGCCAGCCAGCTGACGGCGCCATCCTGGCGGTGCGCCACCTGTCCGCCGAGTACCTGCTGGAGCGCGGCGCGGTGGTCGCGGTCGACGACGTCAGCTTCGACGTGGGCCGCGGCGAGTTCCTCGCCATCGTCGGCGAGTCCGGCTGCGGCAAGTCGACGCTCCTGTTCGCCATCGCCCAGCTTCTCGCCCGCCCGGCCGCCATCACCGCCGGCACGGTCACCTTCCGCGGCCGGAACCTGGTCGGCCTCACCGACCGGCAGCTGGTCGCGGTCCGGTGGACCGGGATGTCGGTGGTCATGCAGAGCGCGATGAACGCCCTCAACCCGGTCAAGTCGATCGGCGCCCAGTTCCGGGACGCGATGCGGGCGCACGGGACGACCTCCGCCAGCCTGGCCGGCCAGCGCTCGGCCGAGGTCCTGCGCATGGTCGGCATCGACCCCGTCCACCTGCGGAGCTACCCCCACCAGCTGTCCGGCGGGATGCGCCAGCGCGCGATGATCGCCATGGCCCTGCTGTTCACCCCCGAGCTGGTGATCATGGACGAGCCCACCTCGGCACTGGACGTGGTCGCGCAGCGCTCGCTGATGGTGCAGATCAAGGAGCTGCAACGGCGGTTCGGCTTCGCGGTGGTCTTCGTGACCCACGACATGTCGCTGGTGTCGCACTTCTCCGACCGCCTCATGGTG
>JAJPIV010000092.1 GCA_021324595.1 Actinomycetota bacterium | reverse complement strand
GTGGGCCATGTTCGCGCTCTCGCGCTGAGGTCCCGGGATCCCGGGCTCGCGGTGCCTGGCGGCCCCGGCCGCCCGGGTGAGGCCCGGCGGTGCCTCAGCGGCGCGCGCCGGCCTCCAGCATCTCCAGGTCCCGCTCGGCGTACAGGCGGTGCTGCCATTCCTCGTTGAGGACGATGAGCAGGCACTCGCGCACCGGGTAGCTGCGGGGCGGCGGCCAGCCGGGCCCTGCGGCCGGCTCGGTCTGGCGGGCCAGCGACTCCGCGGTGAGGCCGCCGATCACCTGGCGGACGACCGACATCCGGTCGCGGCGCAGCCGCAGGACCTCCTCCAGAGGGGGCCGGGCGGCGCGATCACGCGGCACGCCGGGCGTGTCGGGCATCTCGTCCCACGGCAGGTCCAGCGGGTCCCACGGCGAGGGGGCGCCGAGGATCGCCCGGCTCACCCACGCGTCGGTGGCGAACGCCAGGTGGCGCAGCGTCTCGATGAACGACCACTCGCCGCCGACGGACTCATGCAGCAGGGCGGGGGGCAGCCGGCGCGCCCGCCGTACCGTCTCGTCCCACAGCCGCTCGAGGATGCCCCACGCCTGCTGAAACCCGGCCGGATCCTCCGGCCGCATCTTGGCCCGGAGCGGGTAGCGCCGGTCGAGCTCGGCGTCCACCAGCGGCGCGATGTCCACGCCGTTGATCGTCACGTTCCTGAGCTCGCCGTGGATCTCGACGTCGCAGAGCTCGACGCCCGTCATCACGACCCCGGTGAGGTCGGCCGCGCGGAACCGCGCCCCGGACAGGCTGACCGCGCGGAACCGCGCCCCGGACAGGTCGGCGTGCTCGAACAACGCGCCCCGCAGGTCGGCATCGGTGAACTCAGCCACGGGAATCTCGGCCTTTCCCGTCAGCCCTCATCTGCTTTCCGCTCAGCCCCAGCACAGGCAGAACGGGTGCCCGGCCGGGTCAGCGTAGACCTGGAAGCCCGAGCTTGCCGCCGGGTCATCGGCCGCGCGCAGCAGCCGGGCGCCGAGCGCCAGTGCCTCCTCATGCGCGGAGGCGATGTCGTCGACGAACAGGTCGAGGTGGATCTGCTGCGGCATTCCGCCGGGCCACTGCGGCGGAATGTGGCCGGGGGCCAGCTGCACCGCGACCCGCGGCTCGCCGTCCACGCTTACCGTGTGCCAGTCGTCCTCGGCGCTGACCGCGCCACCGAGCAGTCCTGCCCAGAAGGCGCTCTCCGCGGCCAGGTCGGCCGCGTCGAAGACGATCGTCTGCCGGGAGATCCTCATGTCGCGCTCCTTCGCCGGTGCCGCCGCGCCCGGCCGGCCGGGCGCCTGTGCATCGCTCAAGGACACTAGCCGCCATCGCGGACGATCTGCTTCCGGGATGTACGGTGAATCATGCCGGACGGCCCAGGTCCCACCGCCCGGGCGCTACTGGCGCTGGAGGCCATCCAGAACGCCCCCGGCATCAGCGCCCGGTCCCTCGGCGAGCGCCTTGGCGTCAGCGAGCGCGCCGCGCGCCGGTACGTGGCGATCCTCCGCGAGGCTGGCGTGCCCGTGGAGTCGCTCAGCGGCCCCTATGGGGGGTACCGGATCGGCCGCAGGTTCCGTCTGCCGCCGCTGATGTTCTCCGCTGCGGAGGCGATGGGCCTGCTCATGGCCGTCCTCGAGGGCGACAGGAACGCCTCGGACCCGGCCGGGCCGGTGGGCAGCGCGCTCGCCAAGATCGTCAGGGTCCTGCCGGAGCGGCTCGCCCGGCCGGTCCGCGCCTACCGCGACGGATCAGGCCCGGCCCCCGAGCCGGGGACGATGGTCAGCCCGCAGGTCGCCACGGAACTCCTGGAGGCGTGCTCCGCGGCGCGCCGGCTGCGCCTGGCCTACGAGCCCGGCCCAGGCCGGAGGCGGGTGATGGAGGTCGACCCGTGGGCCGTCGTGCTCCGGCACAGCCGGTGGTACCTGCTGGGCTGGTCGCACACGGCGCAGGCGCAGCGGGTGCTGCGGGTGGACCGGATCACCGGGATCGAGGCGCTGCCCGAGCGCTTCACGCCGCCGCGGGACCTCGACGCCCTGCGGGTGCTCGAGGAGCACCTGTCGGACGGCTGGACACATCCGGTGGAGGTCCTCATCGAGGCGAGCGCCGGGGAGGTGCCGCGCTGGATCCCGAGGAGCCTCGGGCGGCTGGAAGCTGACGCCAGCAGGCCCGGCTGGACCCGTCTTGCGGGAACGACCGACACGCCAGGCTGGTACGCGCGGCGGCTCGCCGCGATACCCGCGCCGTTCCATGTCCTGGCCTGCGATGACCTGCGCCGGGCCGTCGCGGCCCTGGGAGCCGGGCTGATGCGTGCAGGCGGGAGCGACGTCGGCGTCGGCGCGGGCGGCTGAGGCTGCGCTGTGATGACGGCCAGGGCGGGCGGGCTGCCTGAACGGCGTCGGTGTACCGCTCGGTGGTCAGGTCTTGCAGGTCAGGACGTGGCGCGCGCTGGCCTCGCGTGGCGGTAGGCGTCCAGCGAGGCGTCCTCGGCCTGGGCCAGCTCGCGAGCTGGTGCCTGATACCGGCACGCACAAGGCCCGGGGTCCTCATGCGGACACCCTCGGGTGGAGCTGAGGGGATTTGAACCCCTGACCCCCTCGATGCGAACGAGGTGCGCTACCGGACTGCGCTACAGCCCCTGGACCGGGAGCCAGCGTAGCAAACACCGGGCCTCTCGCGTGCCCGCGGCGCACCGGGCACCCGTGCCAGGGCGCTCCGCGCGCCGGAGGGCGCCTCGCCGTGCGGTCACCGGCGCGGGGCGGATCGCCGCGCCGCGGATGGCGGCTAGTCGCCGACCGCGCGGGCGGCGGCGTCGTCGTACTGGTCGTAGAGCTGGTCGCCAATCCGGCCGGAGATGTCGATGACCTCCGCCGCGGGATCCCGGGCGGTGGCGGGTCGGCCGCGGGCGGCCGTCGCCGGTGCCCGGCCGGCGTCGTCGCGGATCGCCGGGGGCTCCCATCGGCCGTCGTCACCGCGCTCGCGGGCGGGCCGGCGAGTGGTGGCCGAGCCCGGCCGGTCCCCATCCGCGCGGCGGGCGCCGGTTCGGCGAGCGGCGCGGCGCCGGCGCGCCTCCCACGCCGCCCGCTTGCGGGCCAGTTCCGCCTCGGCCTTGGCGACCTCGCGGAGCAGCATCACGTAGAGGACGAGCATCGCGACCGGCGGTGCGCAGATCCACCACCGCACGAGGCCGAGGTAGGCGACGCCGACGGTGAACGCAGTGAGAAGGATGAGGATGACCAGCATCCGGCGGCGGGCACGCAGCATCTGCTCCCTGCTCTGCGGGCTGCCTCGCCGGTGGACCGGGGACCGGGGCGATCCCCGCCGCGCGGCCCCGGGCCGGCGCGGCGATGCCGGGCGGGCCGGGACTCGCCGTGGTGGCGGCCCGTCGGCCCGCGCCGGGCCGTCCCATGCGGCCTTGCCGTCGTCCGGCCAGGGGGACGGCCCAAGTCCCAGGGGCCCCCCGCGTCGCCCGGCCAGGTCGGCATCGTGGTCACCGCCCCGCGGGCCGGCGCGGCCGGTGACCGCCGCGGCGGCGACCGGTGCCGCGGAGACGCGCTCGTCCCCGAAGTCCGTGAGGTCACTGGCCACGGACATGTCGCTGGCGAGCCCGGCGTAAGGCGCCTCGTCGCCATCAGGCACGTCGTCGCCATCAGGCTCCGTGCCGGGTTCGGGCAGCGCATCCTGCTCGCCGTCGTCCGGCGCTCCCAGGGAGGCCCCGTCGCCGTTCCCGGCGTCGTCGGCCTCGGCCCTCGGGGCGTGCGGGCGGCGGAGCCAGGCCGGGACCAGGAACACGGCCCAGATGGCCACGATCGCCAGGTACAGGATGGACGTACTCACATGGCACCCCCGTGTCCATGCGACCACCAAGCGCGCCGGCCTCCCCGACGCCGGCGTGACGAGAATCCGCGCCTGGTCACGTGACGCACGGTAAAGGCACGCTCCCAGATTGACGAGCATGTTGGCCGGTGTGTCGCAAGATAACTGCCGACCAGCGCGCGAATCCCGAGCTTACGGGTGCCCCGCCTCAGCCGATCCGGGAACGCGCCGACCGCACGGTGCCGCGCCAGCGGGCCATGAGGCTGGGCGCGGCGTCCTCGGCGGTGATCGCGTAGCAGATGTGGTCCCGCCAGGCCCCGTCCACGTGCAGGCAGCGCCGCCTGATCCCCTCGTCGCGGAACCCGAGCTTCTCCACCACCCGGCGGCTCGCCCGGTTCTCGGGCCGGATCGTCGCCTCGACCCGGTGCAGGCCCACCACGCCGAAGCAGTGGTCCAGCGCCATCGCGAGCGCCGTCGGGATCACGCCGAGCCCAGCGTAGTCCCGGTCGATCCAGTAGCCCACGGACCCGGTACGGGCCGATCCCCAGATGATGTTCCCGACAGTCAGCTGCCCGGCGAACCTGCCGTCCCAGGTCACCACCCACGGCAGCGTCACGCCGTGCCGGGCCTCCCGGCGCATTGTCCGGACCATCGAGACGTAGGGGCCGAGGCTGGACTGGTAGAGCGGGGTCTCCGGGTTCGTCGGCTCCCACGGCCGCAGCCACTCAGAGTTGCGCACGCGGGCCTCGCGCCAGGCGGCCGCGTCGCGGGTCGCGAGCGGGCGCAGCGTGACCGGCGCCTGCAGGAGGCTCGGCTCGGTGAGTGTCGCCGGCCAGCCGCGCACGTATGCCACGCCCCCATCATGGCGCGCCGGCACGACGGCGCGCCATCCGGACGACGAGAACCGCCCCAGCACGGTCAAATCCGGCGTGCCTCCTGATCACGGCCCGGAACCAGCCGCAGGATCGGCCGGGCCGTCTGCTGCGCCTGTGTCGTCCGCGCCGTCCGTGCCCGTGTCCGGCACCGCCCCGGGGCCGGGACCGCTGGGCCGCGGGTGGTCGCCTCCGCGCGCCTGGTCGAGGGCATGGGCGAGGACCGGCACCAGGGCCTTCATGCCGTCCCTGACCCCGCCGGCCGAGCCGGGCAGGTTGACGATGAGCGTGGTCCCGGCCAGCCCCGCGATCCCGCGCGAGAGCATCGCCGAGGGGATCCCGGCGGCGATTCCCGCGGCCCGGATGGCCTCGGCGATCCCGGGGATCTCCCGGTCGACCACCAGGCGGGTCATCTCCGGGGTCAAGTCACCCGGCGTCAGGCCCGTCCCCCCGGTCGTCACGACCACGTCGTACCCGGACGCGACGGCCTGGCGCAGCGTCTCCTCCACTGCTGCCCCGTCGGGGATCACCACCGGGCCGTCGGTCTGGCACCCCGCCGAGCGCAGCAGCCCGGCCAGGACCGGCCCGGATGTGTCGGCGTAGACCCCGGCCGAGGCCCGGTTGGAGACCGTGACCGCCAGCGCGCGGATCACGGCCTGCTCCAGTGGCCGGACCTGCCGCCGGACTTCTCCCGCAGCATCACGTCGGTGATCACCGCGGCAGGGTCGACCGCCTTGACCATGTCGATCAGCGCGAGCGCGCCAGCCGCCACCGCGGTGAGCGCCTCCATCTCCACGCCGGTGCGGTCGGCGGTCCGCGCGGTGGCCTCGATCAGCACGCCGTCGTCACGGACCTCCACGGACACGTCCACCGCGTGCAGTGCGATCGGGTGGCACAGGGGGATCAGGTCCGGGGTACGCTTGGCCCCCTGGATCGCGGCGATCCGGGCGACGGCCAGCGCGTCGCCCTTGGGGAGCGTGCCGCCCCGCAGCGCCGCCACCGCCGGCGGGGCCAGCCGCACCATCCCGGTCGCGGTCGCGCTGCGGGCCGTCACATCCTTGGCCGAGACGTCGACCATCCGGGCGCGCCCCGCGGAGTCCAGGTGGGTGAGCGCGGCCGCGGCGGGCGGCGGGGGCTCCGGGGCCGACCCGGCCGCCTCGCGGGCTATCACGCGCGGGGACGGCGGCCGGTCCTGGGAGTGCGGGTCGGTCATGGCGCCCTCCTAGGGCAGCTCGATCAGCTCGACCAGCGCGCCGGCGGGCAGGCCGGTGACCGGCTCGGGGACCACGATGAGCGCCTGCGCCCTGGCCAGCTCGGCGATCTGGTGCGAGTTCTGCCCGGTCAGCGCGGTGACCTGGCCGTCCTGGGGGCCGAGGACCGCGCGCAGGAACGACCTCTTGCCCTCCGGGGAACGCACCGGCCCGGCGAGCCTGGCCGTGCGGCGGCCGGCTCGTTCACCCTTCAGGCCCTGGAGGGCGCGCACCGCCGGCGTGACGAACAGGGTGAACGAGACGAACGCCGACACCGGGTTCCCCGGCAGCGTGAAGACCGGCGTGGCGGAGGGGCCGAGCAGCCCGAACCCCTGCGGCATCCCCGGCTGCATCGCGACCCGGCGGAAGGTCACCGACCCCAGCGCCGCCAGCGCGGCCTTCACCACGTCGTGCTCACCGCCCATGCTCACCCCGCCGCTGGTGACCAGCACGTCCGCCCGCGCCGCGGCGCGGCGCAGCGCGTCGAGGACGGCGTCCGGGTCATCGCGGAGCGTCGGGTGGCGGGTCACCTGGCAGCCGAGGCCGCGGGCGGCCGCGGCCAGCATGTAGCTGTTGGAGTCCCAGATCATGCCGGGGACGAGCGGCGAGCCGGGCGGGGCGAGCTCGTTCCCGGTGGCGATCACGGTCAGGCGCGGCCGGCGGCGGGCGAGGACGTCGCCGTGGCCCGCGGCGGCGAGCACCCCGATCTGCGCCGCGCCGAGCCTGGTGCCCGCCGGCAGCAGCAGGTCGCCGGGGCGGGCGTCGCCCCCGGCCCGGCGGATGGCGTGCCCGGGCTCGGCGGGCCGGGTGATCCGGACCCGGGTGGTGCCGCCGTCGGTCCACTCGACCGGCACCACCGCGTCGGCGCCGGCGGGCAGCAGCGCCCCGGTCAGGATCCGCACGCAGCGGCCCGGGGCGACCGAGCGCTCCGCCGTGTCCCCGGCGGCGGCCTCCCCGGTGACCTCCAGCGTCACCGGGCTGTCCGCGGCGGCGCCGGCGACGTCGGCGGCGCGCACCGCGTAGCCGTCCATCGCCGAGTTGTCGAACCCGGGCAGCGGCCAGGCCGCGGTCACGTCCTGCGCGAGGACCGCGCCGTCCGCGTCGGCCAGGGCGACCCGCTCGGGCGGCAGCGGCGCGATCGCCGCGAGGATCTCGTCACGGTAGCTGTCGACCGATTGCATCAGGTCCGTCCTGGCCGTCCGGGAGCGCGGAGAGGAACTCGCGCAACCACGGCACGAAGTCGGGCGCCAGGTCCGGCCTGGCGCACGCGAACTCGACCGTGGTGCGCAGGAAGTCCTGCTTGTTCCCCGTGTCGTAGCGCCTCCCCCGGAACAGCACGCCGTGCACGCCGCCCCCGTCCCGGCCGGGGCCGCGGTCGGCCGTCGCCAGCGCGCGCAGCGCGTCGGTGAGCTGGATCTCGCCGCCGCGCCCGGCCGGGGTGGCGCGCAGCACCGGGAAGATCGCCGGATCGCAGACGTACCGGCCGATCACGATCCAGTTCGACGGCGCCTCGCTCGGGTCGGGCTTCTCCACCAGGTCGGTGACCGCGACGACGTCCGGGTCGTCGGTTGGCTTGAACGAGGCGCAGCCGTAGGCCGAGACCTGGTCGGGCGGCACCTCCATGAGCGCGACGATGCTCCCCCCGTACCGGCGCCTGGCTTCGATCATGCGGGCCAGCAGCCGCTCCCCGGGGTCGATCAGGTCGTCGCCGAGCAGCACGGCGAATGGCTCCGCGCCGACGTGGCCAGCCGCGCACAGCACCGCGTGGCCCAGGCCGCGCGGCGCGTCCTGCCGCACGCAGCTCACCGCGGCGAGCTCGGCCGGCGCCCGGACCTCGGCCAGCGCGCGCTCGTTGCCGCGCGCGGCGAGCCGAGCCTCAAGGTGGTGCGCGCGGCCGAAGTGCTCGGTGACCGACCGCTGCCCGTCGCCGGTCACCAGCACCACGTCGCGCAGGCCAGCTTGCACCGCCTCCTCCACGACGTACTGGATCGCGGGCTTGTCCACGACCGGCAGCATCACCTTGGGCGTGACCTTGGTGGCGGGCAGGAACCTGGTCCCGAGCCCGGCGACCGGGACGACCGCCTTGGTGACAGCGGCTGAATGAGCCATGCTGAAAACCCTAACTAGCGCGCGGGAGGATCTCGTGCCCGGCATGGCCGAAAGTGATCACGCCGCGACCGGCGGCGACGCCACCCAGGCAGGCCAGGATACGTCCTGGCAGTCCCTGGCGGAGCGCAAATCCGCGCTGCGCCGGCGTTTGCTGGCGGCCAGGGCGGGCCTGACCGTCGCCGGCCGGGACGCGGCCGGCCGGGCGCTGCGCGACGCTGTCCTCGCCCTGCCCGAGGCCGGGATGGCCGGGACCGTCGCGGCGTACCTGTCGGCCGGGACCGAGCCGGCGACCACCGGCCTGGTTTACGCGCTGTGGAAGCGGGGGAGCTATGTGCTGCTCCCGGTGCTCCGCGAGGACGACGACCTGGACTGGGCGTGCTACGAGGGGCCGGGCCGGCTGGCTCCCGGCCGCCGCGGCATCCTGGAGCCGGCCTCGGATCGCCGCGGCCCCGGCGCGATCGCCAGCGCGGACCTGGTGATCGTGCCCGCGCTGGCCGTCGACCGGGCGGGGAACCGCCTCGGCCGCGGCGGCGGCTCCTACGACCGGGCGCTGGCCAGGGTCGGCCCGGCGGTGCTCACCGTCGCGCTCCTGTACGACGGGGAGCTGCTCGGGGAGGTGCCGGCCGGCCCGCACGACCGGCGGGTCCGCGCGGTGGCCCAGCCGGGCGGAGGAATCACCAGGCTGCGCTAGCTGTTGCTACCATCGTTTAGCAGTTGGCGCTGGCGAGTGCTAAGGCTTTCGGGAGGACATGTGCCGACGTACCAGTACGCCTGCACCGAATGCGGGGACCGGCTCGAGGTCGTCCAGAGCTTCAGCGACGATCCGCTGACCATCTGCTCAGGCTGCGGCGGCAGGCTGCGGAAGGTGTTCTCGCCGGTGGGCATCGTCTTCAAGGGGTCCGGCTTCTACCGCACCGACAGCAGGAACGGCTCGGCGGGCGCGGGCGTGAACGGCAAGTCCGCCGCGAACGGGTCGGGAGGCGGCCCGGCGGCCTCGGCCGAGGCCGCCGGAGGCGGGTCATCGGCGGGCGGATCCTCCGCGAACGGGTCATCCGCCAGCGGATCCGGGGCCAGCGGCACGTCGGGGGCCGGCTCGCCGGGAGCTGCGGCGTCGGGGGCCGGCTCGAAGGTCGCCTGAGCCGTGACGGCCGGGCACGACGGCACCGCGACGGGTGGCGCGGCGCAGGGCGGCGCGGGGCCGGCCGGCCCCGGGCGAGGCGGTCCCGGACGGGGCGCCGCGGAGCGGGCCGTGATCGGGGTCATCGGCGGGTCGGGGTTCTACGAGTTCCTCGGCCAGGCGCGGGAGGTCGCCGTCGAGACGCCGTTCGGCGCGCCGAGCGATCCGCTCACCATCGGGACGGTCGCCGGCCGGCAGGTCGCGTTCCTGCCCAGGCACGGCCGGGACCACCGGTTCCCGCCGCACCGCATCCCGTACCTGGCGAACCTGTGGGCGCTGCGCTCGGTCGGCGTCCGGCAGGTGCTCGCGCCGAGCGCGGTCGGGTCGCTGACCCGGGAGCACGGCCCCGGGACGCTCGTGATCCCCGACCAGCTCGTGGACCGGACGTCCGGCCGCCCGCACACGTATTACGGCGAGGGCGGCGCGGTGCACGTCTCGTTCGCCGACCCCTACTGCCCGGCCGGGCGCGCGGTCGCCGCCGCGACGGCCCGGGCGGCGGGCTGGCCGCCGGTGACCACGGGGACCCTCGTGGTGATCAACGGGCCGCGCTTTTCCACCCGGGCCGAGTCGCGGTGGTACGCGGCGCAGGGCTGGACCCTGGTCGGCATGACCGGCCACCCCGAGGCCGCGCTCGCCCGCGAGCTGGCGCTCTGCTACACGCCGTTGTGCCTGGTCACCGACACCGATGCGGGGGTGGACGAGGGCGGCGGGGTCACCCAGGCGGAGGTCTTCGAGGTCTTCGCGCGGAACGTGGCGAGGCTGCGCGGCGTGCTGCTGACGATCATCGAGAACATGCCGGAGGAGCGGGCCTGCCCCTGCCCGTCGGCGCTGGACGGGCTCAAGCTGCCGATCGAGCTGCCATAGCCTGATCGGCGCGCCGGCTGGCCCTGGATCTTCCCGCTGGCCGGGGCGCGGCGCCAGTGCGGCGCGAGGCGGTAGGCTGTGCACGCGCCGCCGCCGTAGGCGCCGCGGCCAGCCCCGATAGCTCAGTGGATAGAGCGACTGCCTCCTAAGCAGTAGGTCGCGCGTTCGAGTCGCGCTCGGGGCGCAAAGGAAAACCCAGGTCAGGCCGCCGGAACTCCGCTGGTCATGATCGATCATCGCTGGTGCTGTTCCCGTCGTGCCACATACGTGCCACAGCATCAGGCATCCTCCCCGGCCTTGCCGAGTTCAGCTTGCACACGTGCGGCTACCGCGTCCGCGAGTTGATGCTGACGCTCGGTGGTGGAGGGCAGGTAGATCAATGCGGCCCGGCTGGTGGAGTGGCCCAGGCGTTCCATCAGTTCGCGGGGGTTCGCCCCGGCCTCAGCGACCAGCCCGTTGCCGGTATGGCGCAGGTCGTGAAGGTGAACGTCAACGCCGGACGAGGCCAGGGCCGGGAGCCAGACCCGGCGGCGGAAGTTGCCATGCCGCAGCGGCTTGCCTGCCGGGCTCGTGAACAACAGCGCGTCGGGTCCGGGTGGTGTGTGAGTGTCCAGGTGTGAGCGCACGTCCGGCAGGATCATCGAGGGGATAGCCACCAGCCGCTTGCCCGCGTCGGACTTGGGCGGGGCGAAGAACGGCGGACGTCCGGCTACTTCGCAGAGTTGCCGCGCTACGCGGATCGTCCTGCGGTCGCAGTCGATGTCGCGGCGCTGGAGCCCTGCCAGTTCTCCCCAGCGCAGGCCACAGAAGCAGGCGATCAAGACCAGTGCCCGGTAGCGTGGGCCGACCACCTCGGCCAGTGCGTAGACCTGGGCGACGGTGAGGACTGGCCGCTCTGGCGACTTCTCTACCGATGCGCCCTTGATCCGGCACGGGTTGCGGCGGATCAAGCCATCCTCGGCAGCGGTCGCGAGGATGCTTTTGAGCAGCCGGTACGCCTTAGCGGTGGTGACCGGGCTCACGCCTGCCGAGAGCAGATCGGCACGCCAGCGGCGTACGTCGGCGTCGGTGATGCTGGCGATGGTCCGGCTGCCGAAGTCCTCCTGCAGATGAGCGCGCAGCAGGTACCGGTATAGCTGGATGGTCTTGGGCCGCAGGCCCGGGCGCTCATCGATCCATGCAGCCGCGTACTCGGAGAACGGGATACGCCCGGCTTGGGGATCGATCCACCCACCGCTGAGCAACTCGGCCTCGGTGAGTGCCAGCCACTTGCTGGCGTCGGCCTTGTAGGCGAAGGTGTGCGGAGCAGAGCGCAGCAGGCCGTCCGGCCCTCGGTACCGGGCCTGCCAGCGTCCGGAAGGGAGCTTGCGGATGGTCCCGAAGCTCCGCGTCTTACGGCCCGGCATCAGGCCACCTTCCGGCGGCGGCGGTGTACCCAGGCCGTGACGGGCTCGACAGTGCCAGCCGCGATGAACTCGCGCAGCGCGGACTCCGGGATGCGGACGTGGCGGCCGACGCGAACGAACCGGATACGCCGTTCCGCGATGAGCCGCCGGGGGAAGCTATCGCTCGTGGCCAGCAGGTCAGCGGCCTGAGCGACGGTGAGCAGACGGTCGGGGGTGGGAATGTCGTTTCCTCCTTCTGACTCGGATCAGGGTCAGGCGGCCTCGTCGTCGGCCTGGTCGTGGTGCTCGCGGGCGCGGGCGACGCTGGCGAGGGCGAGTTCTGCGCTGGCGGTGGTGGTGTAGCCGCGTCCGTCGTAGGCCCAGGTGGCCAGGATCAGGACGATTCGCTCATCGAGGGGGCAGCCCCAGGGGTCGCGTTCGCCGTCCGGATGACGCTGGCGCTTACGGTGTTCGGAGCGAGCCCGGCGGAGGATGCCGAAGGTGGTGGAGTAGCGGCGGGATTTGGTGAGGAAGTGCCCGCCGTAGCCGAGCATGTGTGCCCACCGGCAGAGCCGGGTGCGGGCGGGGGAGAGTTTGCCGCCGCCGAGGTCCCACGCGGTGCGGATCATGTGCTGGTAGTGGCGGGAGCACCGCAGGTCCCGCAGGTCGTTGAGTGAGCGGAGGGGCCGCTCGGGCAGGCCGGGAGCGTCGAGTGCCTTGGTGGCGTATTTCGCGATGTAGTTCGCCACCGCTTGCACCGAGAGCTTGTGCCCGGTGCCGGGCAGGTCGTCGTCACCGTGGCGGATGGGCCGGGGGTCTATCTGGTCACCGAACCGCAGCACCAGGAGCGGGCAGTCCGGGTGGTCGACGTCCGGCCCGACCGGGACGGAGACGGCGGCGGCGGCCTGGCGGATGGCATCGGCCAGGAAGTCCGCAGAGAAGTCGCCGTGGGGCGGGGAGTAGTCGTCGCCGGGGGCGTCAAGCCGGATCACGGCGTGGAAGTGGACCACTCCCCTGGCCTGATACTCGGCCACCTTGACGTACCGGACCCGCACGAGGGAGCGCAGTTCCTTCTGCGTGATGCCCGCCAGGCGTGCCAGATGGCGGGGCAGGTAGGTGGTGAACCTGCGCCACAGGTCAGCGGCATGCAGGTTGAACAGCACGGCGGCCTGGTAGTCGTAGCAGTCCGGGCACAGCGCCCGGCCGAGGCGGGGATCATCGGGGGCGTGGCGGCGGGGGCAGGAGATGTCCCGCCCGTGGGGGCAGACCCGCACGCGGGCATCGCGGCGGGGGCGGCACGGCAGGATGGTCTTGCCGCGCATGCGCCGGGAGTGGACCGGGCCGAATGAGGGGGCGGTGAAGGTGGCGAACACGCACGGGTGCGTAGTGATCGTGCCGGGGATGCCCTTGCCGCCGGAGAGCCCGGCGCGGACGAGCTCGCGGGCGTCGCGCTTGTACACCTGAGAGCAGGCGGGGCAGACGTGCTCGCGGCGGTTGCCGCAGGCTTTCAGCAGCACCCCGTCCGGCTCGGTGGTGGTATCGTAGACCGGGCGAGCTTCCCCGGTGGCCAGGTCCACGGCGGTGATGCGGCCTTTGAGCCGGATGGGGTAGGTGCACATGCCGGTGCGCTCGTAGTCGCGCAGACCGGCGGTGAACTGCGCCCAGGTGAGCGAGGCGGTGTCGCCGGTAATTCCGCCCGGCCCCGGCCCGATGATGAGCGAGCCGGGGGCGGACGGGACCGCGACGGCAGCCGTCGTCATGCGGCCTGCCGGGTGCCACGCAGTTCGGCGGCGTAGGCGGCCAGGTGGGCAATGTCGGCGTCGGTGAGGAACGCGGTCTTGATCCGGCGGGGCACGCCGGATTCAGACAGCAGCCAGCCGACGCCGCGAGCGAGGGGGTCGATAGATGCGGCGGTGTAGTTGCGGGCGGCCCAGCCCTGCCCGAGCACCACGTCCGAGGATGAGTCGGTCGTGCAACGGAACGCGAGCCGGTAGGAAAACAGGTCCCGCATGGAGGGGTCGATGATCTGATGGGATGGCCGCTGGGTGGCCAGGATGAGGATGACCCCGGCGGCCCGGCCACGGGCGATCAGGTCACGGGCCAGGGCGGCGAATTCCTCCCGCTCGGCCTTCTTGCCGATGGTGGCCGAGTAGTAGGCGTATTCATCGATCACCACGAGGTACACGTCCTCGCCGTCCTCGCGGGTGATCTTCCGCCGTCCGGTGGCCAGCAGCCGCTCATACCGGCGGTTCATGATCTGCTGGAACTGCGTGAACGCCCCGATGGCATCAGACAGGGACGGGCCGATGAACACATCGGCGGAGTGCCGCCAGGGGCCAAGCTGGACCTGGTTGCCGTCCACCAGAACCAGGCGGCAGTCACATGACAGCGCCCCGTGGGCGACAATCAGGTTCTCAGCCGAGGACTTCCCGCCGCCGGGCTCCCCGCCAATCAGCATGTTCCGCTCGGCCAGGTTGACGTGCACCTGCTCACCGAATTCGTCCACGCCCAGGTGGATGGGATCGAAGATGGAATACGGGAATACCCGCACGGTTGCCATGACGTTTCCTCCCTTCCGGGTCAGGGGATGGGGCAGGCCCCACAGCCGCAGCCGTGGGGCACCGCCCGTCCCGTTGTGTGTGTTCACTGCTGGCGGGTTGCCGCCATTTCGGCCTCTGGCCTCGCCGCGTTCGCGGATGGCTTGACCCGGACAGCGACCAGAGGGGACTTGATGGATTGCGTGGGCGCGAGCGTGTCGCGGCGGATGATGTCGATCCGCACCAGGTGCGACCAGCCGGTGTGGCGGGTGACCCGGGCGTCGCGGGCGAAGCAGGCAGCCCGCAGTTCCCCGATATGGGCTTCGAAGTCCTCCGCGCAGACCCCGGCACGGCACAGCACCCAGGCCCGTTCGCCGACCCTGGTCGGGCGGGTCCACAGCACCAGCGGAAGCCGACCGGCACGGGTGTGCAGGCGAGCCTCGTAGCACAGCCGCTGGATGCGGTGGCGGGCCAGCACGCACCAAAACCGCCGGGTGATGAACCGCCGGGTGTGCGGGATGACCAGCAGGGCCAGCAGGCCAGCGCCCAGGATGACGCCAGCCCAGCGCAGAGACAGCGCGTGGGCCAGGCATGCGGTGGTGTAGCTGGCGGCTGCCAGCATCGCCAGTTCGGTACGCCAGCGCCAGGCGACGCCCGCCGCGCTGCGGTTGAACTTCACGGCCAGGTCGTCGAAGGCGTAGGGGTTGTTCCGCTGGTTGCGGTGGTTACGGTTGGCGTAGTTCGGCATGGGAGTCACCGCCTTGTCAGGGTGGTCCGGCGAGCGGATTTCGTGATGAAGCCCTTACACAGGGCGCAGTAGTCGCCGTGGGTGGCGGGGTTGGCCCGGCACGCCGCGCACGGCGCGGCAGGAGCCGGTGCAACCGGAGCCGTTGCGGCGAACTGGCCGTTGCGGTTGCGGCGTGGCATCGCGATCACCGCCCGGCCGGGATGGGCCAGTCGGTGACACAGGCCAGCGGCCATGCCTCACCGCAGGTGCGGCAGATGTAGGCGGTTTCGGTGACTCCGTCGCCGGTCTCGACTTCTTCGGTGCCGATGTCGAAGGACCCGCATTCGGGGCAGATCGGCTCGTGGGGAATGACCCGGTGCTCGTTCACCGCGCACCCCCACGGCGAGGGCGCGGGGTGTAGCGGCAGATCGTGATCCCGTCGCCGAACACGCACTCAGCTGGGGAACCCACCGGGGCGTGCCGCCAGGCCAGGACTACGCCGCCGGGCAGGCTGGCTGTAGAGTTGGACATGCCAAGATCTCCTGTTCTTATCGCGAGATGGGGTTTGATCTGGCTGGCCGGGCCGGGGGATGGCCGTCCCCCAGGCCCGGCACTGCTTTGTCAGGTAGTGGTCGCTGCGATCTCCCGGATGAGGGACAGCGCCCGGTGCTTGAGCGGCTCGGGCCGGATCAGGGTCCGGTTGAGCCGGGTTTCCCAGGACCGCGCGTTGCGGACGTGGTCGAGGTACTCCCCCGCCGCCTGAACCAAGCCGTAGGCAGTGCCTGCGACCTGCTCGGTGGTCTGCGACTCGAACAGCAGCCGCAGGGCCTTGCGGGCCTCCTCGACGTTGCGTGCCACCCGGTCGGTGACCAGGCCGGTGGGTGGCATGGGGATGAACTCGGTGATGAACAGTTCCCGCTGCCTCGGGGTGATGGAGATGGCCAGCAGTTCCTGGGCGAGTTCGGTGTAGCGGCGCATCTCCTTGCGTGCGCCGGTGACGGCCTGGCGGGCTTCCTCAATCCGGTTGCGCCAAGACGACTTGTGGATGAACGAGAACGTGGTCCCGGTACGCTCGCCTTCCAGTTCGGCAGCCCGGAAGGTGTTGGCGCACACGATCCGCACAGCCGTTGCGCGCAGGGCGCAGGCAGCGGTACCGTCGTGACGGTTGGTGATCGCCAGGTATGGCAGGGTCGGGCTGTCGTCGCCCGACAGGGTAATCGGCTCATCGAGCAGGGCGAGGCACCAGACGGACCGGCCGCCGTCCAGCACTCCTGCGGTTTCCCACTTGACGTTGGGCTGGGCGAGGACCGCTTCGACGATCTCGCCCATCTCCGCGTGGTTGATGACGGTGTAGCTGTCCTTGTTGATCGACAGGACCGCGCCGTTGTCGGAGCGGGCGACGCACTTCCACCCGTCGATGGGCGCGTAGCGGGGGCTGCCGTCGGCCCCCAGGTCGGTCAGCGCGTACACGTCGGTGGTGATGGGGTCCCAGTCCAACCCCGCGAGCGTGCGGGCCTGGTCCCAGTTACCTGGGTAGTCCGCGAGGACGGTGCCTTCGCGGTGCCAGGGCATCTGGCGGACTGAGAACATCGATTCGACGTTGGCTGGCATGCGGTTTCTCCTGTTCGTTGTCGCGAGATGGGGTTGAGGCTGGCCATTCGGCACGAAACGAAGGCCGGGGTGCCGGTGGTCGTCACCGGCCGAGACCGGAGTCAGGCCGCCCGGCGGGCAGACTGGCCGTCCGCAGTGATCGCATCGGCGCGGAACGAGCGCACGATCTTGTTCTGACGGTTGACCCACGGGGCGAAGGTCAGGCCGGTGACCTGCGCGAGGTCATCCAGGGTCAGCTTGGGCTCATCTCCAGCCACCTCGACCCAGATCGTCTCCGCAGTCTCCCGGTCCGCCTCGATCGCGGTCAGCCGCACAACCCAGACCGGAGCGCCGTCCAGCGTGCGAGCCTGCGTGTTGCCGGTCTTGTCCCGGTGGTCCTTCTTCGGCTTGGCGGTGCCAGCCACCCGGAACTTGACCTCGCTCGTGTCGATCCGCAGACGCATGATCCTGATTCCTTCCTGTTGCTGTAGGCCTTTTGCTGTAGGCCTTCGTAGCCTCCTGCCAGCAGTCTGGACTATACAAGCTTGACTGTCAAGTTGCTGAGACGAGCTTAGCTGGTAACCTTGATCGTCAAGGAGGGAACCAGTCATCATGGCCGACAACTCAACAACCAGCCGTATAACGGCCGATCTCCGACAGCAGATACAAGACGGAACCCTCGGCCCCGGAGCGCTCCTGCCGTCTGAACCAGAGCTAAGCCGCACCTACAACGTCAGCCGCCAGACCGCGCGCGCCGCGCTGCAAGCCCTCGAACGAGAAGGACTGGCCCTAGTCCGACCCCGGCGCGGCCGCATCGTCCGCAGCACCCAGCGGCTTCGGTGGCACCTGTCCGAGTTCGAACGACCGGACCACACGGTCCTTGCGACCTCCGATGCCTGGGAAACCGACATCGAGAATCAAGGTCACGACCCATCAGGTCAGACTCTCGACGTCGAAACGATCACGCCGCCGGACAGCGTCGCTGCGCGACTCGGCCTCGACTCGCGCACAGACCGTTGCGTGGTCCGCAGGCACGTGCGGTACATCGACGGGAA
Source organism: Actinomycetota bacterium (assembly GCA_021324595.1). Taxonomy (GTDB): domain Bacteria; phylum Actinomycetota; class Actinomycetes; order Streptosporangiales; family Streptosporangiaceae; genus Chersky-822. Next base: position 9,073 of record JAJPIV010000092.1, on the reverse strand, counting down.
GCCCGCGATCATCTCGGACGACTACTTCGACGCGAACATCGTGCGAGGCACCGAGCTTGCGGCCCCCGAGGACACTACTCGTGAAGACATCCTCAAGGAAGCTGGCTACGAGCAGGTCTACGACATCGACGAGATCATCACCCGCATGCCATCGCCTGACGAGATCGCCCGGCTGCAGATTCCGGCCGGTACGCCAGTCGCGGAACACATCAGAACCGGTTATACCGCCGACAACAAGGCGGTCCGCGTAATGATCTCGGTCGTCCCCGGAGACACGCTGATCCTGCAATACACCATCCCTACATAGAACGCATCATCCAAATGCGTGGCGCAAGAAGCCGCGACCAACAGCCGCCAGCCTGTGACAACTTTCTCTACGGCTTCAAGGGCACGCCTCCGGCGCGCCAGGCGGCCCGCGGCGGCAAGGCCCTGAGCCTGAGCGCAGGCCACCAGCAGGGGAAAGCGAGAGACCAGGCGGGAGGCCCACTGCCGGGCAAGGGGTCAGCAGGACATCCGTCCGCCGAGGGGGCGGCGGCCTGGCGCCGCGCCTCCAGCGCGGCGCGCACCGGCACGGCGCCGCCGCCGCCAGGCGGCCAGCCCCGCACCCGCCCGCCGACGGTCCCCGCCGTCACGCACCCCCGGTGGCCGCACCGGCAAGAGCTACCGGGCGGTCCTCCCGCGCCAGCCATCCTGTCGCCGTGCAAAGATCACCGTCAAGGGCGCTCCGGCCTCCGGCCTGCGCGTCGCACGCGACGGCGCTGCGCGCCGCCCTTGACACTGATCTTCCACGGCAAGATCGGCGCCTATCGGGAGGACGGGGGAAGTGGCGAGATTGTGCCACATACGTGCCACGCCACCGCGTACCTGGTGCTCAATCACGGTGCCTCACGGGACACCGAGTTGAGCGCTGACCAGGCTTCACCTTGGCAGGGGCAGCACTGAAAGTGTCCTCCTAAGCAGTAGGTCGCGCGTTCGAGTCGCGCTCGGGGCGCAGGTCAGAGGCACCTGGTCGCGGCGCTGGCCCACGGGATCGGCGCGGTCCCCGGGCAGGTCGCCGTGGACGTGAAGCCGAACGAGATCCCCGCGGTGCGGGACCTGCTGAACGCGTTCGCCAGCCTGGCCTGCCGGGTCGCTGGGCCAGCGCCCAGTCACGCAGCTGGGGCCCTCCGAGCCGTCGCCGCAGTGCGCTCCCCACCCGCCCGGTGCTGGTCAGCCTGAGGCGCCCACTCGTTACGCCGCCTGGTGAGTCACCGTCTCGATCACGCACCGCGCGGCGCCAGCGCGGGCGATGCGATGGTCGGCGGTCACGAGCGGGACGCCAAGGGCTTCGCTGAGAGCGACGTAGTGGGCGTCGTATGCGGACAAGTTCACCGCGAGCGCCCATACTCGCGGCCAGAGCCCTACGGTGTCGTGCCGGTCGATCGGCAGCAGCCGGAAGGTCGCCATCGCCTTCTCGGCCTGGCGTGCGGACAGCTTGGGCAGGCTGCCGCGCGTGCCGCGCGAGAGGCCGGCCAGTGCCGACACCACCTCGTAGTCCAGCAGTTCCGGGGCGGACACCGCGTCCTCCCTGGCCAGGCGGTCTCGGACCCGCTGCCCCACCGGGCCGTCGTCGGTCAGGTAGAAGATGATCGCGGAGCAATCGGCGATGATCAACGTCCGCGCCTGGCCGCGTCGATCGCGTCAAGGACGTCGTCGATGCTCAGCGATGCGCTGGCCTCGGCCCCGGCCCGGCCCGTGACCTCCGCGAGGGTCCGGGCGAGCGGCCTCTCGGACGAGGATGTCCCAGAGGTACGCCTGCAGGCTCTTGCCCGCTCGCCCGGCACGCGCCTTCAGCGTGACCAGCGTGCCTTCGGGCACTCGCCGGATTGTCACGTCGGTCATGCCATCTTACCGTCAATGCTGACGGATTGATGCTCGTGCGAGCGGATGGGCGACGGGTCATGGCCCGTGGATGCCCGCGGTTCACAGGCGGGCGGGCCGGCTCCCGGCGCCTCCGCCGCCGGCTGGCGGCCGGCCGCAGGTCACCAGGGCGGTGCCGCTGGCGCTACGCTGGGCACCGAGTACGGGAGCCGGGCGGGATCGGCCGTCACGACGGCCGCCGCCCGGGCGGGACGACAGGCACGATTCAGGCAACCCGGCCTGAATCCTCAGGATGCTGCCATACGCTGGGGAGCTCGCCCGGGTGCGGCGTTCCCCGGCCGGCGGCGAGGCATCCGGGAACGGGGCCGGCTGGCGCGGCACCGATCGCATCGGCGCGGGCCGCCCGGCCCGCCAACGGAGGTATGGCCCAGGTGACGCAGGTGCCGACGAACCCGGCCGACCCGGCCGGCCCGCCGGGCGCGGCCGCGCCGGCGGCACCGGGGGAGCCGGCCAGGCGGGCAGCTCGCGCGAACGGAACCCGGCGCGGTGCTCCGGGAGGCTGGGCCGGGCGAGCTCGCCGCGCCCCCGATCCGGGGGCCGGCCGGGAGGCGCCAGGCCAGCCGGGCGCGGCGGCCGCGGGCGCCGGGTTCGCGAGCCGGGCAGCACGGACGGCGCTGGCCGAAGCGGACGAGCGTCCCGCTCCGGCCCCGGAGCGCCCTGCGCCGCCGGACCGCCCTGCGCCGCCGGACCGCCCGGCCGGCTGGATGCGCGCCCGCGGGCCGGCGGAGGGCAGCGGCCCGGTCGAGTGGGTCATGAGCACGGTGATCCGCAAGCTCTCGTGGAGCCGCCTGTCCGATCCCAGGGTCGCCATCTCGGTGTCGGGGCTCGGCCTGTTGCTCGGCATGCTCGTCGGCGCGACCGCGCCGAACGCCGAGACCCTCCCCGAGCCAGCCCGGCTGCCCCTGTCCCGCCTGCTGCCGTCGCTGGTCCACCACCCGGTCCTCGCGATGGCAATGACCTACTCCGGGGACGTGCTGGCCTGCGCCGGGCTCGCCGGCATGCTCTGGGCGCACAGCCAGGGGTGGCGCCCCGACCCGCGCCGCCTGCTGCTGGTCAGCGCGGCGATCGTCGCGGTGATGGTCAGCCTCACCCCGGTGGGCTCGTCGGACACCGCGAGCTACGCGGCCTATGGCCGGATCGCGGCGCTCGGCGGCAACCCGTACACCCACGGCCCGGCCTGGCTCGGCGCCCACTCGCCGTACCTGGAGGTCGTCGGCTGGCTGTGGAAGAGCCAGCCGTCGGTGTACGGGCCGTTCGCCACCGTGATCCAGTCGTTCGCCGCCTCGATCGGCGGGGCGAACGCGGCCACCACCATCTGGGTCCTCATGATCCTCAACGGCGCCGTCTTCATCGGCGTCGGCTGGCTGCTGCTGAAGACCTCCGACGACCCAGTCCGGGCGACCCTGTTCTGGACCGCCAACCCGGTCCTGATCCAGCAGCTGGTCAGCGGCGGGCACCTCGACACGTTCGTCGCCGCCGCGGCGATCTGCGCGATCCAGGTGGCCCGCCGCGTCACCGGGATCTGGGGCGACGTGCTGGTCGGCGTGCTGATCGGGATCGGCTGCGGCATCAAGATCAGCGCGGTGCTGATCGGGATCGGCCTGGCCTGGCCGCTGCTGCGGCAGCGCGAGTGGCTGCGGACCGGCCGGATCGCCGCGGTGGCGCTGGCCACGCTCGCCCTCCTGTACAGCCCCTACCTGCTCAACGCCCGTGACTGGGCGAGCCCGATCAAGCCGCTGTTCCAGGGCTCGAAGTGGGTGACGCTGCCGTCGCCGCTGTGGTTCCTGCACGAGGCGGGCAGGGCGCTGGGCGCCGCCCGCACGATGGCCGTGGTGATCAGCGTGATCTGGCTGGCCGCCATGTTCGTGGTCGCCTGGCTGGTCCACCAGCGGATCTCCTCCGATCAGCCCCGCGAGGTGGTGGCCCCGTTCGCGCTGACCTACGCCTGGATCGTGGTCGCGCCGTGGGTGATGGCCTGGTACACCGCGATCGCCTGGGTCGCGCTCACGCAGGTCCCGCGGAACCGGATGACCCGGTGGCTCGCGCTGGTGACCGTCTGGTACGCACTGTGGCACTCCAGCGGCGGCTGGACCGTCCCCGGGCACGTCGCGTGAGCGTGGCGGACGCGGGGACGCCGTCGGCCAGCGACGTGCGCCCGGCCGGGACGGCGCCGCCCGCCGGCGGGCGGGCGGGAACCGCCCGGCCGCGCCGCCGCGCGGCGGCCGTGCTCCGCCGGCACTGGCTCGCCGCCGCGCTGCTCGCCGCCGGGCTGGCGCTGCGGGCGCTCGCGACGGCCTCCTACCGCCCCGTGCTGTTCTACATCGACACCCCCCGGTACCTGTTCAACGCGGCACCCGGCATGGACCCGCTCGGCTACGCCGGGGTGCTCCGGGCGATCCTCGCGGCCGGGAACCTCGACGCGGTCGCCGTGGCGCAGCACCTGCTCGGCCTGGCGATCGCGGTCGCCCTCTACGCGCTGCTGCTGCGGCTGGGCGCCTCGCGCTGGCTGGCCGCGCTGGCCATCGCGCCGCTGCTGCTCGACGCCTACCAGGTTCAGATCGAGCAGGAGGCGATGCCGGACGTGCTGTTCGAGGCGATGATCGTGGCGGGGCTGGCGATCCTGCTCGCCCGCCCGGCCCCGACCTGGCGCCGGGCCGCGGCGGCCGGGCTGGTGCTCGGCGCCTCGGCGACCGTCGCCCAGGTCGGCGAGGCCCTGCTGCCAGCCGCCGTCGCCTGGCTGCTCGCGGCCTCCGGCTGGCGGGCCGGCCTGCGCCGGGTGGTGGCGCTGGGCGGCTCGTTCACCCTCCCGATCCTCGCCTACTGCACCGGCTCGTACCTGCTGACCGGCAGCTTCTTCCTCTCCCACACCGGCGTCACCTCGCTGTACGGCCGGGCCGCGGCCGCCGCGGACTGCGCGACCCTGCGGCTGCCGCCCGCCGAGCGGGCCATGTGCCCGGCCCCGGCGCAGCAAGCGCGCGGCCCGGACTGGCTGGAGTACGACCCGGCGTCCCCGGTGCAGCGCTTCTACTACCGCAACCCGAGGCTGACCAGGGGCCAGGTCGACGCGCTGATCACCGCGTTCAACCGCGCGGTGCTGCGCCAGCAGCCGCTGCGCGTGCTCGCCGCCTACGGCCGGGACGTCGTCCGGCTGTTCGCGCCTGCCCGCGCCCCGGTGCCGAGCGTGACCCCGATCTCGCGCTGGCAGTTCCAGCCCGCCTACCCGTACTTCCCCCCGTGGACCACGCCGCGCCTGCTGCGGGCCGCCGCGGCGAAGTACGGCGGCGGCGCGCCGGCGATCTGGCGGCCCGGGGCCCTGTTCCTGCGCGGCTACCAGCTCGGCGGCGGCTACGCGCCCGGCCCGCTGCTCGCGCTGCTCACGGTCGCGGGCCTGGCCGGCTCGGCCGCCGCGCTGCGCCGGCGGGCCAGAAGATCCGGCGAGGCGGACGGGACGCCGGGCCGGCTCGCCCTGGCGTGCCTGCTCTTCTTCGCATCGGGCGCGAGCGTGCTGCTCGCCTCGGACGCCTTCGAGTTCTCCTGGCGGTACCAGCTGCCCGCGCTGGTCACCCTCGTCCCGGCTGGCGCGCTCGGGCTGGCCGCGCTGGTCACCGGAGCAGCGCGGCGAGGGGGAACAGCGCGAACGCCATGACCGCCAGGCACAGCCCCCAGGTCAGGTAGCGCCTGGCCCCGCGCATGCGCCAGCGCGGCGGCAGCGCGGCCGACTCCAGCGCCAGCAGCAGGCCGAGCACGACCGGGAGCAGCATCGCGTTCATCACCTCCACGCCGATGCTCAGCCCGACCAGGTCCGCGCTGGCCAGCACCAGGCCGGCCCCGGCGACATGGGCGCCGGCGTAGGCCAGGTAGAACGGCGCGTTGCGGCGGCCCGGCCGCTCGTTGAGCGTGTGCCGCCAGCCGAAGACCTCCGCCAGGCCCCACGCCCCGGCCAGCGAGGAGACGATCGCCGCGACCAGGGCAGCACCCAGCATCCCGAACGCGAACAGGACGGTCCCGCCGTCGCGGCCCAGGAACGGGGTGAGCGCCCCGGCGATCTGCCCGACGGTGCGCAGCGGGGCGCCGGGGTCGCGCCTGCCCACGGTCGCGGCGACCGCGACCACCACCGCGATCATGATGACCTGGGTGACGACCGCGCCGACCGCCGTGTCGCGCCGGGCGTGCCGGATGGCGGTGATGGCGAGGCCCTTGTCGATGACGGCGCGCTGCTGGTAGAAGATCATCCACGGCATGATCACGGCGCCGACGTTCGCGGCGAGCAGCATCAGGTACCCCCCGCTGCCCACGGGGAACGTGGCCAGGCCGCGCAGCACCGCCGCGGGGCGCGGGCGGGCCAGCGCCGTGGCGCCGAGGAAGGCCAGCTCGGCGAGGCCGACCGCGATGCCGATCCGCTCGGCCCGCCGGTAGCTCCCGGTCAGCATGATCGCCAGGAGGAACGCGGTGGCGGCGGGTACCGTCACCCACCTCGGCAGGCCGAACAGCGCGCCGACCCCGGCCACGGCCGCGAACTCGGTGAGCAGGGCCCCGATCGCGGAGGCGAACAGGGTCCCCGCGGACAGCAGCGCCCAGGGCCGGCCGAACCGCGCCCGGATCAGCGCGCCGTGCCCCTGGCCGGTCACCACGCCGAGCCTCACGGTCATCTCCTGCACCACGTAGAGCACGGGGATCAGGATCAGCTGCGGCAGGATCATCCGGTACCCCCAGGAGGCGCCGGACTGGGCGGCGGTGATCACCGACCCGGCGTCGGTGTCGGCCAGCATCACCACCAGGCCGGTGCCCCACAGCCCGAGCGCCGCCACCCACGCCGGGCGCGCGCCGGTCACGTCGGCCGCGCGCTCACGCGGCCACGGGCCCCCGCGCGAGCCGGGCGAGGCTGGCCAGGCCGCCGGCGGCCACCGCGGCCCAGGCGGCGACGGCGACCCAGAGCATCGCCCGGGCGGCCGGCTCCATGAACGCCAGGCCCGTCACGTGGCCGAAGGCGAACGTCGCCGCGCTGTACATGCCGAGGGGGAAGACCACGCTCCACAACGCGGTCTCGTAGGCCAGCGGCCAGTGCTGGCGCACGTGGCGCCAGAGGCCGAGGATGATCAGCAGCGGAACCCACCAGGTGCCGAACGACCAGAGGACGAACGAGAACCCGGAGACCAGGCCGGACACCGCGCCGATGGCCGGCAGCCCGGGCGGGAAGGCGAGCAGCTGGGCGCCGGCCCGGACCGTGATCGCGGTCGCGCCCATGAGGATCCAGTAGGGCGGGCCGAGCGCGGCCGGGGTCATCGGCACGGTGAGCCAGCGCAGCAGGATCAGCGCGACCAGCATCAGGTAGAGCACGATCCCGACGCCCCACAGGGCGGCGGCGAGCACCGAGAGCCAGTTCGCCGCCGCCGCCCAGGAGACGGCCAGCGCGGTGGCCGAGATCGCCAGGGACTGGGTGCCGACCACCCACAGCAGCCAGGTGCCGTTGACGCCGCCGAGCACCGAGTCCCGTTCCCTGGCGAGCAGCAGCCCAGCCGGGACCGCGTAGGTGAGAGCGAGCCAGACCACCGCCGCGGCGGCGGCCAGCGCGGCGGTGACCACCGGGTGCCCGGCCGCGGCGAACCGCACCCCGAGCACGTCCGCGCCCGCGACGACCGTGAAGAAGCCGAACGTGCGCTCCGGCGCTCGCAGGTCGGCGAGGACGGCACGCGGGTACCGCCAGAGGCGGATCACGAGCAGGACGGTGAGCAGCGCGAAGCCGCCGGCGGCGGCCACGAGCAGGACCCGGGAGAGCCAGGCGGGGCCGAGCGCGTACGCGTCGGTGGAGATGATGCCGGTCGCCATCACGAACGCGAAGCCGGCCGGCGGGAGCGCGCCGGCCAGGCCCGGCGCGGGAGCGCCGGGCGCCGGCACGGCTGCGACGGGCGGCGCGGACGCCGGCCCGGCCGCGGCAGGAGCCTCCGACGGCGCGGGGTGGCCCCGGCTCCGGCCCGGGCCCGCCGTCCCGCCGCTCGCGGTCGCCTCGGGCGCGCCGGCGCGGCCCGGCTCGCTCTGCTCCGGCAGCCCCCCCGGTCCGGTCACCACAGCCTCCATTTTTGCTCGATCTGCTTGTTTTAAGTCTATCTGAGGGTAATAATGCGGCTCATGCCAGCACCCACGCATGCCCCGGCACGCCCCCCCGACGCCTACCGGGTCCTCGCCGGCCGGAGCCGGCAGGCCCTGCTCGGCGCGCTGCTGCGCGCCGAGCGGCCGATGGACGCCACCGAGGCCGGGAGGGCGGTCGGGCTGCACCGGAATACCGCCCGCGTCCAGCTCGACGTGCTCCGCTCGGCCGGACTGGTCCGCCGGTTCCCGGAGGAGCGCGCCAGCCGGGGCCGCCCGCGCATGCTCTACGAGGCTGCCACAACCGCCGCCGATCTGCTCGGGGCCGCCGAGCGCGCCGCGAGCGAGGCGGGGGACCGGGCCGGGTACCGGGACCTGGCCAGGCTGCTGGCCGCGCAGCTCGCCGAGCGCTCCGATGCCGCCGCGGCCGCCGTCCGCGCGGGCAGGCGCTGGGCGGCCGCGCTCGACGAGCACCCTCTCCCCGCCGGGCCGCTGCCGCCCGGCCGCGCCGCCGAGGCGCTCGCCGGCGTCTTGGCCAGGCTCGGCTTCGCGCCCGAGCCAGACCGGAGCGGCTCGCAGATCCTGCTCCACCGCTGCCCGTTCGCCGACGTGGCAAGGGAGAGCCGGGCGGTGGTCTGCGGAATCCACCTGGGGATGCTCAAGGCGACCGCGGAGCGGCTGGACTCTCCGCTGCAGATCGAGGGCCTGGACCCGTTCGTCGTGGAGGAGCCCAGCCTGTGCGTGGTGCGGCTGGCGGGCGCGGACGGGGGGCGGCGGTGAGCGGCCCGGCCGCCGGCGCTGGTCCCGACGGGGCGCTGGTCAGCGCCATCCTGCGGGCCAGGCGCCTGCTCGCCCCCGGCCGGGTCAGCGAGGACCTTCGGACCGTCACCCACGAGGGCGGGCGCGAAGGCGACTCCTTCTACCGGGACCGGTGGTCCCACGACAAGGTCGTGCGCTCCACCCACGGGGTGAACTGCACGGGCTCGTGCTCCTGGCAGGTCTATGTCAAGGACGGGATCATCACCTGGGAGACCCAGCAGACCGACTACCCGTCGGCGGGGCCGGACTC
>JAJPIV010000113.1 GCA_021324595.1 Actinomycetota bacterium | reverse complement strand
GCCCGGTACTCGGGCCGCCACATCAGGCTCCGCACGTGCCCGGCCAGGTCGCCCGGGCGCGTGGCGCGGGCCACGCCCTCGCGCCAGGCGGCCTCGGCCACCGCGGCGGCGACCGTCGCCGAGACGTCGCGGAGCGCCGCCACGGGGGGAAGCAGGGGCGCGCCGGGCACGGTGGCATCGGTCAGGCCGGCGATCGAGTGGGCGGCGGCCGCCAGCATGCCATCGGTGATCCTGGACGCCCGGGCGGCGACCACCCCGAGCCCGATCCCGGGGAAGGCGAGGGCGTTGTTGGCCTGCCCTATCTGGTACCGGACGCCGTCGTGCTCGACCGGGTCGAACGGGCTCCCGGTCGCGACCAGGGCGCGCCCGCCGGTCCAGGCGATCAGGTCCGCGGGGGTGGCCTCGGCCAGTTCGGTCGGGTTGGAGAGCGGGAGGATCACCGGCCGTGGCGCGTGCTCGGCCATCAGCGTGACGACCCCCTTGGTGAACGCGCCGGACCTGGTCGAGGTGCCGATGAGGATGGTCGGGCGCACCCGCCGCACGACCTCCGCCAGGTCGATCCCGCCGATCTGGGGGTCGCGCCGCCAGCCCGCGACCTCCGCCGGATCCCTGGCGCAGCGGCGCTGCGCCGCGCTCAGGCCGGGCATGTCGGTGGTGAGCAGGCCCTGGCGGTCGATCGCCCAGAAGCACGCGGCGGCCTGCTCGGCGGTCAGGCCGTCCGCGACCAGCTGCCCGCGGAGCTGGTCGGCGATGCCCATGCCCGCCGTTCCCGCGCCGTAGATCACCACCCGGTGCTCCCGCAGCGGCGTGCCGGTCGCGCGGACGGCGGCCAGGACCGCGGCGAGGTTGACCGCCCCGGTGCCCTGGATGTCGTCGTTGAACGTCAGCCGGTCGCCGTAGCGGTCGAGCAGCCGGCGCGCGTTCGCCGCGCTGATGTCCTCCCAGTGCAGCATCGCCTGGGGAAACAGCCTGCCGGCCGCCCCGACGAACGCGTCGAGGAACCGGTCGTACTCCTGCGGCCCCACCCGGGGATGGCGGTTCCCGATGTAGAGCGGGTCGTCGAGCAGGCTCTGCCGGTCCGTTCCCACGTCCAGCATCACCGGCAGCGCCCGGTCGGGGTTGATCCCTCCCGCCGCCGCATAGACGGCGACCTTGCCCACCGCGATGTGGATGCCGCCGACACCCCAGTCGCCGATGCCGAGGATGGCGCCTGCGTCAGTGGCGACGATCAGGTCGACGTCGCCTTCCTCCAGGCCCGTCGCCCGCAGTGACTCCTCGATCAGCTCCGGGTGGTCCACCGACAGGTAGACGCCGCGCGGCCGGCGGTACTCGTGGCTGTAGCTCTTGATCGCCTCGCTGATCGTCGGGGTGTAGACGATCGGCAGCATCTCGGTGAGATGGGTGATCAGCAGCCGGTAGAACAGGACCTGGTTCCGGTCGTGGATCTCGGTGAGCAGCAGGTTCCGCATGAGGTTGGTCGGCTGCCGCTGGTACTGGGCGTAGACCCGGGCCACCTGCTGGTCGAGGGTCACGTGAGCGGGCGGGACCAGCCCGGTGATCCCCAGTTCGTGGCGCTGCGCGTAGCTGAAGGCGGTGCCCTGGTTCAGCCGCGGGTCGGACAGGACATGGCGCCCGCGCAGCCGCGTGTGCCATCTGCCGTCATCGCCCAGCCACACCGCGCGCATCCTGGCCCCTTCGCACCGAGTCCCGCGATCCTCCGGAGAGAAGCCGATGCTATCGCCACAACGCGGCGAAAGCCGGCGGCGGCACCAGGCGCCCGGCGCGCGGGCGGAGTGCCCGGCGCAGCGGGCAATGTGCCCGGCGCAGGCGCGACGGGAACCGGGCAGGCCCGCAGGCCGCCGCGCGGATCAGGACGGATCCCCCGCGCCTCCGGCCCACAGCGCCCGGACGGCGTCGATCGTGTCCGCCTCGCCGGCCTGCTTGTCGGTCCGGTAGCGCAGCACCCGGGCGAACCGCAGCGTCACCCCGCCCGGGTAACGGCGGCTGGCCTGGATCCCGTCGAAGGCGACCTCCACGACCAGCTCCGGCCTGACCCGCACCACCCCGCGCGGCCAGGCCCGGGCCTCGCCCTCGCCCGGCTCGTCCCCGGGCCCGCCCGGCAGCCCCCGCCCGGCGGGCATCCCCTGTCCTTCCGGCATCCCCTGCCCGCCCGCCGTCCATGGCCCGCGCGCGGGCGGGTCGGCGATGGCGAGCAGCCGCTCAGTCTGCCATGCGAGCACCGCGTCGGACAGGCCCTTGAACGTCTTGCCGAGCATGATGAACCCGCCACCGGGGTCCCGCGCGCCCAGGTGCAGGTTGGACAGCAGGCCCCGGCGGCGGCCGTGCCCCCATTCCGCGGCCAGCACGACCAGGTCCAGGGTCACCCGCGGCTTGACCTTGATCCAGTCACCGCCCCGCCGTCCGGCGCGGTATGGCGCGGTCACCGACTTGACGACCACTCCTTCGTGGCCGCGGGCGAGAGCCTCACGGAAGAATGCCCCGGCGCGGGCCGGATCGGCGGTCACCAGGCGCGGGATGACCAGCCCCGGAGGCGCGATCGCCTCCAGCACCGCGAACCTGCGCCGCGCCGGCTCGCCGGTGAGGTCGCGGCCGTCGGCGTAGAGCACGTCGAACAGGAACGCGGTCAGCGGCACTCGCCCGGCGGGCCCGGCATTCCGCCCGCCGGCGCCTGGCCGCCGCGAGGTCGCGACGCGCGCCGAGGTCACCTGGAACGGCCGGGGGCGGCCATCCGGCTGGAGCGCGATCGCCTCGCCGTCGACCACCGCCGAGCTGGCCCGCAGCGACAGCCCGATCGCCACCAGCTCGGGCACCCGGTCGGTGATCTCGTCGCACGCTCTGGTGAAGACCCTCACGTCGGTGCCGTCCCGGTGGACCTGGACCCGGATCCCGTCGATCTTCCACTCCAGGGCGGCCGGGCTGATCCTGGCCAGGGCGGCGTCCAGGCTGGGCGCGGATGCCGCGAGCATCGGCCTGACCGGCCGGCCGACCGTCAGGGTGAACGCGGCCAGCGCGGCCAGCGCGGCATCGCCGGGCCGCCCGCCCCCCGCGGCCGCCGCGAGGGCGGCGCGGGCGACCTCCGGCAGCGATCCGCGCACCTGATGGGCGCGCCGCAGCTGCCCGGCCGGGACCCCGGCCGCCTGGGCGACCGCCTCGGCCATGACGCCTTCGAGCGCGCCCTGCCGCAGGTCGCCTGCCATGAGCCGGATCAGGAACTGCCGTTCGGAAGGGGTCGCGCGGCCAAGCATCGCGGCGAGCAGATCATGGCGCTGCGCCTGGGAGCCGGGCCCGATCATGGCCGCGATCCGCCCGAACGTCGCATCGACCGCGGTCAGGGTCAGCACCGGAGAACCGGGGCCATGCGCCGCCTCGGCGTCCCCCGGCTGGACCGCTCCCGTGAGGCCGGACAGCGTCGCGTAGCCGACGCCGATCTGGCCCTGGGTCAGCTCCCCGGACAGGAACGCAACCGCGGCCGGCACCTCGGCGGGGGGGACCCGGGCGAGCAGTGCCGCGATCAGCCCCACCTTGGCCTTGCGCCCGGGCGACCTCGCCACCGCATCGGATGTGGCGACCAGATCGCTGAGCAGCACGCCCCGATTCTGCCCGACGGCACCGACCCCTGATCAGGCGCCTGGCGTGCTGCCGGGCCCGCCCGGGCGCCCCGGCGCCAGGCGCGCACCGCCGCCCGCTGGCTGCCCGGCCGGCTCCCCGTCCCCCTGGCCTGCGCCGGGCCGGCCGGCGGACCGGGGCGCGGCCGCCGCGGCGAGGCCCCTGGCCCGGCTTCGCACCGCCATGGCGGTGGCCGCCGCCACGCCGGCGGCGAGCAGAGCCGTCCCCGCGAGAACCCGCGGCAGCCGGCTGGAACGGGTTCCGGACGGATCCAGCCGCCGGGCCGCCGATGCCAGCGCCGACGAGATGCGCGGCGCAAGGCTCTCCTGGACCGCCACGCTGCCCCGCGCCGCCCGGGCGGCCATCCAGGAGCGGGCCAGGCCGGCCCGTGGCCGTGCCCAGCCGATCGCCCCTGCAGCCCCCCGCCCGGCCGTCATGGCCGCCCGCCAGGTCACCGGCCCGGCACCGCCAGCCTTCCGCGATGGCTGCTGAGTGATCTTCCCCGACTGCCGCCGCCCGGCCGCGGACGGCCCCGGCGGTTCCCTCCTGGTCATGACAGGCACTGATGCTCTCCCCCCGAGAAGTCCTCCGGGGGGAACTTCCCCGCTCCCTCCCGGCCAACCCCGCCAGCCCCGGCCCGGACCCTGCCAGCGTGCCCGGGCGCCCCGGGGACATGGCAGGATTTCGGATATGACCACGACCCTGACCGCACGGCTGCGGACCAGCGAGGGCACCGTCGTCGTGCGGCTGCTCCCGGAGCACGCTCCCAAGACCGTGCGCAACTTCGTCGATCTGGCCGAGGGCACCCGAGACTGGACCGACCCGAGGACCCGCCGGACGGGCCCCTCGAAGCTGTACGACGGCACGATCTTCCACCGCGTCATCGCCGACTTCATGATCCAGGGAGGTGACCCGCTCGGCACCGGGACGGGCGGGCCCGGCTACAAGTTCGCCGACGAGATCCACCCGGACCTCGCCTTCGACCGGCCCTACCTGCTCGCGATGGCCAACTCGGGCCCCAACACCAACGGCTCGCAGTTCTTCATCACCACGGTCCCCACGCCGTGGCTGACCGGCAAGCACACGATCTTCGGCGAGGTCGTCGCGGGCACTGAGGTGGTCGATGCGATCAGCCGCGCCCCGACCGGCCGGAACGACCGGCCCCTGCGGGACGTCGTGCTCGAGTCCGTGGAGATCGAGCGCTCGGAGGGCTAGCGTCATGGGCAGCATTCCGCCGGATGCCGGGCCGGGCGCTGGTGGCCTGACCACCACGCCGCCGACCTGCTTCCGGCACCCGCAGCGCGAGACCTGGGTGTCGTGCGTGCGCTGCGGAAGGCACGCCTGCCCGGACTGCCTGCGATCGGCGGCGGTCGGGCAGCAGTGCGTCGACTGCATCAGGCAGGCGAACCGGGGTTCGCGGCAGGCGACGGGGCGCTTCGGCGGCAGGGTCTCCGGCACGCCGCTGGTGACCTGGGCCCTGGTCGGCCTCAACGTCGCCGCCTACCTGGTCGAGATCGCCTACCCGAGGGCGATCAACTACGGGGCGCTCGTCGGCCAGGCCTACGATCCGACGCTGCGCGAGAACGTCGGGGTCGCCTTCGGCGACCTCTACCGGCTGATCTCGAGCGCGTTCCTGCATGACCCGCCCGGCAGCGGCCTCGGCATCCTGCACATCGTGTTCAACATGTGGGCGCTGATCGTCGTCGGCCCGGCGATCGAGCGGCTGCTGGGTTGGGCCCGCTTCCTGGCCGTCTACCTGGTCAGCGCGCTGGGCGGCGGGGTCCTCTTCTACCTGCTCGCCAGCCCGGCGGCCGGGGCGTTCGGCGCCTCCGGCGCGGTATTCGGCCTGTTCGGCGCGTGGTTCGTGCTGTCGCGGCGGCTCCGGGTCGATGCCAGGATGGTCATCGGGCTGATCGTGATCAACCTGGTCATCAGCTTCACCGTGCCGGGCATCGCCTGGCAGGCGCACATCGGGGGGCTAGTCACCGGCGCCGCGCTCACGGCGGCCTACGTCTACGCGCCGCCGCGGCACCGCGTCCCCGTGCAGGCAGGCGCCACGCTCACGCTGCTCGCGCTGCTCGCGCTCGGCGTGGTGCTGCGGGACCAGGCCCTCGCGCAGAGCGTGGTGATCCGCTTCTAGCCCGGCCGGGCCCGGCTACCGCCACCTGGTCGCCAGGACCACGCCGGAGACGATCAGCCCGAACCCGGCGACGAGGTTCCACTGGCTGATCGCGGGGACCGGCAGCTGCTGGCCGCTGATGTAGAACGTCGCGATCCAGGCCAGGCCGATCACCAGGCAGGCCACCATGACGGGCGCCAGCCACGGCGGGCTCACCTGGGCCTTGGCCGAGCGCGGCGGCGGGGTGTACACCGCCTTCTTCCGGACGCGGGACTTGGGCACGTGATCGCTCCTCGGTGGTGACTCGCGCTAGGACGAGCTCGGCGACGGGCTCGGGGACGGCGAGGAGCCCGTCGGGCTCGGGCTCGGGCTCGGGGACGACGACCCGGGCACGATGTAGACCGTGACCGTGCTGTTCGGCAGCACCACCCGGCCGTCGCCCGGCACCGTCTTCCACACCGTTCCCGGCGTGGCGCCCGGCGGGCCGGGCACGTTGGTCACGAAATTCGGCACGAGATTGGCCGCGAGCAGGGTCGACTGCGCTTCCGCCCGGGTGTCGTAGAGCAGGTACGGCACCTTGACGCCGCCGCCGGAGACGTTGAGCGTGATCAGCTGGTTCAGCCCGACGGTGGTGCCGGTCGGCGGGCTGGTGGAGACCACGTGCCCGGCCGGCACCGTGAGGCTGGCCACCGGCGTGGGGCTCTGCTGGACGTTCGTCCAGCCGTCATGGTTCAGCAGCGTGGTGGCGGCCGAGACGGACAGCCCCTTGACGCTGGGCAGCGCCCTGGCGCCCGGCCTGGTGTTGTAGGTGAGCGTCACCTGGGCGCCCCTGGCGACCAGGGAGCCGGCCCCGGGGCTCTCGTTCAGCACCACGTTGTACGGCCCGGTGGCGGATGAGTGCGAGACCAGGTTGGCGACCAGCCCTGCCCGGGTGATCGCCGCCTCGGCCTTGGTGATCTTCTGGCCCATCACGTCGGGCACGCTGATCTGGCCGGACCCGTGGCCGGTCACCGTGTAGTAGACCAGCGCCGCGCCGCCGATCACCACGAGCGCCAGCACGGCGGCGACCCACGGCCACACCGGGCGCCTGCGCCGCCGGCTGCCGCGGCCCGGCCCCTGCCCGGAGCCGTACTCGTACGGTGGCAGCGCGCCGGGCGGGCCCTGCGCCTGGGTCTGCCCGAGCGGGTCCATGCGGCGGGTCGCGCCCGCCGGGCCGGGCCCGGGGTAGGCGGCGGTGGGCCGCAGCTGCGCCGCGACCGGGTACCCGGACAGCGCGCGCTGGATGTCGCTGCGCATCTCGGCGGCCGACTGGTAGCGGGCGGCCGGGTCCTTGGCCATCGCCCGCAGGACGATCGCGTCGGCCCAGGCCGGCAACTCCGGGTCGAGCCTGGACGGCGGGACCGGCGCCTCGCGCACGTGCTGGTAGGCGATCGCCACCGGCGAGTCCCCGAGGAACGGCGGACGGCCGGTCAGCAGCTCGTAGAGCAGGCAGCCCACCGAGTACAGGTCGGACCGCGCGTCCACCCGCTCGCCGCGGGCCTGCTCCGGCGACAGGTACTGGGCGGTGCCGATCACCTGCGCGGTCTGGGTCATGGTCGCCTGCGTGTCGGCGACGGCGCGGGCGATGCCGAAGTCCATCACCTTGATCTCGCCGGACCGGGTCAGCATGACGTTGCCCGGCTTGATGTCCCGGTGCACGATCCCGTTGCGGTGGCTGTAGTCCAGCGCCCGCAGCACGCCGTCGGTGATCTCCAGCGCGCGCTCGGGCAGCAGCCGCCGGTCATCGCGCAGCAGGTCGCGGATGGTGCGCCCGTCGACGTACTCCATCACGATGAACGGCACGTGGGCCGGCCCGGAGGTGTCCTCGCCGGTGTCGTAGACCGCGACGATCGAGGGGTGGTTGAGCGAGGCCGCCGACTGCGCCTCGCGGCGGAACCTGGCCTGGAACGTCTGGTCCCTGGCGAGGTCCTCGCGCAGGGTCTTGACCGCGACGACGCGGTCGAGGCGCAGGTCGCGGGCACGGTAGACCTCGGCCATGCCGCCGCGGCCGACGACACCGTCGAGTTCGTAGCGGCCGCCGAGCAGCCGGGGCTGAGTCATGTCTCGCACTTACGTTACCGTCCTGCGTGATGGTGGCTTCGGCCGTCCGGCATTCACCGCTGCCCCAGGTATGCCTGAATGATCTTCAGCGCGATCGGGGCGGCCGCGTCGGCGCCGAAGCCGCCGCCCTTGACGATGACGCCGACCGCGATCTGCGGGTTGTTGGCCGGGGCGAAGCACGTGAAGACCGCGTCATCCAGATTACTGTTGTTGACCCCGTTCTGCGCGGTGCCGGTCTTGCCGGCGATCAGGATCCCGGTGGCCGGCGGCCCCGCGGTCAGGTACGCCGTGCCGGCGGGATTCTGGGTGACGCTCTCCATCATCGTGGTCATGTCGCCGGCCACCCGGGGGGAGACGACGCGCCGCAGCGCGGCCGGCTGGGCGCTGTAGACCACGGACTGGTCGGGCGCCCTGATCTGGGAGACCAGGAACGGCCGCATGAGGACCCCGTGGTCGGCGATCGTCGCGGCCATCATCGCCTCCTGCAGCGGCGTCACCGTGTCGTCGAACTGGCCGATCGCCGACATGGCGGTCTCCGCCGGGTCGGCCAGCAGCGGGTAGCTGCTCGGCGAGACCGGCAGCGGGATCGTCAGGCTCGGGTCGTTGAAGCCGAACAGGTCCGCGAACCGGTGCAGGGCCGCCCCGCCGAGCCGGGCGCCGAGCTTGCCGAACGCGGTGTTGCAGGAGACCGTGAACGCGAAGATGATCGGCGGCGTCCCGTTCCCGCACGGCGAGTCGTTGTCGTTGGTCAGGACATGGGTGCTGCCGGGCAGCCGGTAGAACTGCGGCGCCGGGATCGTCGAGTCCGGGGTCGCGACCGCCCCCGTGCTGAACGCAGTCGAGCCGGTCACGATCTTGAACGTGGAGCCGGGCGGGAAGGTGTCGTTGATCGCCCGGTTGAGCAGGGGCTGCGCGGGGTTCCTGCGGTACTGCGCGTCGATGCGCGCCACGTACGCGCTGTCGATCGGGGCGTACTTGTTCGGATCGAAGGTCGGGTACGAGGCCATCGCCAGGATGGCCCCGGTGCGCGGATCGATCGCCACGGCCGCCGCCGGCCTGCCCATCGCGACCAGCGCCTGGTAGGCGGCAAGCTGCGCCTTCGGGCTGATCGTCAGGTAGACGCTGGCGCCCTGCTTCGGCTTGCCGGTGAACAGGCCCTTGAGGTTGTAGATCGCCAGGCTCGGCGCGCTGCCGTTCAGGTACCTGTTCTCGTAGTACTCGATCCCCGTGCTGCCGAAGACCGAGTCGTACCCGGTCACCGGGGCGTAGACGTAGCCGCTGGGATAGTAGCGCTGGTAGAAGCCGCCCTTGATGAGCTTGGACTCGGCGATCACCTGCTGAGCGCCGCCCGGCCCGCCCGCCGCGATGATCTCCCCCCGCCAGATCTTGAACTGCTGGATGAACACCCGCTGGTTGCCGGGCTCGCTGGCCAGCGAGCTGGCGCGGAAGACCTGCAGGTAGTTGATGTTGACCAGGAGCAGCAGGAACATCGCCAGGCAGGCGAGCGCGACCCGGTGCAGTGCCCTGTTCATGCCGCGCGCACCACCTGGGTCATGCCCTCGTCCTGGATCGGCTGGGGCGGAGGCCGCCGGGCGGTGTCGCTGATCCGGGCCAGCAGGGCGATCACGATCCAGCTCGCCACCAGCGACGAGCCGCCCTGGGACAGGAACGGCGTGGTGATCCCGGTCAGCGGGATCAGCTGGGTGACGCCGCCGACGATGATGAAGATCTGCAAGGCGAGCAGGAAGGACAGGCCCCCGGCGAGCAGCTTGGAGAACGGATCCTTCACCGTGATCGCCGCCCGCAGGCCGCGCTGGACCAGCAGCCCGAAGATGAGCAGCAGCGCCATCAGGCCGGTCAGGCCGAGCTCCTCGCCGAACCCGGTGACGATGAAGTCGCTTTGCACCAGCGGGGTCCAGTAAGGCTGCCCCTGGCCCAGGCCGGTGCCGAGCAGCCCGCCGAACGCCATCCCCTCGAGCCCCTGGACGGGCTGGTAGGCCAGTCCCTGGATGAGGCTCGGCGCGAACGGGTGGAGCCAGACCACGAACCTCTCGTGCACGTGGGCGATGACCTGCCCGGCCACGACCGCGCCGGCGAGGAACAGCCCGACGCCGATCAGCAGCCACGACTTGCGCTGCGTGGCGATGTACAGCATGACCGTGAACAGGCCGAAGAACAGCGCCGAGGTGCCGATGTCGGACTCGAAGATCAGGATGAGCATGCTGATCGCCCATAGCGTCAGGATCGGCCCGAGGTCACGGCCCCGCGGCAGGTCGACGCCGAGGAAGCGACGGCTGGCCAGGGACAGGACGTCACGCTTGGCGACCAGGTACCCCGCGAAGAAGACCGCGAGGGCGATCTTGGCGAACTCCCCGGGCTGGATCGAGAACCCCCCGAAGATGATCCAGACCTTCGCGCCGTTGACGGAGCTGTGGCTGGACGGCAGCAGCGCCGGGATCGCCAGCAGCACGATGCCGGCGGTGCCGAGCGTGTAGGTGTACCGCTGGAGCACCTTGGCCTCGCGGACCAGCGCGAGCGTCCCGGCGAACGCGCCGATCCCGACGGCGGTCCACATCAGCTGGTACAGCGCCGAGTGGGCGGTGAGCGTGATGATCAGGTTGCCCGGATTGGCCCCCCGGCCGGACTCCTGCAGCCGCCAGATCATCACCACGCCGAGGCCGTTGAGCACCGCCGCGAGCGGCAGCAGCAGCGGGTCCGCCCACGGCGCGAGCCAGCGCACCGCCAGGTGCGCGCCCAGCACGAGCACGGCGAATCCGCCCACGTAGGTCGCCAGGCCAGGGGGGAGGTGCCCGTTCAGCCCGAGGCCGGCGTCGGCGTAGGCGAACGCCATGATCGCGACCGCGAAGGCGAGCATCGCCAGCTCGCTGCCACGCCTGCCCCGCGGCAGCGGCACCCGCTGGACCGCATCCCCCGGCGCTCCCGCGATGGCCGTCACCCGTCACTCCCCCCGTAGATCGAGCAGTAGCCGGGCAGGGACGGCGGCGACGCGGAGGGCGGGGCCGGGGGGGCCGCCGAGGGAGAGGGCCGGGCCGCCGAGTGGGAGCGGCGGGCCGCCGCCCGGCGCGCGCCGCGCTCCTTCCGGGCGGCGGCCGGTGCCCCGGCCCGGCTCGCGTGGCCCGCGCGGGTGGGGCGCGGCGCGGGGTGCGCGAGCATCCAGCTCCTGATCCTGGCCTGGGTCACCGCGCAGCGGTAGTCCTTGCTGATCCGCAGCACGATCTGCCGCGCCTGACCCAGCGTCCGCGCCGGGATCGTCTGCCTGATCATCCCGGCGTCGCCCGCGGGGACCGCGGCCAGGGGGATGTCGGTGCGCTGCACCACCTGGGAGAGGCTGATGCCCGCGACGTTCTCGTTCACGCCCCTGAACACGGCGACCAGGCCGCCGGCCGTGCCCACGTAGTACTCGCTCTGGGTGAAGCGCCAGCCCATGTAGGCGCTGCCAGCCACGACTGCCACCAGCATCGCGAGGACGGAGGTGACCACCGGCCGCCGCCTGCGCCGGGCGGGGGCCGGGCCCGCGTCCTGCTCGTCGTCCGCGTCGTCCTGGTCGAGGTCCTGGCCGCCGCCCGCCCCGGAGGGCGGCAGGGCGGCCTCCGGGGCCTGGCCGCCGTCCGATCCCGCCGGGCCCGCGGGCAGTGGTCCCGCCGGCACCTGGCCGCCGTCCGATCCCGCCGGGCCCGCGGGCAGTGGTCCCGCCGGCACCTGGCGCTGGCCGGCGGGCTCACCGTCGCTGGCCGTGCCCGGCGTCCCGTCCGCCCCGGCGGCGGGATCCGCCGGGGAGAAGGCCGGGGCCACGACGGTGACGTCCCCGGGCCCGGTGAACGCGGCGGCCCCGGCCGCGGGCCTGAAGTGCCGCTGGGTCAGCAGCCGGGCGCGGGCCGCCGGGCTGTCGCCGCGGGGCGGTTCGGCCGGCCCGTCGCTGGCCACCGCGCCAGCCATGATCACCTGATCCGACGGCGTGCCGCCGTGCCGCGGGTCGATCACGTCGGCGAGGACGCAGGTGATGTTGTCCGGGCCGCCGCTGCGGATGGCCAGGTCGACGAGCTGGTCGGCCGCCTCGTCCAGGTCGGAGAGCTCGGCCAGCGTCCGGCCGATGGTCTCGTCGGTGACCACGTCGGACAGGCCGTCGGAGCACAGCAGGTACCTGTCTCCCTCCCGGGCCGTGAGGAGCCGCAGGTCGGGCGCCGACTCGGCGCTGCCCTGCAGCGCCCGCAGCACCAGGGAGCGCTGCGGGTGGGAGGCCGCCGCCTCCTTGGTGATCCGGCCCTCGTCCACCAGGGACTGCACGAGGGTGTGGTCGTGGGTGATCTGCTCCAGCGAGCCGTCCCTGAGCAGGTAGGCGCGGGAGTCGCCGATGTGGCACAGGGCCACCTGGTCCCCGGACCACAGCAGGGCGGTCACCGTCGTCCCCATGCCCTCCGTCGAGGGGTCCGACCGGGCGATCTGCCGCAGCGACTCGCTCGCGGCGTCGATCGCGCCGGCGAGCGCCCCCAGCATGTCCGCGCCGGGGGAGGCCGAGTCGAGCGGCGCCAGCGCGGAGATCGCCACGGCGCTGGCGACCTCCCCCGCCGCGTGCCCGCCCATGCCGTCGGCGACGGCGAGCAGCCGGGGGCCGGCGTAGGCCGAGTCCTCGTTGCCGTCCCGCAGCAGCCCGATGTCGGAGCGGACCACGTACCGCAGCGCCAGCGTCATCGGCGGAGCTCCAGCACGGTCTTGCCGATGCGGACCGGGACCCCGACCGGGACCGGCGTCGGCCCGGTGACCTTCTCCCGGTCCAGGTACGTCCCGTTGGTGGAGCCGAGGTCCTCGACGATCCAGGTGCCGTTCTGCGGGTACAGCCTGGCGTGCCGGCTGGAGGCGTAGTCATCGGTCAGCACGAGCGTGGCGTC
>JAJPIV010000151.1 GCA_021324595.1 Actinomycetota bacterium | reverse complement strand
GCGAAGCGGGCCGGGCGGCTGGCCGACGGGATCATCACGCCGGGCGCCCCGGTCGACAAGCTCGCCCGGCTGCTCGAACGGTTCGACGCGGGCGCGCGGGAGGCCGGGCGCGAGCCCGGCTCGCAGGTCAAGATCCTCCAGCTGCACCTGTCCTGGGCGCCGACCGAGGAGGAGGCACTGGCGAACGCGGTGCGGGAGTGGCCCAACGGCGGGATGCGGTTCGCCAAGCAGGACATCAGGTCCCCGTTCGACTTCGAGCAGATGGCCACGCTGGTGCGGCCGGAGGACTTCCAGGGCCGGATGCGGATCACCGCGGACCTGGACGCGCACCGGGCCGACATCCAGCGTTACCTCGACCTCGGATTCGATCGGGTCTACCTGCACAACGTCGGCCGGAACCAGCGGCAGTGGATCGAGGCGTTCGGCCGCGAGGTGCTGCCCAAGCTCAGCCGCTGATTCAGCCGCCGCCGGCGGCGGTCACCGGTAGCTGTGCTCGGGTGAGGGATAGGCGCCGGAGATCACCTCGCTGGCGAAGTCCGCCGCCGCCTGCCTGAGCAGCCCGGCCGCGTCGGCGTAGCGCTTGGCGAACCTGGCCACGCTCGGGGTGAGCCCGGCCATGTCCTGCCAGACGAGGACCTGCGCGTCGCAGCCCGGCCCGGCGCCGATCCCGATCGTCGGGACCGCGAGCGCTGCGGTGACCCGCGCGGCCAGGTCCGCGGGCACGCACTCGAGCACGATCGCGAAGGCGCCCGCGCTCTGCAGCGCCTTGGCGTCCTGCAGCAGCCGCTCGCCGTCCTCGCCGCGGCCCTGGACCCGGTAGCCGCCGAGGGCGTGCACCGACTGAGGGGTCAGCCCGAGGTGGCCCATCACCGGGATCCCCGCTCCGGCCAGGTCCTCGACGCAGCGCAGGATCCGGTGGCCGCCCTCGAGCTTGACCGCGTGCGCGCCGGCCTCCTTCATGAAGCGCACGGCGGTCTCCATCGCCGCCCGCGGCGACGCCTGGTAGGAGCCGAACGGCAGGTCGGCAACCACCAGCGCCCTCCTGGTGCCGCGGACCACCGCGGCGGTGAGCGGTATCAGCTCGTCGACCGTGACCGGGATCGTGCTGTCGTGCCCGTAGACGACCATCGCGGCCGAGTCGCCGACGAGCAGCACGGGGATGCCGGCCTCGTCGAACACGCGCGCCGTGAGCGCGTCATAGGCGGTGAGCATCGGCCACTTCTCGTTCCGCGCCTTCGCCGCGGCTAGGTCGCGGACGGTGACCCGGCGGCCGCTCGCGCCGCCGTAGAGTGCCTCAGCGGTCATGATGTCCTCCAGTCTCGTGGCGCCACGGTGGCGTCCCCGGACGCCTCGATGATCGCACGACCAGGGCCCAGGGGGAAGCGGCTGCCAGCGGGAGGAGGAGGCTGCCGGCGGGAGGAGGAGGCTGCCGGCGGGAGGAGGAGGCTGCCAGCGGGAGGAGGAGGCTGCCGGCGGGAGGAGGCCCGGCTGCGAGTGGCGCCGGGCCTGATCACATACGATACGATGACGTTTCGTATCGTTTCTGATGGCAGGGGAGCCGCGCGCCGGCCGCAGGATCGGGAAGGGGTGCTGGTGCCGTCACAGCTGCCCGCGCGGGTGCCGTCATGACCAGCGTGGCCAGGGATGCCCGCGACCCGGCGGGCCGGTCCAGCGGCGCGGCCCGGCATGCCGGGCGCCCGCGCAGCGAGCAGGCGGACCGGGCGATCCTGGAGGCCGCGCTCGCGGTCTTCGCCGAGCACGGGCCGCAGGGCCTGTGCATCGAGGCGGTCGCGGCCCGGGCCGGCGTCGGCAAGGCCACGGTCTACCGCCGCTGGCCCGGCAAGGAGGACCTGCTGATCGCCGCCCTGGCGGCGATCGAGGAGCCGCTGCCCGAGCCCCGGGGGGCGTCGGTGCGCGAGGACCTGGCGGTCGTGCTCGACGCGCTGCGGGCCGAGGCGGCCGACCGGCGCCGGATGCGCCAGCACGCGCTGCTGCTCGGCGAGGGCGAGGGGTATCCGCGGCTGCTGGAGCGCTACGTCGAGGCGGTCGCCGAGCCGAGGCGCGCGGTCGTGCGCGCGATCCTGCGCCGCGGCGTGACCACCGGCGAGCTGCGCGAGAACGCGAACATCGAGGCCGCCGTGGACATGCTGACCGGCGCGGTGCTGGCCCGGGCACGGCTGGGCCGGGAGCGGTTCGAGCGCGGATGGGCGCGCCGGATTGTCGATGAGCTGATGGCGGGGCTGGCCGCGCGCTAATGCGGTGGACCGCATCCGCTCACAGGACCAGGCTGCCCTGATCGCGTGGTGCCGCCGTGCCGCCCGGGCAACCGGCTGCGGCGGCCGCGTCCTTGCCCTGGCCCTCAGCGGCACGGGCGGCGGGCTAGGCCGGTTGCCCGCGCCTGGCCGGCCGCCGCCTGGTACTACAACGGTGAGCTGTGATGTTACGTGGCGTGTCCGCGTGACTTGATGGTCCTGGTTCCCCAGGATCGGTGCGTGCTGGGTGCCGTGGATGAGGCGCGGGTGCAGGCTGGTGAGGCGCATGCCGCGTGGCCGGAGTCGTTTGATGAGCTGTTCGCCCGGGTCGCGGGCAGGTTCGGGAACGCGGCGGTGCGCGGGCGCGGCCGTGCGTATCTTGTTGGGCTGCTGTCGCAGACAGGGCGCGAGAACGGGTGGACGCTGGCGGAGTTCGCCGGGGACGCTAGAGCACCCCGGCATTGGTTGAGGCTCAGGTTTGCGGCTGACCGCCTGTCAGCCTTGTGATTTTTCTGCCTGTTGACGTAATCGAACAAGTGTCCGCTTGTGCCCGGTGGTGGCTGTCGTGTTCTAGTGTCCCTCCGTTCTGGTGCGGAGTGTAAGACGGATTGATCACGCCGGTGTTGCTGGCTCGGCGGGCGTCGTGCTGGTCGCCTGGTGCCTTTGCTGCTTACCGGAGGAAGGTGAGTACCCGCTGGGTAAGCAGTGCGGTGGCGTCCTGGTCGTAGGACGGCAGCGAACTGTCCGCGAAGTAGTGCTGGTCGCCCGGGTAGAGGAACAGTTCTCCCTCCTCGGCCTGGCCGATGAGCTCGCGGGCGGCGTCGATGTCGCCCTCGCCGACGAAGATCGAGTCTGCGTCCATCCCGTGCACCTGCACTGGCACCCCGGGCGGCCAGCCAGCGCCGAACTCCGACACCGGAACGCACGCGTAGCACAGCACCGCTCCGCGCGCACCCGGCCGGGTCTGCGCCGTGTCAAGGCCCCGGTCGGGCAGGCCGGCCGGCAGGTCGGTGACCGTGGTGGTGTTCTCCGTCGCCCCCTCGACCACCGCCAGCGGGTGCTTGACGCCGTCGATGCCGATCCCGAGGGCGACCACGCGGAGATGGTCGCCGAAGTGGACCCGGCCGGCCATCAACGCCACCAGATCCAGCCCGGGCAGGTCCCGGCCCAACAACTCGGCCAGGGCACACTCGGTGGCCTTCACGAACCGGCGGGAGGCCGGCGACTTCGGCGTGGAACGGGCCCGGGCGGTCACCTCGGCGCCGACCGGCTCCAGGCCGATCGGGCAGCGCCGGCAGGAGAGCTTGGCGAGCATCCGCTCCATCGCCATCGCCCCCAGCAGGTCGGCCGACGAGAACAGCTCATAGGCCGGGACCGGCAGTTCCCCCGAGCCATCCGCGGCCCGCACCCTCGGGCGGCGGACCGGGACCCGCCGCCCGCCGAGGGCCACCGAGCCGTGCTCGCTGCCGTGCCGGACCGCCCGGCGGTCGGGCTGGTCGCGGCCCTTCGGGCCGCACACGGCGGTCACCGGCTCTTCCATCAACGCCGTCATCACACCAAGGCCGGCGGACACCGCCATCGCCAGCAGCCCCTCCCGCATGGTGCCAGCGATGTCATCCATCGCCAGGCGCACGCCCTCGGGCAGCGGGATCGCCGCGGCCGTCTCGATCGTCTGGCAGTCCTTCATCGTGGTGGTCCCCCCGCTTGATCGGATGTCTTGGGAGACGCCTGACACCTACCACTCAGGCGGGTGCCAGGCGGGGGACCGCCACCTCAACTTCCACGACGACCGGGACAACCTCCAGCTTGCCGTCCGCCCGGAATCCGGTCCCGCCGAATCCCGCGACGGCGCTGCCGGCGATCTCCTCGCGGGCCCGCTCCGGGAAGCCGTCCAGCTTCCCGGCGGCCCGGGCGGTGAG
>JAJPIV010000011.1 GCA_021324595.1 Actinomycetota bacterium | reverse complement strand
TCAACCACCGGACCGGCAAGGCGGAGAAGTGCACGTTCTGCTTCCCGCGGGTCGAGCTCGGCCAGCCGACGGTCTGCTCCCAGACCTGCGTCGGACGGCTCCGCTACCTGGGCCTGTTCCTCTACGACGCCGACCGGGTGCTGCCCGCGGCGGCCATCCCCGACCCGCGCGGGCTCTACGAGGCGCAGCTGTCGGTGTTCCTCGACCCGGCGGACCCGCGGGTGGCGGCGCAGGCGCTCCGGCAGGGGATCCCGGCGGACTGGGTCGAGGCGGCCCGCCGCTCCCCGGTCTACGCGCTCGCCGTCCGGCACCGGGTGGCCCTGCCGCTGCACCCGGAGTACCGCACGCTGCCGATGGTCTGGTACATCCCGCCGCTGTCCCCCGTCGCTGACGTGGCGGCCGCTTACGAGCAGGGGGGCACCGGCCCGGACGGCGTGTTCGCCGCGATCGAGGCGCTGCGGGTCCCGGCCGAGTACCTGGCGAACCTGTTCACCGCGGGCGATCCCGAGCCGGTCCGGGCGGCGCTGCGCAAGCTCGCCGCGGTCCGCTCGGCCATGCGGGCCGCCCAGCTCGGCACGCGGGCGCCCGCCGGGCTCGCCGGGTCCGCCGGGGCGACCCAGGCCGACCTGGAGGACCTGTTCCGGCTGCTGGCGATCGCCAAGTACGAGGACCGGTACGTGATCCCGCCCGCGCACGCGGAGGACGCCGGGGCGCTGATGGCCCAGCACGAGCAGCTGTTCTGCCCGGTGGGCGAGGACGCGGGAGGCTCGTTCCACCCGCTGCCCGCCCGGGGGGCGGCCGGGGGGGCGTCCGGGCAGACGTTCCGCGGGCCGGATGGCCGGGTCCACTTCAACCTGCTCGGCTGGGACGGCGCCGGCCCGGCCCCGCACCTGTTCCCAGGGAGCGGATCATGACGGCACGGGACCAGGTCAGCCCGTTCAAGCTGGCCTCGGTTCTGCTCCAGTACCCCACGCTCGCGCTGCTCGACGGGCTCGGCACGCTCCGCGCCGCGGCGGCCGGCGTCTCCCCCCGGGCCGCGGCCGGAGCGCTCGGCACCTTCCTCGACTGGCTCGCGGCGACCCCGCCCGGCCAGGTCGCCGCGCACTACGTCGCGACGTTCGACCTGCACCGGCGGTGCGCGCTGTACCTCACCTGGTACCGGCACGGCGACACCCGCACCCGGGGGATGGCGATGCTGCAGTTCACGGCGGCCTACCGGGCGGCCGGGTTCGAGCCGGACCCGGCGGAGCTGCCCGACTACCTGCCGATGGTGCTTGAGTTCGCCGCGCTGGCGCCGCGCGGCGAGCGGCTGCTCGCCGCGCACCGCGCCGACCTGGAACTGCTGCTGGACGGACTGCGCGGGGCCCCCTCGCCCTACGCGAGCGTGGTGGAGGCGGTCTGCGCCCAGCTCCCCGGGCTGCGCCGGGCCGACCTGGCGCGCGTGCGCCGCTTCCGGGCCGAGGGCGGCCCGCCGAGCGAGCGGGTCGGCCTGGAGGCGCCCTGGCCGCCACTGCCGCCGGCCGGCGCGCGGCCGATCCCGCCCGCCCTTCCCGCACGGCAGGCCCGGCCGTGACCGGCGTGAGCTCTCTCGAGGTGACCTGGTGGGTGGGCCTGCCCTACCTGGCCCTCGCGATCTTCGTGGTCGGCCACGTCTGGCGGTGGCGCTACGACCAGTTCGGCTGGACCAGCCGCTCCACGCAGCTGCAGGAGCGGCGGCTGCTCAAGTGGGGATCCCCGGTCTTCCACTACGGCACGTTCGCCGCGATCGCCGGGCACGTGATCGGGATCCTCATCCCGGCGGCGTGGACGCGGGCGATCGGCATCCCGGAGGACGCCTACCGCTGGTTCTCTGCCGCCGCCGGCACCCTCGCCGCGGTCCTCGTGCTCGCCGGCGTAGTGGTGCTGGCCAGCCGCCGGCTGGTCGTGCCCCGGGTGCGGGCCACGACCAGCCCGATCGACTGGGTCGCGCTGATCTTGCTGCTGATCGTGATCCTCACCGGCGTCGTGCCGACGGTCTTCGTGAACTTGCTCGGGCACGGGTACAACTATCGCGACTCGGTGGCCCCGTGGTTCCGCGGGCTGTTCTCCGCGTCCCCGGACGCGCGGGCGATCGCCTCGGCCCCCGTGGTCTACCAGGTCCACGCCACAGCCGCGTGGGTGATCTGGGCGATCTGGCCGTTCAGCAGGCTGGTGCACGCCTGGAGCTACCCGCTGTGGTACCTGTGGCGGCCGTACGTCGTCTACCGCAGCCGCCGGGCCGCCGCGCCGGACGAGCCGGGCACGAGCGGCAGGCGCTGGCGCCGGATCGGGGTGCCGTACTGACCAGCGAGCGGCCCGGAGCGCGGCGGGCGGCGGATGCGAATCGGCGGATCATGACGGGAGCGGACATGCAGAAGCTGTCACTCGACGCGCTCGCCCGCGAGCTGCTGGAGCGCGCGGGCGCCGCCCCGGGCGGGCGGACCGCGCAGACCGTGCTCGGCGGCCATGAGCGGGTGCTCCGCCAGACGGTGCTGGCGCTGACCGCCGGCTCGGCCCTGGCCGAGCACGCCAGCCCGGGCGAGGGCAGCGTGCTCGTCCTGCGCGGCCGGGTCACCCTGACCGCGGGCGGCCAGTCCTGGGAGGGCCGGCCCGGCGACCTGCTGATCCTGCCGGACGCCCAGCACGGCCTGGCGGCCGTCGAGGACGCTGCCCTCCTGCTCACGGTCGCCAAGAGCCCGTGAGCGCCGGCGCCGGGACGCTAGGCCGGCGCGGGGCCGCGCTCGTCGAGCACCTGCTCGGGCGTGAGCTGCCGGCGCCAGAACGCCCAGCCGAGCGGCCCGTGCCCGAGCTCGCCGGCCAGCGCCGGCGGCGGCACCGCCAGCACCGGGCACGCGGCGTGGGCCAGGCAGTAGCGGCTCACCTTCCCGGCCCGGAACCCGGGCCGCCGCCGGCGGCGCCCGGCACCCACCACGAGCAGGTCGCCGGGGCGGGAGGCGATCTCCACCAGGACGCGTCCGGCCTCGCCGCGCTGCGCGATCGGCTGGACCGACGCGTCGGCCGGGACCTCCCCCCAGACCGCGAGCAGCACGTCGCGCAGCCTGTGCTGCGCGTCCTCGGCCCAGACGCGGCGCAGGTGATCGGAGGGGTACTGCAGGTCGGCGGCCTCGCCGCCAGGCGGCACCCACGCGAGCACGGGAATCAGGATGGCATCATGGGCGCGGGCCAGCTCCTCCGCGTACCGCAGCGCCCGCAGGCTGCCCGGTGAACCGCTCGCGCCGACGATGACCCGGCCGATGCCGGACACCACAGCGCTCCTTCCACGCGTCCATTGACTCGCCGCTGACGCTAGCTAACTCCCCCCGGCTCCGGAAGAAAAGCCCTTCGTCCCGGCCGGGCCCGCCAAGCGCCCTGCCCGGGCGGGCGGGCGTTTCGCGGGCCGTCTCCCCTGTCCATGCAGCGCACGCTGCCCTACCCTTGGCCTATGCCAGCGCCGGACCTCGTGGTCAGCGCAGCCGGCTCCGAGCGGACGCTCACCGCCGGGCGCTCCTACCTCGTCGGCCGGGATCCTGCGTGCGACATCGTGATCAGCGACCCCAGGGTGTCCTGGCACCACGCCCTGCTGCGCCATGAGGACGGCCAGTGGGTGCTGCTGGACGCCGGCAGCACGAACGGCACCTACGTCGGGGGGGCCCGGGTCGACCGGGTCGTGCTCGGCGAGCGGTGCCTGGTCCGGCTCGGCCACCAGGCGGACGGCCCGGGCCTGGCCTGCGCCACCCGCGAGCCCGGCGCCACCCGCGAGCCCGGTGCCGGCCACAGCTCGCCTGGCGAGCCGGCGAGCCGCGCCTGGCGGCGGCCCGGGCCGCCGGAGCCCGCGCCGCGATCCGCGGCCGGCGGGCGGGAGGCGGAGCGGACGGAGCCGATCGAGATCCCTTACGCGATCCGCTGGCTCGCGGCCCGAGGAGAGCGCTTCTCGAACTTCCGCATCCTGAACGACAACGACAGCCAGCTGGAGTACTTCCGCAGGTTCGGGCACATCTACGCGGTCGGGGTCCCCACGAAGAAGTGGCGGCTGGTCGTCGTTTCCGACCCTGAGCTCCTCGATCAGGTCGCAGCGGATGAGGAGCAGTTCGGCAAGCTCGTCGAGGAGATCAACTTCTTCGCCCAGCTGCGCAACTCGCGCGGCGACGGGATCTCGGTGATCAGCGACGGCCCCGGCTACGAGCGGATCCGGCGCGTGATGCTGCCGTGGTACTCGCCGGCGAACCAGCGGACTCAGCTAGAGCAGATGAAGGAGCAGGCGCGCAAGCTGGTCACCGCGTGGTCGGCGCTGCCCGCCGGCCAGCCACTGGACGCGCGGGCCTGGATGGAGCGCTACGCGCTGGAGGTCTCCGGCCGCGGCGCCTGTGACTATGACTTCGCCCTGCTCGCCGGCGACGGCCAGCCGCACCCGTTCGCCGTGGCCGTCCCGGAGAGCACGAAGGAGAGCATCCGGCGGGTCGCCGATCCTTTTCCCGACTTCACGCTGGTGGCGGGGCGCCGCAAGCGGGAGCGGGTGCGGCGGTACCGGCGCCACAATGCCGAGCTCTACGCGACGGCCGGCGCGCTCGTGCGCGCACGGGCGCACGCGGCATCGGCCGGGCAGCGGAACGACCTGCTGACCCGCCTGGTCACCACCCCGGACCCGGAGACCGGCAGCCTGCTCGACGCGCCGACCGTGCGCGACCAGATCCTCATGCACCTGTCGAACGGCTTCAACGGCCCGTCGATCACCGGGGCGTGGCTCGCGCACGTCCTGGCCACCCGCCCGGACGTCGAGGAGCGGGTGCTCGCCGAGGTCGACGGGATCACCGGCGGCGATCCCGGCTACGACCTGCGGTACGAAGACCTGTCGGCGCTGCCGTACCTGACTCAGGTGATCAAGGAGACGCTGCGGGTCTACCCGCCGATGCCGGTCACCATCCGCCGCAGCCTGAAGGACGGCACGCTCGGCCGGTACCGCGTCAGGAAGGGCGACATCATCCTGGTCGGCACGCTCGCCGCCCAGCGGGACCCGCGGTACTGGGGACCCGATCCCGACCGGTTCGACCCGGGGCATTTCGCGCCCGACCGGCTCATCGGCCGGCCGCGCCACGCGTTCATCCCGTTCTCGGTCGGCAAGCGGCAGTGCATGGCCCAAGAGGTCACGTTCATGATGCTGCGCGTCGTCATGTTCGAGATCTGCAAGCACTACCGGCTGCGGATGGCACCCGGGGCGACGGTGGCGAAGAACACGGTCGTGACGACCAAGCCGACGTCGGTCCCGGTCGTCCTGCTGCCCCGCGAGGAGAGCAGCCGGCGCGGCGGGCCGGCGGCGTTCCTGGATCGCCCTGCCGTTCCCCCGGCCCCCGTCATTCCGCCCGTGCCAGGCGCTCCGGTCGCCGTCCGGGGCGGCCAGGGGCCGGATCGCCCCGCGTCCGCCCGCTCCGTTCCGGCCGAGTGGGGCGAGCCCACCGAGATCCCCCAGGCAAGCGCCTACCGGCACCTGGTGATCGCCTACGGGAGCAACTTCGGGGCGAACAAGGAACTCGCCGAGCGGTTCGCGCGGCGCGGCCATCACCACGGCTACACCTGCGACGTGATCACGCTCAACGATCTCGCTCAGGCGCCGCCGCGCCGCGGGCCGTGGCTGCTGGTCGTGATGACCTCGACGTACACCTCCAATCCGCCGTCGAACGCGACCGCGTTCAAGGCCTGGCTCGACCGCACCCCGCCGGGCTCAGACGCCTGGCGGCAGTGCAGCTACCTGGTCTGGGGCCTGGGCAACAGCCAGTGGAACGCGTTCCTCGCGTTCCCTCGCTGGGTGCACGGCAAGCTGGCCGAAATCGGCGCCACCCCGCTCGCCGACCTCGCCCATGGCGACGTGGGCACGCCGGCATGGGAGCGCGCGCACGCGGACTGGAATGCCCGCGTCTGGCCGTTGCTGCTCCGGCTGTCCGGGGCGCGCGCCACGAAGGAAGCCGCGGATCGCGCCGCCGCCGAGGGAGCCGCGACCGGGGAGCTGACCAGGACCGACTCGACGACGGCCATGCACAGGTCACTGCGGCGCGAGGACGCCGCGCCAGCTCCGCCATCCTCCGGCATGTCCTCGGTGATCCGGCGCATGTCGTCCGGATCGTGGCGCCGCTCGGCGACGGGCGACAGGAGCAGGCGGTCCCGCCTGGTGCTGGCCCCGGAGCTGCTCACCAACGCCGTCGGCCTGGACACGATCGTCGCGCGCACGCTGGCCTCCCGCGAGCTCCAGGCAGCCGGGTCGCCCAAGCGCACCCGTCACCTGGAGCTCGCCCTCCCCGCGGGCGTGACCTACCGGGCAGGCGATCATCTGGGCGTCTGCCCGAGGAACGACCCGGAGCAGGTCGCCTGGCTCGCCTGGCGCCTGGGCGCGCCCGCGGAAAGCCTGTTCACGGTCCCGTCGGCGATGGACGTGCGCGCCGTGCCGACGGGCGTCGTGCTGCAGGTCCGGAACGTGCTCACCAGCCTGGTCGACATCACCGGCCGGCCGGCCGCCGCCCTCGCCGGCCTCCTGCGCGAGCGGGCCGCCGATCCGGCCGAGCGCGCCGCGCTCGGCCGGATCGAGGAGATGCTGACCGCGCCGGCCGGCGCCAGGCCTCGCGCCGGCGCGGCCGGGCCTGCCGATCACGCAGGGCATCCCGGTCACCCGGGGCACCCCGATCACGCGGGGCCCGCGGATGGCGCGGGGCCCGCGGATGGCTGCGACGTGCTCGGCCTCCTCGCCACGTTCACGTCGTGCCGGCTCAACATCTTCGAGTTCCTCAGCGCCGCCCAGCCGCTTCGCCCGCGCTACTACTCGGCCAGCTCGAGCCCGAAGATCCACGGCGACCAGACCGTGCACCTGACCGTCGGCCTGCACGCGGTGCCGGCGCCGGGAGCACCGGGACGGGTCCTGCCCGGGATCGCCTCGCGCTTCCTGCACCGGCTCCGGCCGGGCGACTTGCTGGATGTCTTCCTGCACACCACCGAGGGATTCACCCTGCAGGAGGACGTGGCCAAGCCGATGATCTTCGTCTCGGCCGGCACGGGCTTCGCCCCGATGCGGGCGTTCCTGTGGGAGCGGCTGGCGATGCGGCGCGCGGGTGCCCGCCTCGGCGAGGCGCTGCTGTTCAACGGCATCCGGTCGGCGAGCCAGGACTTCATCTACCGTGACGAGATCGAACGGCTCGTCGCGGAGGGCGCGCTCGACCACTTGCACGTGGCGACCTCGCGCGAGCCGCCCGGCCGCGGGGAGCACGTCCAGGACCGGATCAGGGCACACGGCGCGCTGACCTGGCGCATGCTCGCCGCCGGGGGCTACGTGTACGTCTGCGGATCTCAGCCGATGCGCGATGCCGTCCGCGCCGCGTTCGTGGAGGTGGCAGCACAGCACGGGCGACTGCCCGGGGACCACGCGGAGGCCTATGTCCGCGAGCTTGAGGCGACCGCACGCTACCGCCCCGACTTGTGGGGCTGACCATCGGGAGAACGCATGGACGTCCTGGCCCTCATCCTCGCCGCCGGCGCCCTGGTGATGTTCGCCTTCGCCGCGAGCGGCCGGGAGCTGCGGCGCCTCAACGAGATCGCGGTCGGGCTCGTCCTGCTCACCGCGGCGCTGATCTGCCAGTTCACGTCGATCACGGGCACGCGCATCGGCCGGTGAGCGGCCGGGGCGGCGATGGGCCACCGGCCCCCGTGCGGGCCGTCACCTAGGCTTCCATGTGCTCGGTCATGACCCGATGGTGGCGCAGGACGGCGTCCTGCGCCGCGGCGGCGTCGCGGCGCAGGACCGCGCCGGCGATCGGCTCGTGCAGCGCCCAGTGCCGCTCCGGCCCCGACTCGCGCAGCCAGCGTGGCTCCGCCTCGTCGTCCACCCATGCCCTCAGCTGGTGGGACAGCACCGCGCCGTGCACGCTCTCGTACATGGCGGTCAGGTACGGGTTCCCTGCGGCGCGCACCACCGTGGCGTGGAACACGGTGTCGGCGGCGATCCACTCCGACGTCCGGCCCGCGGTGTCGCGCAGCCGGGCGAGCGCGGTGCCGATCTGCCCGGCCTCGGCCTCCGCCAGCGCGGGCTCGCGGCCCGCGGCCTCGGTGACGCCGAGCGTCTCCAGCCACAGGCGCAGCCGCATCAGGTGGCCCACCGACCGCTGGTCGAGGTCGAGCATGAGGCCGACCGACGCCGCCACCATCGCCTCTGGGCGGCGGACCACGTAGGCACCGGACCCGTGGCGGATCTCCACCAGGCCCATCAGCGACAGGGTCCGCAGCGCCTGGCTGACCGTCGGCCGGCTCGCGCCGAACCGCTCCGCGAGGTCCCGCTCGGCGGGCAGCCGCGCGCCCTCGGCGATCCCCGCGGTCACGATGAAGCGGCGGATCTGCTCGGCGAGGAGGTCGGCGCGGCGGAGCGGCGGCACCGGCGGGATGCCGGTCAGGTCCACCGCCGCCGGCCTGCGGCGCTCCCGGCGCTGCGTCCGGCCAGGACCGGCCATGTGACTTCCCGGCAACGTCCCTCCCGCGCTGAGCCCCGCACGAGGCCCTGCCACCTACCGTTGACGTTACATGAAGGCAAAGTGACAATGTGGCCATGCCACATGTGCCCGCCTTGCGGGTTTCTGATCCCGGGACACGCTGGGCCGCCGCCGATCCGGCGGTGCTGGCGGACGCGATCCGGCTGCGAGCGGTCCGCATGGTGGCACCGCTCGGGTTCGGCTACCTCGGGCAGGCGCTCTCGTCGGCCGAGCAGGTCGCGGCGCTGTTCACCGTCGCCCGCCCGGGCATCGACCGGATGGTCTGCTCCCCGGGCCACTACGTGATCGCGTTCTACGCCGCCGCCGCCGAGCTCGGGCTGCTTACGCCGGATGCCCTCGCCGGGTACGGCCAGGACGGATCGGCCATCGAGGCGATCGGCACGGAGCGATCGCCGGTCCTCGACCACGTCGGCGGGTCGCTCGGCCAGGGACTGTCGGCGGCGGCCGGCTTCGCCCTCTCCGACCGGCTCCGCGACCGCGACGCCCGGACGTTCGCCCTGGTCAGCGACGGCGAGCTGGAGGAAGGCCAGATCTGGGAGGCGGCGATGTTCGCGGCCCACCACCGGCTGGCCCGGCTCACCGTGCTAGTGGACGCGAACAACTCGCAGGTCGACGGGCCGGTTGACACGATCACCACGATCGAGCCGGTCGCCGCCAAGTGGGAGAGCTTCGGCTGGGCGGCTCAGGACCTGAACGGCCACGACGCCGCCGCGCTCTGCCGCGCGCTGGCCGGAGCGGCGGCCGCGAGCCGCCCGACCGCGCTGATCTGCCGCACCTCGGTCCGGCACGGCCTGGACTGCCTGCCGGCCGACTCCGACGGGCACTTCATCAAGCTGCCGCCGGAGCTGGCGAGCCGCGCGGCCGCCGAGATCGCCGCCCGGCTGGGGCGCGACGGTGCCTGAGCCCCCCGGCGAGCTCCGCGAGCCGCCGTACCCGGTCGAGGTGAAGCCCTACGGGCGCGCGCTCGTGGAGCTGGCCCGCTCACGCGAGGAGATCGTCTGCCTCAGCGGCGACCTGACCAGGCAGTGCGAGATCGACCTGTTCCAGGCCGAGTTCCCGGGGCGCTTCGTTCACTGCGGCATGGCGGAGGCGAATATGATCGGGATCGCCGGCGCGCTCGCCCGCCGCGGGCACGTCCCGTTCGTCCACACCTTCGGCGTCTTCGCCACCCGGCGCCCGCTCGACCAGATCGTCAACGCGGTCGCCTACCCGCGCCTGCCGGTGCGGATCATCGGCTTCATGCCGGGCCTGTCCAGCCCCGGCGGGCCAAGCCACCAGGCGATCGACGACGTCGCGCTGATGCGCGCGATCCCCGGCATGACCGTGATCGACGTGGCGGACGCCGTGGAGACCCGCCAGGTGGTCGCGGCGATCGCGGACCTGCCCGGGCCGGCCTACGTGCGCCTCAAGCGCGGCGAGATCCCGGTGATCTTCGGCGAGCACCACCGGCTGAGCCTGGACCGGGCGCAGCGGCTCACGGATGGCCGGGACGTCGCGCTGGTCGCCTCGGGCATGATGCTCGCCCCGGCGCTGGCCGCCGCCGCCGCGCTGCGCGGGCGCGGCGTCACGACCGCGGTGGTGAACGTGCCCGTGATCGCGCCGCTCGATGCCGAGACCGTGCTCGCGGCCGCGCGCCAGTGCCACGTCGTGATCACCGCGGAGAACCACCTGACCACCGGCGGCCTGGGCAGCGCGGTCGCCGAGGCGCTGGCCGAGGCGGGCCTGGGCAGGCCGTTGCGCAGGATCGGGGTGGACGGCACGTTCGGCGAGGGAGCGCGGACGTGGCCGTACCTGTTCGGCAAGTACGGCCTGTCCGCCCAGGCGATCGCGGACGCGGCCTGGCGCGCGCTCGGCAGGCCCGGCCCGCCCCCGGCGGCGGCCATCCCCGCCTCGCCGGGCGGGGAGTACGCCCCGGTCTGACCCGCCCTGCCCGCCGGCCGCCGATCACGGCCAGCCCCGCCCGGCCAGCGCCCGCGAAGGAGACCGAGCCCGCGAAGGAGACCGAGCCCGCGAAGGAGACCGAGCCCGCGAAGGAGACCGAGCCCGCGAAGGAGACCGAGCCCGCGAAGGAGACCGAGCCCCATGACCCGTTACGCCACCTCGTTCTACTCGGCCACCGTCCAGCCCGTCCCGGTCGCCTCTCCCGGCGCCGTCACGGGCGTCGACTGGG
The DNA here is from genome assembly GCA_021324595.1 of Actinomycetota bacterium. Taxonomy (GTDB): domain Bacteria; phylum Actinomycetota; class Actinomycetes; order Streptosporangiales; family Streptosporangiaceae; genus Chersky-822. The sequence continues at coordinate 40,984 of JAJPIV010000011.1, read as the reverse complement.
AGCAGCGCGTGGACTTCGCCAGGCTCCGCGGCGACCGGATCACCAGGGCCCGGGCCGCCCTGGAGGCCTCCGGCCTGGGCGCCCTGATCCTGTTCGACATGAACAACATCCGCTACACGACCGCGACCCACATCGGGAACTGGGCCAGGGACAAGTTCTTCCGCTGCGCGCTGCTGATGCGCGGCCACGATCCGATCCTGTGGGACATCGGCTCGGCCGCCCGGCAGCACCAGCGGCACGCGCCGTGGAACGCCGCCGCCAACTGGCGGGCCGGGATCTCCAGCTGGCGCGGGTCCATCCCCGAGCACGTGGGCGTCGAGGCGGGGAACGCGGCCCGGCTGGCCGGCCTGCTGCGCGATGCGGGCCTGGCCGGCGAGCCGGTGGGCGTGGACGTGGTCGAGCTCCCCGTGCTGCGCGCGCTGGAGCGCGAGGGGCTGCGGGTCGAGGACGGCCACGGCCTCATGCAGGATGTCCGCGCGATCAAGACCGCCGACGAGATCGCGCTGCCCGACCACGCCGCCGCGCTCGTGGACGGCGCCTACGACGAGCTCTACCGGGCGCTGCGGCCGGGAGTCCGGGAGAACGACATGGTGGCGCTCGTCAACAACTACCTGTACGCGAACGGCTCGGAGGAAGTCGAGGCGGTGAACTCGATCTCGGGCGAGCGGTGCAGCCCGCACCCGCACGTGTTCTCCGACCGCCTGATCCGGCCGGGCGACACGGCCTACTTCGACATCATCCACGCGTTCAACGGGTACCGGACGTGCTACTACCGCACGCTCAACGTCGGCGGCGCGACGCCGGCCCAGCGAGAGGCCTACCGCCGGGCGCGGGAGTTCATGGACAACGCGATCGCCGAGATCCGCCCGGGCGCGACCTCGGCGGACGTGGTCCGCCACTTCCCCGCCGCCCAGGAATTCGGCTTCGCCAGCGAGGAGGAGGCATTCGGCCTGCAGTACTGTCATGGCCTCGGCCTGTCCAACTGGGAGCGACCGCTGATGAGCCGGTACCACTCGTTCGAGCACCCGGTCGAGCTGCGCGAGGGAATGGTGTTCGCGATCGAGACGTACTGGCCGACGCCGGACGGCTCGGCGGCGGCCCGGATCGAGGAGGAGGTCGTGGTGACGCCCGGTGGCTGCCAGCTGCTCACCCGCTTCCCCGCCGACCAGCTCTACGTGGCGGGCACCAGGTACTGGACCGGCGCCGACCTGCCGGCGCCGGCGGGCGAGACCAACTGACGGGAGGGACCGGATGCCCGCGCGAAACGCCAGGCTCGGCTGGCTCGGCACGGGGCGGATGGGCGCGGCGATGGCCGCCCGCCTGCTGGATGCCGGGGAGCAGGTGATGGTCTGGAACCGCACCCCGGCCAAGACCGAGCCGCTCGCGGCCAGGGGAGCGTCCGTGGCCGGGCGGATCGCTGACCTCGCCGGCTGCGGGATCGTCTTCGTGACCGTGGGCGGGGACGCCGACCTGGAGCAGGTGATCTGCGGCGGGGGCGGGCTGCTGGCCGGCGAGCGCCGGCCCGAGGTGATCGTGGACTGCTCGACGGTCTCGGCGGCCGCCTCGGCACGGGTGCGGGCTGCGGCGGCCGCCGCCGGGGCCGAGTTCCTGGCCGCCCCGGTGAGCGGGAATCCGCACGTGGTGGCCCGAGGCGACGCCTGCATCGTCGCCTCGGGCCCGGCGGGCACGTTCGCGCGCGTGAAGCCGCACCTGGAGCAGATCGCCCGGGTCGCCGTCCACGCCGGCGAGGGCGAGCAGGCACGCCTGGTCAAGCTCTGCCACAACCTCTACCTCGGGATGCTCGTGCAGGCGCTGGTCGAGGTGACCAGCCTGGCGGAGAAGGGCGGGACGGACCGGGCCGCGTTCCTGGAGTTCCTCAACGCGACGGTGCTCGGCTCGGACTGGACCCGGGCCAGGGCCAAGGACCTGGTGGCCAGGGACTGGACGCCCACGTTCACCACCGAGCTCCTGCGCAAGGACTTCGACCTCGCGCTCGGCGCGGCGCGCTCGCTTGAGGTGCCGATGCCGGTCGGATCGGCGGTCTACCAGCTCATCCAGGCGGCCATCGGCCTGGGCCTGCGCGAGCGCGACTTCCTGTCCCTGTACGAGCAGCAGGCGATGATCGCCGGCGTCGCCGGCGGCGCGGGCACGAAGGCGCGCACCTAACCAGTGCACCGACGAGCCGGCCCGGGTGATCAGGACCGTGAACGCGCGGCCGGGGTCGTACACGGACTTGCCGCTCAGCCTGATCCGGAGGCCGAGGTCCCGGCCGATGGCGCGCAGCCCATCGAGGGCCTCGATCTCCAGGACGTGCGGGTCGGCGGTGGCGAACAGCTCGCCCTCCGCGGTCCGCCACATTCGGGCCCGGTCCAGGCGCAGCTCGAACTGGCACCGCATGCCCCCGGCGTCGGCGTCGCGGTGCCGGTACCCTGGCTCGACGATCCGGCGCAGGCACCGGGACTCCCCGGCATAGCCGTGCCCCAGCGCCAGCGCATGCGCGAGCTGCGCCTCGAACCCCTGATCGGCCAGGGGACCGGGCTCGCCGGGGAACATCGCGCTCACCGCCCCTTCAACCCGCCCTCCCTCAGCCGGCCACTCAGCGCCGTCCGGCCGCGTGGCCCTCCGGCGGACTGGCCGGCCCCGCCGGGCCGGCCTTGCTGGCAGGCAGACTCAGCCGGGCGGGGGCGCGCCGGCCGACCCCGCCTGGCGCGCCCCGCTGGCAGGTAGACGCGGATCCGCCGGAACCGGTTGCCAGCGGCCTGGCTCGCCGCCGGAGCCGGGGCGCTTCATCCGGCCGTCACGCCGGGCACGTTCTGTCACGTGAGCCCGTGGCACCGGGCGCCGCGCCCGAGCCGGCCGGGGGCAGTCGTGCGGCAGATCACCCAGTCCCGCCTCGCGCTGGCGCTGACGATGGTCGCCGCGTTCGCCTACGTGATCGGGCTGGCCTTCGGCGCCGCCGCATTCGCCGCTCTCACCCCGCAGACCGCCCGGCCGGCCTGCGGGGCCGATCGCACCGCCACGCCGCCCCCGGGCGGATGGGCACCCCGCGTCGTCTACCGCCGCGGCGCCCCGGTCCCCGGGCACCCGCCCCCGGCCCGTGGCGGCCAGTCCGGTCAGAGTGCCTCGTGACGCCGGGGCGGGACCTCGATCCTGGTCAGGTCCTCGGCCAAGATGACCTCCCCGCCGAACGCCGTCTCTGCCTCACCGGCCAGCCGCCTGCCGTCCTCGCTCTCGTAACGGCTGGAGAAGTGCGTGAGAACGAGCCGCCGGGCGCCAGCCTCGGCTGCGAGCCGTCCGGCCTGCCCAGCCGTCAGATGCCCGAACTCCCACGCCAGGCGCGCATCGGCGTCGGCGAACGTCGCCTCGCATACCAGCAGGTCAGCCCGCTCCGCCAGCTCGAATGCCCCGTCGCACAGGCGGGTGTCCATGATGAACGCGAACCGCTGGCCGGCCCGCGGCACGCTCATCTCCTCGACTGTCACCTCGCGGCCTCCCGCGACGACGCGCCCCTCGCGGTCCAGCCGCCCGATGTCCGGGCCGGCGATGCCCGCGGCCGCCAGCCGCTCGGGGATCATGTGCCTGCGGTCGGGTTCCGCCAGCCGGTAGCCCACGGCCGGCACGCTGTGGGAGAGCGCGCGCGCTTCGATGGCGAACGAGCCGCCCGCCAAGACCGCCCCGCTCGCATCGACCGGGCGCTCGCGCACCCGCAGGAAGTCCTCGTACAGGGCGGCGTGGCGGAGCCTGGCGAACACGTCCCGGCACTCGCCGGGAAAGCAGACGTCCACCTCGTCCGGCACCCGGTCCAGCGACATGCGTTGCAGCACGCCGGGCAGCCCGAGGCAGTGGTCCCCGTGGAAGTGGGTCACGCAGATCCGGCCGACCTGGCTGGCCGTCACGCCGGCGAAGATCATCTGCCGCTGGGTGCCCTCGCCAGGGTCGAACAGGATCCCGTGCCCGTCCCAGCGGAGCACGTAGCCGTTGTGGTTGCGGCGCCGGGTTGGCACCTGGCTGGCCGTTCCCAGGACGACGAGCTCGCGATCGGACACGCCTCAAGACCCTACGCCCCGCCGGCGAGGCCGGATGCCGGCCGGCAGGTGACGGCCGTGCCCGCGCGGCACGGCCGTCGCATCCCGCGAGGAGGGGCACGAAACGCCGGCGAGGGGTTCGCGATTGGCAAATACTGTGAAGATGATGAGGATGGGTGGCCCGGAGGCGCCCGCCAGGCCGGGGCCCGGCGGGCAGTTCCTGCTGCGGCTGCTGCCGTTCCTCATCATGGCCATCGTCGCGGCCGTCGACCTGCTGGCGGGCCCGCGAGTGGGCTTCCTGCCGCTGCTGTCGCTGGGGCCCGCCCTCGCCGCAGTGGTCTTCCGCCCGGCGCACACCGCCCTGGTCGGGGGGCTGGCCCTGCTGCTGTGCGTCCCGCTCGCCTTCTACGATCATGTCGCGGGCGAGCGCCCGGACATCATCGCCCTCACCACGATCGCCGGGATCACCCTGACCGGCTCGGTGGCCAGCGCTGCCCGTCACCGCAGGGAGCGCGAGCTCGCGGACGTCACCGCCGTGGCGGAGGCCGCCCAGCGCGTCCTGCTGCGCCCCGTGCCGCCGCAGGTCGGCCCGGTCGAAGTGGCGGTCCGGTTCGTCTCGGCGAACGCCTCGGCCCGGATCGGTGGCGACCTGTACGACGTCATCACGACGGGCGGCAGGGTGCGCCTGGTGATCGGCGATGCCCAGGGCAAGGGCCTGCCCGCCGTCCAGACCGCCGCCCTGGTCCTCGGCGCCTTCCGGGAAGCGGCGCCCGACGCGCCCGACCTGCGCGCGATAGCGGCCCGGATCGAGCTGAGCCTGCGGCGCCGTGCGGCCGGGGAGGAATTCGTGACCGCGATCCTGGCGGAGCTCAGCGCCGACGGCAGCAGCGTCGAGATCCTCAACTGCGGCCACCCGCCGCCCCTGCTCGTCAGCGGCGCGGGTACCCGTCCGGTCGGCTGGCCGGACGGGGAGCTGCCGTTCGGGCTGTCCGACCTGGCCGATCCCGAGCGCCGGGCTCACCGGATCGCCCTTGCGCCGGGTGAGCAGCTGCTCTTCTACACGGACGGGATCAGCGAGGCGAGGAACCGGTCGGGGGCGTTCTACCGGCTCGGCGACTGCGGCGGCCTGCTCACGGGATCAGATCCGCAGGCGGCGCTCGACCGGCTCTGCGCGGACGTGATCGGCCATGTTGGCCACCGGCTGCTGGATGACGCGGCGATGCTGCTGGTTCGGCGCCCCGCGCCCCGGCCGGGCCAGGGCCAGGCCGACGGCTCTCCCGGCGGCCAGGGCTTCGGCGAGGCGCCGGCCAGCCAGCAGACCACGGGGCCGCGCCCGGCCCGTAACGGGCAGGGTAGGCCGCTGGCCGGCAGGCCCTCCGGCCGACCCCGCGCCACCCGTTTCACCGGCCTGCTCGCGGCCGGGTGACCGCAGCATCTGGTTATGCGCCGGCCTTCCGCGCGTCCCGGATCAGCGCCACGGGCGTCCAGATCAGCCCGGCTCGCGGCGCCGTGAGCACCGCGGGCACGCCATCTCCTCGCCTGGACCGGCCCGCGCGGAACGCGGCGTGATGCCCCCGGCGACGCGAACCTACGCTAGGGAAGCACCACGAACAGCGGCAAGGGACCTCGGGCCAGTCTCCCGCGCGGCGGCATGGGAGCGACGGAAGGGACACCAGCGTGCCGGGAGGCCTCAGCGCGGTCATCGACTCGACGACCGCGGCGGCGCTGCGCGCCCGCGGCAGCGCGAAGTGGTCAGCACCCGGGCCGGATGGCTACGGCGCGGGTGTCGCGGAGATGGACTTCGGAGCCGCCGCGCCGATCACCGAGGCGCTCACCCGGCTGACCGAGGAGGCGGCCTTCGGCTACCTGCCCCAGCGCCTCGCCGATGAGCTTGGCGAGGCGTGCGCGCACTTCCAGCGGCGCCGCTTCGGCTGGGAGGTCGACCCGGCGCACATCCGGCCGGTGCCCGACGTGGTCAAGGCGCTGGAGATCGCCATCGCGCACTTCTCGCGCCCCGGCTCGCCGGTCATTGTGCCGACGCCGGCCTACATGCCCTTCCTGATCGTCCCCGGCCTGCTTGGCCGCCAGATCATCCAGGTCCGTATGCGGGGCGACGCCGGCTTGTTCACCTTCGACCTCGACGCGATCGACGCCGCCTTCCGGGCCGGCGGGCACCTGCTCATCCTCTGCAACCCGTACAACCCGCTCGGCCGGGTGTTCTCGCGCGGCGAGCTCGCGGGCCTGACCGCGGTGGTCGAGCGGCACGGGGGCCGGGTCTTCGCCGACGAGATACACTCGCCGATCACCTACCCGGGCGCACGCCACATCCCCTATGCCTCGACCTCAGACGCCGCGGCCGCCCACTCGCTCACCGCGACGTCCGCGTCGAAGGCCTGGAACCTGCCCGGCCTGAAGTGCGCTCAGATGATCCTCACCAGCCACGCCGACCGCGAGCAGTGGGAGCGGATGGGGCCGCTTGCCTCGCATGGCGCGAGCAACCCGGGCGTGGTCGCCAACATCGCCGCGTTCCGCCACGGAGGGCCCTGGCTGGAGGAGGTCCTCGGCTATCTGGACGGCAGCCGCCGGCTCCTCGCGGACCTACTGGCCCGCCACCTGCCGCAGATGCGGTACCGGCCGCCGGAGGGCACCTACCTGGCCTGGCTCGACTGCACCGCGATGGGCCTGCCCGGGTCGCCAGGCGAGCTGGTCAGCGAGCGCGCGCGCGTGACCGTGGTGGACGGCCCGGCGTTCGGCGCGGGCGGGGAGGGCTGCTTCCGGTTCAACTTCGCGACCCCCCGGCCGGTGCTCGCCGAGATGGTGGAGGCCATGGCGGCGGCACTGGTCACCGGGTAGCTCGCCCGGCGAGGCCACCGGGCTCATGACCGGGGGCGAACGTTCACAGTCCCGTAATCCCCGCGAAGCGGCCCGGCAACAGCGGCGCGGCACCGTCGAGGGAACGCGGACCACCCAGGAGGACGCATGCCACGATGGCGGATCCGACTGACCGTACCCGAAGGACAGGCCGGGCGGCAGGCGCTCGATCTCGCGCTGTCCCGGTTCGGCGCGAGGGAGCCGAGCCCAGGCTCACCCGGGCCGGGTGACTCCGAGGCGGCCGGCCACGTGCTGGTGGACATCGCCGACGAGGCGGAGCTCGGCGACCTCCTGCACTCGCTGCACGAGCTCAGCCCGCGCGTGCACATCAGCCAGGCAGGGGGCCGAATCGCGGGGCAGCCGCCAGCCCGGCGGCGGTAGGCTGCGAACGCCCCAAGGTCACGACGCGCAGAGGCTCGCCACCATGGCTTCGCACCCCCACGTTCGCGTGCTCTATGTGCTCGGCGTCTACCACAGCGGGACGACGATCCTCGGCAACATGCTCGGCCAGCTCGACGGTTTCCTGCACGTGGGCGAGCTGAGGGCGCTGTGGCCGAAGCTGACGCTGCCCGGGTACCGCTGCGGCTGCGGGGAAGGGCTGCTGGACTGCCCGGTCTGGAACAAGGTGCTGAGCGCGGAGCTCGGCGAGGGCGACGTCCTCGCCGAGCGGGCCCGCGAACTGTGGCACCTCCAGCGCCAGGTGCTCGGAGACCACCACACCTGGCGGCTCGTGCCGGCGCTGCTGCGCCGGCGTCGCGAGGGCCTGCGCCCTGACTCGCCGGCCGCCCGGTACGCCCGGGCGCTCGCGGGCGTGTACCGGCGCGCGGCTGAGGTGACCGGCGCCCAGGTGATCGTCGACTCGTCGAAGGAACCAACCGACGCGGCCCTGCTGCTGACGATGCCGGACGTGGACGTGAGCATCGCCCAGATCGTCCGCGACCCGAGGGGGCTGGTCTACTCGGTCCTGAGGTTCCAGGCCCGCGGCGAGCGGATCGACGGGAGCCGGTGGCGGCAGAGCGCTTACGCCGCGCTGAGCTGGTCAGCCGGGAACCTCGCCGGGGCCACGGTGCGGCGCGCGGCCGGACCTGGCCGCTCGGCGCTGCTGCGGTACGAGGACTTCGTGGCGCGGCCGCGCGAGACCATCGAGAGCCTCGCCGGACTGGCGGGCTGGCCGGCCCGGCTGCCGGACCCCGGCCCAGGTGCCGATCCCGGCACCGTCGTGCTGCGGCCGACGCACACGGTCGGCGGGAACAACAACCGGTTCCGCACCGGGCCGGTGCGACTGAGCGAGGACGTCCAGTGGCGCTCCGGCCTGCACCGGATCGACCGGGCGGCGGTGACGGCGCTCTGCCTGCCCCTGATGGCCCGGTACGGATACCGGCCAGCCCGCTGATCCCAGCCAGCCCGCAGGTCCCGGCCGGCCCGCAGGTCCCGGCCGGCCCGCCGGTCCCGGCCGGCCAGCTCGCCGCCTCCCTTCAGGCCAGCCGCCGGGTGCGGCACGGCCGGAAGGGCGCGAGAATCATCTTGGCGCCCCGGCGCAGGCCCTCCAGGGTCGATGGCGCCACGACGCGAGTGGGGAGCAGCCGATGCCAGTGATCAACGAGGAGCGCCTGCGCGCCGAGCTCGTCCGCCAGACCGAACGGCTGGCCGGAATCGTCGTCGCTGACCCGGCGCGGCCGGTCCCGACCTGTCCCGGGTGGACCTTCCGGGAGCTGGCGACCCATGTCGGCCGCGGTCACCGCTGGGCCGCGCAGATCGTCGGCACCCGCGCGACCGAGCCGCTGTCGCCGCGAGATGTCGCGGACGGCCGGCTGCCCGATGGCGCGCCGGCGCAGAGCGCCTGGCTGCGCGCCGGGGCCGAGCAGGTCGTCGAGGCGGTGTCCGCGGCAGGCAATGACCCGGTGTGGACGTTCACCGGGATGCGGCCCGCCCGGTTCTGGACGCGCCGCCGTGCGCACGAGACGGCCGTTCACCTCGCGGACGCCCTGCTGGCGGCCGGCCAGCCGGCCAGCCTGCCGGCGGACCTGGCGGCCGACGGGATCAGCGAGTGGCTGGAGTTGCTGTCCGCGGACGAGCCGGGTGCCACCGACGCCATCCGCGCGCGATCACGGCAGCTCCGCGGCGACGGGCAGGCCCTCCACTTCCACGCGACCGATGAAGGGCTGGATGGCACCGGGGAGTGGGTGGCCCGCCGCACCCCGGCCGGCTTGGTGACTGAGCACGGCCACGCGAAGGCCGACATGGCCCTCCGCGGGCCAGCGGTGAGCCTGCTGCTCGTGCTCACCCGCCGCCTGCCGCCATCCGATCCGGCCGTGGAGGTACTCGGCGACCTCGGCGTGCTGGAGCGCTGGCTGGCCGACACGCCGTTCTGAGCGCCCGGAAGTCAGCGCGAGCCGGCTTGTGGGAGGACCTCGCCCGGCTTGCCCGCCTGTGGCATGCTCATCTCCCGTGGCAGACGCCGTCGGCCTGCGCGCGGCGGCCCGTGGGAACGACGGCTCAGCGGCGGCCCGAGGCGACCGCATGTCACCGCAGGCCAGGCGCTCGCGGGCGGTGTGCCCGTGGCCAGGATGACGGCAGCGGCCCGGCTCCGGTTCCGCCGCAAAGGCGTCATTCGGGCATCGCCGGCGACCTACCGCACGAGGAGCCAAGCCGCGCGGGCACGCGCGACGGGCTGACGCCCGTCAATGGCCTGGAAGATCGGCGGCGGCCCCGGGGCGATCAAGGCCCAGGCAGGGGAACGTCCCCTGACCTGGGCCTTCGCCGTGGAGCGGGTGACGGGAATCGAACCCGCACCGTCAGCTTGGGAAGCTGATGTTCTGCCATTGAACTACACCCGCACCGGGAGCGCGGCTGGACTCGCGGCTGCCGCACGCGAGGGACCTGCTCTTGTCCGGCAATCGTACCGGACGGATCGCTCCCCCGCGCTCCGGCCGGGCGGGCAAGCCTTCCAGCCCGTCCCGCCCGGCCGGAGCGCCGGTCAGGGCGCCTTGTGGAACACGGCGGCGACCACGTACCAGTCCACCGAGTTGCCCAGCGTCCAGGTCACATCGGCCGGGCCGGCCGCGGCGGTCAGCCCGTCCGCGGAGTCCGCCGACAGCTCGCCGTTCTGCGCCCGCATGGTCAGGCCGCCGTTGACGGCCACCGTTCCCGGCGAGGAGCCGGTCAGCAGGCCGGAGAAGAGCAGCTCCCCGGCCCCGACCGACGGGGTCGGGCCCGAGTCGACCGCCGTGCCCGTGCCGCTGGCGGCGACCGCCTGGTCGAGCGCGCCGGAGACCGCGATGCCGCGGTACTGGTCGGCCACGCCGAGCAGGTAGGTCGGACTGGGGGCCGTGATCGTGATCGTCAGGCCCCACGGCGCGGCCGCCGAGTTCTGCACGTAGTACATCGCGATGTCGCCGGTGCCGCCGGTGAATGTGGTCGCCGCGGTGCTGCGGGTCCAGGCTCCGTTCACGTTGTCGGAGACCGAGACCTGCCCGGTCGCGTTGTACTGGCCGAACCAGCCGACCAGCAGGTCGCCGGCGTCGATCGGGCCGGGCAGCGTGATCGTGACGCTGCTCACCGGGCTGGCCGTGCTCACCGCGGCGCTCTGCTCGGCGGCGATCCCGGCCGGGGCCAGCGTCGTGGTGGTCACCGGCGCGGACCAGGTCGACACGTTGCCGCTCCCGTCGAACGCGGCCACCTGGTACTTGTATGAGGTGGACGGCGCGTCGGTGATGTCGGTAAAGGTCGTCGCCTTCGGCCCGCCGGTGTAGCCGACGACCTTGCCCGCCCGGAAGATCACATAGCCGGTGACGCCGACGTTGTCGGTCGACGGATTCCAGCGCAGCGTGACGCTGTTCGCGGTCTTGCCGGTGACGGTCAGCCCGGTCGGCTGGCTGGGCTTGGTGGTGTCACCGGAGGTGACGACGAACTCGTACGCGCCGACGTCGCACGCGCCGCCCTGCGGCCGCGCGATGCCGCGCTGATCGGTCGTCTTGGTGCAGCCAGGCGTCCCCGAGGGGATCTTGTTGAGCGCCGGGCTGTTCGGGGGCAGGCCCATCGTCTGGGTGGGCCCCCCGTTCGAGGCCAGCGCCTCCAGCATCGGCTGGGTGCCCGGCATCGAATGGGCGGCCGCGGTGAACCCGCACGAGTACCCGGTGTCGATGTTGTACCCGCCGTCGGTGATCGGCGACTGGCCGCCGCAGTTGCCGCCGCCGCCCAGGCCGCCGCCCAGGATGCTGGAGGAGATCGTCATCGAGAATCCGGTGTAGTTGAACACGTCCGCGCCGTAGGGAGAGGAGTTCCCGGAGAGCGTCGACTGGCCGATCGTGATCGTCCCGAAGTTCACGACGGCGCCGCCGCCGTTGACGCCGGCCGAATTGCCGTAGAACGTGCTGTCCGTCACGTGGGTGATCGCGTCATTGTCGATCGCGCCCCCGCCCGGGCCGCTGTTGCCAGCGAAGGTGTCCCGGTTCAGCGTGAGCGTGCCCGCGCCGTCGACGACCGCGCCGCCGCCGAAGATGGTCGCGGTGTTGCCGGTGAACGTCGACGTGGAGACCGTGGCCGTCTTCTGGTTGAAGATCCCGCCGCCCTCCTGGGCGACGTTCCTGCTGAACGTGCTCGACGACACCGTGAGCGTGCCGCTGTTGTTGATCGCCCCGCCCGAGGTCCCGGTCGCCGACGGCGAGGAGTTCCCGATGAAATGGCAGCTGACGACCGTGAGCGTGCCGTGGCTGAAGATCGCCCCGCCGCCCGCCACCCCGTTGTCCGCCAGCCCGTTGCGCAGGGTCAGCGACCTGAGCGTGAGGTTGCCGGCGGAAGACACGTCGAAGATGCGGAACGCCTTGGTGCCGCTGGCCGCCGACCGGGCGATCGTGGCCCCGTTCCCCGCGATCGTCATCTTCTTGCCGATCACCGGCAGGCCGGTGCCCCCGTCGGCGCTGTTGTTCACCGCGGTCAGCGTGTAGGTGCATCCGCTGGTCAGCGTGATCGTGCCGCCGCTGGCGACCGAATTGATCGCGGAGATCAGGCTGGACACGCCGCAGGGCACCGTGGCCGCCAGGGCCGGCGGGGCCGCCGCCAGGCCGGCGAGCAGCGGCCCCGCCACGGCAGCCGCCGCGGCGAGGCTTCGGATCTGAAGCTTCACGTGGACACCTCTCGGAGTCTGTCGATGTCGGTCGGCCCCCGGCGCCCCCGCGCTCCCGTCGCGAGAACCTAGCGCGGCCAGGATTTCCGGCAACCCGCGCCTGGTGTAGGCGGACTACGCCGAATGCCGGGCCATGAGGCCCCGGTGACCGGGGCGGGCGCGCCGGGCCGCCTCACGGCCCGGCTGCCGTGTGGAAGACGGCGACCACGGCATACCAGTCGGTCGCCGACGTGAAGGAGGCCCGGGCGTCCTGCGCCCCGGCCGCGCTCACCAGGACGTCCTCCAGGTCGATCGACCCGGAGCTGGCCTGGCTGCGCATGGTGAACGGCTGGCCCTGGGTCGAGCCGGCCGTGGCCGACCCGGGCGAGCCGCCGGTGATGACCGCGCCGACCACCACCTCGCCCGCGCTGATCGCCGCGGTGGGGCCCGAGTCGGGAGACGTGCCGTTCCCCTTGGCCACGGCCACCTGATCGAGCGCCCCCGAGGTGGCCATGCCGGAATACTCGGCCAGCGCCGCCTCCAGGTAGGTGGCGCTGGCCGCGCTGACCGTGACCGTCAGCCCGTTCGGCGCGGCGGCCGCGTTCTGCACGTAGTACAGCGCGAGGTCGCCGCCGCCGTTGGAGAACGCCTCCGCCGAGGACGCCACCCGCGTCCACGCGCCGTTGACGTTGTCCGAGACGCTCACCTGGCCGCCGGAGTCGTACTGGCCGAACCAGCCGACGAGCAGGGCGCCGGCCGCGACTGGCTTGGCCAGCGTGATCGTCATGCTGGTGACCTTGCTGCCGGTTCCCTGCGCCGCCCCCTGGACCCAGCCGGCGCTCGGCGGCGGGGCCGCCGGAGTGGTCACCGCCAGCGCCGGTGACTGCGCCGAGTGGTTCCCGGCCGCGTCGAAGGCGTCCACTGTGTACGAGTAACCGGTGGACGGCGCGACGGCCGGGTCGGTGTACGTCGTCGAGGACGTGGTCCCGATGGCCGTCCCGTTCCGGTACACCGTGTACCCGGCCACGCCGACGTTGTCGGTGGAGGCGTTCCAGCTCAGCCCGACCGAGCTGGCCGTGACCGAGGTGGCGGCCAGGCCGGAGGGCACGCTCGGTGGCGAGGTGTCGCCGCCGCCGTAGCCGTGGAAGACCGCGGCGGCGGCGTACCAGTCCGTCGCCGAGCCGAGCGTCGCCGTCGCGTCCTGGGTTCCCGCGCCGCTGGACAGCACGTCCTCGATGTCGGCCGACCCGGAGCTGGTCTGCGCGCGCAGGGTGAACGCCTTGCCCTGGGTGGATCCGGCGGTCACCGACCCGGGCGAGCCGCCGGTGATGATCCCCCCGATCACCAGCTCCCCGGCGCCGACCGGCGCGGTCGGCCCGGAGTCCACGGTGGCGCCGTTCCCCCTGGCCGAGACGGCCTGGTCGAGGGCGCCCGCCGTGGCGACGCCGCCGTACTCGCCGGCCGCCCCCTGCAGGTAGGTGGCGCTCGCGACGGAGATCGTGATCGTGAGCCCGTCCGGCGCCGGGGCGGTGTCCTGCAGGTAGTACAGCGCGAGGTCGCCGCTGCCGCCGGAGAAGGTCTGCGCCGAGGACGCCACCCGGGTCCACGCGCCGTTGACGTTGTCCGAGACGCTCACCTGGCCGGCGGAGTCGTACTGGCCGAACCAGCCGGCCAGCAGGTCGCCCGCGTAGACCGGGCCGGGCAGCGTGATCGTGACGCTGGTCACCCGGCTGGCCGTGCTCACCGCCGCGCTGTGCACGGCGGTGATCGCCGCCGGCGCCGGCGTGGCCGCGGTGACCGCGGCGGACTGCGCCGAGTGGTTGCCGCTGCCGTCGAAGGCATCCACCGTGTACTGGTAGCTGGTCCCCGGGGCCGCGGTCAGGTCGGTGAACGAGGTCGCGCCGCCGGTGCTGCCCACGGGCTTGCCGTCGCGGTAGATGGTGTAGCCCGTGACGCCGACGTCGTCGGTCGAGGCCTGCCAGGTCAGCCCGACCGTGTTGGCGGTCACCGCGGTGACCGCCAGGCCGGCCGGGACGGTCGGCGGCTGGGTGTCGCCGGTGGTGACCACGAGCTCGTAGGCGCCGACGTCGCAGCCGCCGCCCTGGGGCCGCGAGATGCCGCGCTGGTCGGTCGTGCCCGAGCAGCCCGGGGTCGCGGACGGGATCGCGTCCACCGCGGGGCTGCCCGCCGGCAGGGCCATGGTCTGAGTCGGCCCGCCGTTCGCGGCGGGCGCGTCCAGCTGCGGCTGGGTGTTGACCTGCGAATGGCTGGCCGAGGAGAACCCGCACGAGGAGCCGGTGTCGATGTTGTAGCCCGCGTCGGTGACCGGCGCCTGCCCGCCGCAGTTGCTGCCCGTGATCCCGTTGGCCACGATGGTCATGCCCACCGACATGGAGAACCCGGTGTAGTTGTACAGGTCCGCCCCGTAGGGCGAGCTGTTCCCGGAGAACGTGGAGCTGGTGATGGTCGTCGTGCCGAAGTTCTCGACGGCCCCGCCGCCATTGCTGCCGCCGGCGTTGCCGTAGAAGGTCGAGTCGCTGATCCTCAGCGCGGCGTCGTTGTCGATCGCGCCGCCGCCGGGCCCGGTGTTCCCGCTGAACGTGTCGCCGTTCAGCGCCTCGGTCCCGGCGGCGTTGAGCAGGGCGCCGCCCCCGTAGATCGTCGCCTTGTTGCCGGTGAACGTGGAGGTGGAGATCGTGGCGGTCTTCTGGTTGAAGATCCCGCCGCCCTCCTGCGCCGTGTTGCCCGTGAACGTGCTCGCGGTGACGGCCAGCGTCCCGCTGTTGTTGATCGCCCCGCCCGACGTGCCGGTGGCCGCGGGCGAGGAGTTCCCCCTGAACGCGCTGGCGCTCACGGTGAGCGTGCCGTGGTTGTAGATCGCGCCGCCGCCCGCCACGCCGTTGTTCGCCAGCCCGTTCGCCAGCGTCAGGGACGAGATCGCCAGGGTGCCGCCGGAGGAGACGTCCAGGAGGCGGAACGCGGGCGTGCCGCTGGCCGCCGACCGGGCGATCGTCGCGCCGTTCCCCGCGATCGTCACGTTCCCGGTGATCACCGGCAGGCCGGTGCCGCCGTCGGCGGAGTTGTTGACCGCCGTGAGCGTGTAGGTGCAGCCGCTGGCCAGCGAGACCGTCGCCCCGCCGGGGGTGCCGTTCGCGGTCTTGATCGCCGAGATCAGCGCCGAGGCACCGCAGGACACCGTCGAGGCGAGCGCCGCCGGGGGCGCCGCCAGGTACCCGGTTACGGCGAGGGCAAGCGCGGCGCCCGCGGTGGCCGGCCGGCCGGGAGCCCTGGCCCGCCTGACCGCGGCTGCCCGGTCACCGAAGGCACTGCCCACCGCAAGGCCCCTCCCCTGAATGCCAGCGGCGGCCACGCCCAAGCGTGGCCGCCGCGTGACGACGGCGGTATACCTTATTGACGATTCCTTTACCGTGGCATCTGGCAGATGAGGTAGCCGGGCTACGCCGTTCTGATCAGCCGGACCCGCGGCCGGCCGGTCAGCCCCGGCCCAGCGGTCCGCCGTTCAGCCAGCGGAGCACGGCCAGCAGCGCCGGATGGCCGGCCAGCGAGCTCCCGGCGTAGCTCCAGGCGAAGGTCTGCTCGCCCGACCACCCTGACCGCTCCCACTGCCTGATCATCGCCCGCAGCTCGGCCGGGGTCGGGTACCGCCAGTGCCCGTCCGAGAACGCCTGCAGCACGCCCCAGTACCGGCGGATGCGGGCGGCGCGCAGCGCCGCGATGTAGCGGGGGATCATCGACCAGTCGCAGGCACGGCCGCTCAGGCACGGGTAGGGATCGGCGCCGAGCACATCGGTGGCGTGCGCGAACGCCGCGAAGTTGCCCGGCTCGGTGACGACCTCGTAGGTGAACGCGCCCGGCGCCAGCCGGTGCACCAGCCGGCTGCGCGCGGTCACCTGCGCGACCACGCGCGGGCAGTGGCCGCCGTAGGCGGGCAGGGCGTCGTCGGCCTCGTCAGCGATGTAGTAGCCGGCCACCTTGGGATCGCCGGCGAGCGGGGCCAGCGCCCGCCGGACGGCGGCGTCCGACATGGCGAACGAGCAGCTCGCCAGGGAGTAGCCGCCGATCCACACCAGCGCGCGCTGGCCGCGCGGGAGCGCGTCGATCAGGCTGCGGTACGGGCCGAGGTCCACCAGGTCGTACCCGTAGGGCGCGGTCTGCCGGCCGTTGCCGTCGTCGGTCATGTACCGGTACGCCAGCGCGCGGCGCGCCGCGCGGGGCCGGCCTGGCCGGGACGGGCCCGGCCTGAAGGGGCCCGGCCCTGACGGGCCCGCGGCCCGCGACGGCGACCGCCCGCCCGTGGAGGGCCGCGCGGGCGGCGCCGGCACAGGTGGCGCGGCCGTCCCGCCGCGCGGCGGCGGGCCCCCGCAGGCCCCGAGGGCCGCGGCCGTGCCGGCGAGCAGGACTGCGGCGACCGCCCGCCGCGCGGCCGGCGGGCACCGGGAAGCGGCCGGCCACCGGCCCCCTCCCTTCCTCACGTCACCTCCCGCAGGATCCGGAACGGCTCCGCCGCGGCCCGGCCGACCAGGCTCCCCCAGTACGCGGCCCGCTCGCGCAGCGCCCGGCTGGACCGCGGATGGGGGTAGTCGCGGAGCTCGCTCTCGTAGCACTCCATCGCCGCGATCTTCGTGTCGAGCGTGGCGGCGATGTCCACGAAGTGATTCGGCGCCAGGCTGGCGTCCCCGACCGGCCAGGCCCACTCGGTGGAAGAGGGAGTCTCGAACACCGCGAACCGTCGCAGCCGCGGCTGGGAGTAGGGCCGGCAGGCCGTCCAGGTGGCGCGGGCGACGATGCCATGGTCGGAGTTCACGTCGGACGGGAAGTGCGTGTAGACGACGTGCGGGCCGATCTCGCCGAGCAGTGACTCCAGCAGCTGGGTCAGCTCGATCAGCGGCACCGTGTCCAGGCGCTGGTCGGGCAGGGCGGCGAGCTTGATCGAGGCGAATCCGATCGCCTCGGCCGCGCGCTGCGCGTCCTTGCCGAGGGCGGCCATCATCTCTCGTGGGTACCGGCTGGCCGCGCCGTCGGCGACGACGAGCGCGTGAACCTCGTCCCCTTCCCTGACATGCCGGGCGAGCGTGCCCCCGGCACCAAGGATCTCGTCGTCGGGGTGGGCGCCGACCACGACGACCCTGCTGGCCGGCACCGGTTCAGCCCCCGTTCCCGCGGCCGCTCCCGGGGCCCGGCGGCCCGCCTGAGCCTGGCGCGGGGCCCAGGCCGAGCGCCCAGCGCGAGGTGGCCTCGTCGACCTCGTCGAACCGCCCGCCGGGCGCCAGCCGGTGATCCCGCGCCCACCGCCCGGCGGGCTCGGGGGCCTGCCCCGGCCAGGACATGGAGGTGACCAGCAGCGGCCCGTCGCCGGCCGCGACCTGCACGCCCTCGGGGCCGCACCGCAGGATCTCGCCCGGCTGGGCGCGGCCGGGACGGGCGGGGCCGTCCGGCGGCCGCGCCGCGGCCCAGAGCATCACCCGGCGCCCGGACCAGGACGTGAACGCCCCCGGGTACGGGCTGGTGAGCGCCCGGATCCAGTCGTGGACCGCCCGGCGCGGGCGTGACCAGTCGGTGATCCCCATGTCGGGGGTCCGCTTGGGCAGGGCGTCGCCGGCCGGCGGCCCCTGCGGGCGCCGCGGCGCGGTCCCCGAGAGCAGCGCCGGCAGGTGCTCGGCCAGCATCGCCGCGCCGGCCCGGGCGACCTTGTCGTACACGCTCGCGCAGGTGTCGGCGGGCTCGATCCGCACCCGCCGCTGGTCGATGATGTCGCCGGTGTCGGCGGTCGCGTCCAGGAACATCATCGTGTTGCCCGTCTCCTCCTCGCCGAGGATGATCGCCCAGTTGACCGGGGCGCGGCCGCGGTGCCTGGGAAGCAGCGAGGCGTGGAATCCCACGCAGCCCCGGGGCGGGATCGCCAGCAGCTGGGGGCCGAGCAGCCGGGTCCAGCCGACGACCACGATCAGGTCGGGCGCGAGAGCCCGGACATGACCGACCTCGCCGGCCTCATTGAGGTTGGCAGTGCGCCGCACCGGGATCCCGCGGGCCGCGGCGACCGGCTGCAGGTCCACGTAGCCGGAGGGCACCCGGCCGCCCGCAGCCGGCACGGTGATCACCTCGACGACCTGGGCCGTCGACGCGAGCAGCGCCTCGAGGGCGGGCAGCGCCTCATGAACCGCTCCGACGAACAGGACGCGGCCGCCGGGCGGCCGGGTCATCGCCACCCCTTCCTCGGTCCAGCCTGCGGCTGGCCCGGCTCCGGTCACGGTGGCTCCGGTCACGGTGGCTCCGGTCACGCTGGCTCCGGTCACGCTGGCTCCGGTCACGCTGGCTCCGGTCAGGTCCGCAGGTGGAAGAGCGCGGCGATGTCCGCCGGAGCCGTGGCGGCGCTGCGCAGCGGGCGCAGCCCGGCCACCTCGTCGATCAGCCTGGTCAGCGCGTACTGGTTCAGGGGCTGGCGGACCACGACGTGGCTGATCCCGGGTGCCATGATCACGAACGGGACCTGCTCGGTGGTCTCCCCCTCGTCGAACACGACGACGATCGCGAGCCGCCCGGACCGCCAGTCGGGACCGGACTGGAGGACGGGGATCCACGCCCGCAGCCAGGCGTCCGCCTGGGCCAGCGTGCCGTCGTGGCCGTCGTGGATCAGATTCGGCGTGACGAGCCCGACGCTCGGCAGCCGCCCGGACCGCGCGTCCGCCTCCAGCCGACCGGACCGCGGCGTGCCGGAGGGGACGTCCCCCGCCCGGCAGATGGCCGCCTCGCCGGGGAAGTACGCCCACGGGTTGTGGTTGACGTCGTAGTTGCCGCCGTTGCCGCGGTCGCACGGCGCCGGCATCGACTCCTCGTACGCGCGGGCGGTCCGCCCGGCCGCGATCGCCTGCCCGAAGACCGACGGGCCCGGATAGTCGCAGCCGCGTCCGGGGAAGCAGTCCTGCGGCTCGCCGAACGCGGAGCCGCCGAAGATCGCCAGGTAGTTCGGCAGGCTCGGGTGGCCGATGTCGCTCCAGTGGGTGGCCCAGCCGAACCTGGTGGCCAGGCTCCACAGGTAGGGCATCCGGGACGGGAAGACCTGGCCGAGGCTGTGGTTCTCCTCCATGATCACCAGGATCTTCGAGACCCGGCCCGCCCGGTGCGAGCCGGGCCGGGTCCGAGACGGCCGCGGCGTGCCCGTCGCCGCCGAGCGGGAGGGGGAGGACGCCGGACGGGCCGAAGGCGTGCCGGGGGACGGCGACGTCCCGGCCGATAGCGGCGTGCCGCGGGACGCCGACGTCGCCGGCCGGCCGGCCGAGGCGGGCTGGGACGGGTGGCCGCAGCCGGCGGCCAGCGCGCACGAGCCGAGCGCGCAGGAACTCAGCGCCAGCGCGGCCAGCAGGTCCCGGCCGCACGTCGCGCGGGTCAGGTTCAGCATCCCACCGAGCTTAGGCAATCGGTCCGGACGCCCCACTCATAAATATTACGTAGGCAATGCCCGCCAGTTGGCCGATGCGCGCAACCGGCCGGCAACTTACCGTGATTGCCCGTCACGAGGTGAAGGGGGGCGATCCGGCATGGAAGCGAGCGAGGCGGTCCGGCGCATCTTCTGGCGACACCGCTGGCTGATCGTCGTGCTGACCTTGGTGCCCGTCATGCTGGTCGCGCCCTGGCGCCTGGCTCAGCCGGTCACCTACGCGGCGACGGCCGACGTTCAGGCGCAGGCTGCCGCCCCCGACGCCGACACCCAGGTGCTCGCGATCCTCAGCAAGGTGACCGCGCTCGCGACCAGCCCGCAGCTCGTGGGGTCCGCGATCACTCAGGCCAAGGCCGGACGGAACCCGCTCTACGTGGCGCGGCACGAGGTCTCCGCCACCTCGCTGGGCAGCTCGGCGGTGGTCGCGGTGACGGTGACCGACCCGAGCCGGCCGGTCGCGGTCAGGCTGGCCCGCTCGCTGGCCGCGCTGATCGTGACCGCCCTGAACACCGTCGGCGAGCAGCCGAGCGCCGAGCTGGCCACCCTTTCCCGGCAGCGCGCCCAGCTCGTCGCCGCCAGGGACAGCCTGGTCAGCAAGCTCGCGAAGGCTCAGGCCAGGAACGAGAGCGCGACCAGCGCCGCGGTGCAGGGCCTGATCACCCAGCTCGCCGGCGTCGAGGCCCAGCTGTCCGCCAATCAGGCGGCGGTCCAGCAGATCCTCTCCGCCAGCAGCGCGAACCAGGGCGCGGGCATCCTCGCCGATCCGTCCACGGCCAAGGCGACATCCCGGCACGTCGCGGTCTACTCCGCACTCGCCGCGCTGCTCGGCCTGGTGATCGCGCTGCTGATCGCCACGATCCGCGAGCTCGTCCGGCCGACGATCGGCGGCCCGGCGGCGGGCGCCCGGGAACTCAGCCTGGTCCTGCTCGGCAGCGCGAGCACGGGCGGCGGGGAACGGCCGATGACCGACCCCGAGCTGCCGCTCCGGCTCGACCTCGCCGCCCAGCGGCTGGACGCGCGGACCCTGGTGCTCACCGGCCCCGTTCCCGCCGCCCAGCTGAGCATCCTCGCCGCGCACCTGGATGGCATGGTGCCGGCGATCCACCGCCCGTCCGGCGGCAACGGCGCCGGGCCGGCCGGGAGCCGCCTGTCCGGCGTCACCGCGCTCACCGCCTTCTCGCCGGCCGCCGACGGGAGCCGCGGCGACGCCGAGCCGAATGGCGCCAGCCACGGCCAGCCCGGCTCGCTGACCGTGACCGCCCTGTCCGACCTCACCTTGCGTAGCTGCCCGGCGAGCCCGGCCCTGGTCCTCGTGCTCCCCGCCTTCGCGCCGCGCACGGCCCTGGACCAGGCCGTGGACCTCGGCGTGACGACCGGGTGGCCGATGCTCGGCGTCATCGGGATCCGCCGGCGGCGAGGCCGCCGGCGCTCCGCGCCGGGGAAGCCGGGCACGGCCGGGGCGGCGCGGAGCCCGGCGACGGCTGCGGGCACCGAGGAGACGCCCGCCTCCCCTGCCGATGTTCCCGCCGCCGAGCCGCGGGCCAGTCAGGTGGATTCCACCCTATGAGCGATGTGACGATCGCCGACGGCCCGGTCCGGGAGCGCCGGCGGGCCATCCCGCCGTGGTTCCGCGACCGCGAGGCCGTCGGGCTGGCCACGCTGATCGTGGGTGGCGGCGCGGCGGCCCGGACGCTGATCAGGGACCTGCGGCGCTCCCCGGACTACGGCCTGCGCCCGGTCGGCGCGCTAGACGACGATCCCAGGATCCGCTCGGTCTCCGGCGTCCCGGTGCTCGGCAGGCTCGCCGACCTGGGCCGGACCGTCCGCGACCGGAACATCGAGGCGGTCGTGGTGGCGATCCCGTCGCTGTCGGCCGCCGCGCTCAGCGCGCTGGTCCGTGATGCCGCCGAGACGGGCGCGCACGTACGGTACCTGCCGTCCTTCCTCGCGGCGGTGGAGCGGGTGGCCCACGCCGCCGACATGCGAGCGCTCAGCTTCGCCGCGCTGCTCGGCAGGCCGGAGCGGCGGAACCTGCCAGACGCCGCGCGCGCCCGGCTGCGCGGCGCCCGGGTGCTGGTGACCGGGGCAGGAGGTTCGATCGGCCGGGAGCTGTGCCGGCAGATCCGCGGCTGCCGGCCCGCGTCGCTGCACATGCTCGACCACGACGAGTCCAACCTGCACGGCCTCCAGCTGGATCTCGACGGCGCTGCGCTGCTCGACAGCCCGGAGGCGATCATCGCCGACATCCGTGACCAGCTGCGCATCGAGCAGGTCGTGCGCGCCACGCGGCCCGACATGATCTTCCATGCCGCCGCGCACAAGCACCTGCCGCTGCTGGAGCGGCACCCCTGCGAGGGCGTGAAGTCCAACGTGCTCGGCACGCAGAACGTCGTCCGGGCCGCGCTCGCGGCCGGGGTCGACCGCTTCGTCCTCATCTCGACCGACAAGGCGGCCAACCCCCGCTCGATCCTGGGCGCCACCAAGCGGCTCGCGGAGATGGTCGTGCAGGCGCACGCCAGCGACCGCACCAGGGTGTGCTCGGTTCGCTTCGGCAACGTGCTCGGCAGCCGCGGCTCGTTCCTGACCACCGTCGCCGAGCAGATCGGGCGCGGTGAGCCGGTGACCGTCACGGACCCGGAGGTCACCCGCTTCTTCATGACGATCGAGGAGGCCGTGGGGCTGGTGCTCTCGGCCGCCCCGATGGCCGAGTACGGGGAGACGTTCGTACTCGACATGGGCGAGCCGATTAAGATCGTGGACCTTGTCCGCCGGTACGCCCGCCAGCTGCACCTGCCCGACGTGCCGATCAGGTTCACCGGCCTGCGCCCGGGCGAGAAGCTGCACGAGGCGCTGTTCGCCGACGGCGAGGAGCGGCTGCCGACCATCCATCCCGCGATCTGGGCCACGCGCCCGGCCCGGCTGCCCGGCGACTTCGCCAGCCGGCTCGCGAGGCTGTACGAGGCCGCCGGGCAGGGGCGCGACGACCAGGTCCGGGCGCTGCTCGACGATCTCCTCCCCGAGTACCAGCCGGCGGCGGCCAGCGACGACGAGCTCGCGCTCGCCTCGCTCACCCACTACGCGGACGAGTTCTGATGCGGGCGGTCGCGCGCACGGCGGGCCTGACCGTCGAGGTGGCCTGCTCCCGCCCCTGGCTGTCCCGCGTGCTCGCCGAGGGCCTGGCGGGCCAGGGCCGCCAGGCGGCCCAGGGCGAGGCCGACGTGCTCGTCACCGTCGAGCCGGACCGGGCACCGTTCGACGTCGCCGGCTGGGAGGTGCTGACCAGGGGAGCCTGGCGGCGGCCCGGCGAGGTCGTCCTGCGCAACGCGTGCTCCTCCGGCCTTGACCTCAAGGTCAGCGCCCGGCGGCCCGCGCTGAACGTGATAGCGCGGTGGCGGCCCCCGCCGGCCGTCCGCGCGGCGACGGGGGTGCTGCGGGCCCGGGCGCGCCTGCTCATCCGCGCGGTGCTGCTGCAGTACCCGGCGCTGTGGTGGGCGCAGCGCGCGGGCCGCGTCCCGCTGCACGCCTCCGTGTGCACCATCGGCGGGCCGGGCGGCCCGTCGGTCCTGCTCGCCGGGCCCGGCGGCCTCGGCAAGTCGACTCTGGTCAGCGCCGAGCTCGCCGCCGGGGGCAGGTCCACCGGCGACAACCTGTGCGTCACCGATGGCCGGCGGGTGTGGGGCCTGCTGGAGCCCAGGCGGCTGCCGGCGGACGGCGGAGCGCGCGGGCCGGGGCGGCGCATGCCACACGGGCGCCGGGAGGCGCCCTGGCCGGACCGGGCCGACAGCCAGGTTCCCGCCATGCTCGTGGTGCTCGGGCGGGGGCACGGGGCGACCCCGTCGGTGGCCCCGTGCGACTCCGGCGCCGCCGCCCTGTCCCTGGCGGCAGGGACCTACATGGCCGGCGAACTGCGGCGGTACTGGGCGTTCGCTGCCACGCTCGCCCTCGGAACCGGGATCGGCGAGGCCCACCCGGCCATCGGCGAGGCCGCCGGCGTGCTCAGCGCCCTCCTGCCCGCCCGGCGCGTGGTGCTCGCCCGCCGGCCGGGAGCGACCCTCAGCGACCTGCTCGGGTCCGGCATCGGACTGGAGGTGACCTGATGACTTCGCGGCTGCGCGTGGCCCAGGTGGTCACGCGGCTGATGGCCGGCGCCGGGCACGTGGCCCTGCGCGGGGCGATGTCGCTCGACCCTGCGGCGTACGAGGTGGTGTTCATCATCGGCAGCGGCAACCGCCTGGTGCAGGAGGCCCGCGACGCCGGGTACGAGGTGGTCGTCGCCGAGCGGCTGCGCAGTGAGATCGCCCCGCTGGACGACTGGCGCGCGCGGGCCGACCTGCGGGCAGTGCTGTCCTCGGGGAGCTTCGACGTCGTTCACACGCACAGCGCCAAGGCGGGCGCGCTGGGCAGGCTCGCCGCACGGGACGCCGGGGTGCCCCGGGTGGTGCACACCTACCACGGCTTCCCGTTCCACGAGTTCCAGTCGCGCCCGCGGCGGACGACCTACATCGCGCTCGAGCGGGCACTTGGCAAGATCACTGACGCCGTGCTCGCGGTCGGCCCGGCCGTGGCCGCCGAGGCGATCAGGCGCAAGCTGGTGCCGCCCGAGCGAGTCCGCACGATCGGCGTCGCGGTCAGCTCGGGCCCCGAGCCCGGCGCCACGGACCGGGCGGAGGCGCGCAGGCTGCTCGGCGTGCCCCCGGGGATGCACGTGGTCGGCACGGTCGGCAGGCTCGACTTCCAGAAGGCGCCTGACGACTTCGTGACCGCGCTCGCCGCGGTCGGCCGCCAGGACGTCCTGGGGATCTGGGTCGGGGACGGCCCGCTGCGCGCGCGGACCGAGCGCCTCGCGGCACGGCGCGGCCTGGCCGGGCGAATGGTGTTCACCGGGGAGCGGCCCGACGTGGCTGCGCTCCTGCCAGGGTTCGACGTGTTCGCGATGGCCAGCCGTTACGAGGGCCTGCCGTGCGCGATCGTGGAGGCGATGGGAGCGGCCCGGCCCGTGGTGGCCACCGCCGTCAACGCCGTGCCCAACATCGTCATCGCCGGGGAGACGGGCCTGCTCGTCCCGCCCGGCATGCCCGTCCTGCTGGCCCGGGCCATCGGGCACCTGATCGACAACCCCGCGCTGGCGTCCCGGCTCGGGCGGGCGGCCCGGGCGAGCCTGGGCGCGGAGCTCACCCCGGCAGCCCTCGGCGCGGTCCTCGACGAGACCTACCGCGGCCCCGGAGCCGGGTCCGCACCTGGCCTGCAGCCGGCTCTGGAGGTGGCGTGACCACGACCGTGCCCGGGGGGGCGATCGCGGGCATGGCGGAGGCGCCGCCTGGCCCGCCCGCCGAGATCCCGTTCTGCCGCACCGAGATCACGCCCGAGGCGCAGCAGGCCGTGCTGCAGGTGCTCGCCAGCGGCTGGGTCACGCTGGGCGCGCAGTCCGCCGCGTTCGAGGAGGAGTTCGCCGCATGGGTCGGCGCCCGGCACGCCGTGGCGGTCAGCTCGTGCACCGCGGCGATCCAGATGGCCCTCACCGCCCTCGACCTGCCGCCCGGCTCGCCGGTGCTGACGCCCACGCTGACGTTCTGCGGCGCCGTCCAGGCGATCGTTCACGCCCGTCTCAGGCCGGTACTGGTCGACGCCGACGAGCGCACGCTGGGGGTGTCGCCGGAGGCCGTGGCCGCCGCCGCCGCGCGCGGCGGCGGCGCGGCCATGGTCGTCCAGCACATGGCCGGCCATCCGCTGGACTGCGCTGAGCTCGCCGAGGCGGCGGGGATACCGCCCGGCCGGGTCGTCGAGGACGCCGCGCACGGCCTGGGCGCCGCGCTCGGCGGCCGGGCCGTGGGCTCGGACGGCCGGGCCGCCTGCTTCAGCTTCTACGCCACCAAGAACCTGCCCATCGGCGAGGGCGGCGCGATCACGACAGTCGATTCCGACCTCGCGGAGCGGTTCCGGCGGATGCGGCTGCACGGGATGAGCGGCGACGCGTGGCGGCGGTACCACCGGTCGGGCACCTGGCGGTACACGGTCGCCGACAGCGGCATGAAGGCGAACTTCACCGACGTCCAGGCGGCGATCGGGCGGGCGCAGCTGGCGCACCTGACCCGGTGGCAGCGCCGCCGCGCGGAGCTGGCCGCGCGCTACGACGCGCGGCTCGGCGAGATCCCCGGGCTCATCCTCCCGCCCCGTCCCGAGGGCGGCACTCATGCCTGGCACCTGTACGTCGTCCGGATCGGCCCCGAGTTCGGCCCAGACCGGGACGCGGTGGTCGATGCGCTCGCCGCCCGCGGGATCGGAACCTCGGTGCACTTCATCCCCGTCCACCACCAGCCGTACTTCCGTGACCTGCTCGGCGCTGACGCCTGCGCGAACCTGCCCGTGGCCGACCGGGTGTTCCCCCAGCTCCTGTCCCTTCCCCTGCACCCCGGCCTGCCGGACGCCGACGTCGACGCGGTCTGCGGCGCGCTGGCGGCGCTGGCCGGCTCACGATGACCTCACTCCGGAGGACCCGCGTGGACATCAAGGTTCTGACCGGCGCGGCCGACCAGAAGGCCGGCTCCCGGTTCACCGTCTTCGACAGCCAGGCTGCGCCCGCCGAGGCGGATCTGATCCGCCGGCTGGACGAGGGAACGGCGGGCATCGACCTGGCCGCCCCGCCGGTGGTGCTGCCCGACTTCTGCCACAAGGCCAAGTCCGAGATGCCGTCCTCGATCGCCGTGGCCACCAGGAACACGATCCGCCCGGCCCTCACCGACGCGGCCCTGAACTGCGGCATGGCCCTGATGACGCTCGACATCGGGCGGCCGGCCATCGACGCCGTCGGCGCGTTCTACCGCCAGGTGATCTCCCGGTTCCCCAGCCCGCCGACCTGGCGGCGGGACCTGACCTCCCGCGAGGTGCTGCGGGCGGCGGCCGAGGGGGCGGATTTCGCCGCCGAGCGCTACGGCCTGGGCCAGGCCGAGCTGGACCGGATCGAGGAGCGGGGGCGGCTCGACCTGGAGCCATACGGTGGGCCCGGGCGGGCCAGGCGTGACCTGCCGTGGCTGGTGGTCCAGATCAGCCGGCTGCGTTTCGGCTCGATCGGGCCGAGCACGCACTTCCTGGAGTTCCAGGAGGTCGAGGAGATCTTCGACCAGCGGGCGGCCGATCACCTGGGGATCGCCAAGGGCCAGGTCACGCTCCAGTTCCACAACGGGGGCGGCGTGCTCACCGGCCAGCTCGGCGCGCTGTACGCCAAGCGCAAGAGCGCCTCCCGGATGCTCCGCGCCGAGATGAGCGTGCAGAAGCCGATCAGCCACCTGCTCACCGCGCGCTCCCGCGACCAGCTGTCGAGCAGGCTGGCCGCCTACTTCACCGCTGGCTGCCCGTCGATACCCACCAGCGGCGCGGATGGCCAGCGGGTGCTGCTCGCGACCCGGATGGCGATGAACTACGGCTTCGCCTACCGCTTGGCCACCTACGCGGCGCTGCGCGACATGGCCCGGTCGGTACTCGGCGCCGGAACCCGGCTGATCGTGGACTCCCCGCACAACTCGGTCTACGAGGAGCAGGTGGGCGGGAAGCCCGCGCTCGTGCACCGGCACAATGCCTGCCGCGCCTACCCTGCGGAGCTGATGGCCGGGCATCCGGCGTTCGCCGCCACCGGCCAGCCACTGCTGCTGCCGGGCACCAACCGGACGTCGTCCTACCTGTGCGTGCCCGCCGCGGGCGCGCACCGCAGCCTGTACACGGCCTGCCACGGCTCGGGCAGCATCATCTCCAAGTTCGAGCGGTCCGGCCGGTCAGGTCCCGACCCGCTCGGCCGCACCACGGCCCGGTTCCGTTACGACGGCGCGGCCCCGGAGCAGGTGCCGCACCTGGACGACAACGGCGTCCACGAGGCCCTCGGCATCCTCGTGGGCCACGGCCTGGTCAGGCCCGTGGCGCGGATGAGGCCGTTCGCCGTCCTGACGTGAATCACCCGAGGGCGGCGACGTGAGCGGGGCCGAACCGGGCTGCGCCGTGACGAGCGCGGGCGCCGGGACGAGCGCGGGCGCCGGGACGAGCGCGGGCGCCGGGACGAGCGCGGGCGCCGGGTGCCTCCCGGCCTGGTCCGTGCTGCTGGCCGCGCCGCCATCCTGGCAGGCCTGCCCGCGCTGGCCATCGGCCGGGCGGCTGCGCCGGGCGCTGGGCGCCGCTGGTGACGGCGCGAGCGCGGCGATCGCGGCCGGGCCGTGGACCGCGCCGCTGCTCGCCCGGTCCGGCCGGGGCGCGGGAGCCCGCTGTTACGTCGCGTTCCCGTCCGCCGAGCGCCCCGTGCTGGTCGCGAGCTGGGACCGCGCGGTGCTCCGCTATGTCACCGGATCGGTGCTGTCGGCACCGCCCAGCGCCGGGCCGGCGGCCAGCCTGCTCGCCACTGCCGGGCTCCGCCTGCTCCGCGTCCCGCTGGCCTGGAGCCTCGCCGCCGTCGTGCGCGCGTGCCGGATCGTCCTCATCGGAGCGGGGGGATGAACGGCCCGCAGGCGCCGCGCCCGGCGCTGGCCGACCTCGTGGCCAGGGCCGGCGGGCGGTCGGCCTGCCTGGCCCTGTCCAAGGATCCCCACGGCAAGGTCTCGCTGCTGCTCTTCCCGCCCGCCGGGGAGGTGCCCGAGCTGGTCGCCAAGGTGCCAGGCAGCGACGTGGCGGCGCGCAGCGTGGAGGCCGAGATCGCGGCGCTGAGCCGGATCGACCGCCGCTCCCTCGGCCCGCTCGCGGCCACGATTCCGCGCGTGACGGCGGTGGCCGAGCACGAAGGATGGCCCGTGCTGGTGATGAACGCCCTCCCGGGGCGCCTCATGCTGGCCGGCTACCACTCCTGGCGGCACACCGCCCGCCCCGGGGCGGTGCGAGCCGACTTCGCCGCGGCCGGGCGGTGGCTGGCCGGGGTCCAGGAGCGCACCGCGCATGGCAGCGGCGACCTGGCGGGCATGCTCGAGGGCACCGCCACGGCGATAGCGGCGAGGTTCGCCGATGACAGCACCGCCGCCGACCTCGCCGCGCTGGACGCCCTGGCCGGGCGCCTGTCCGGCCACCCGGTCCCGCTGGTCCTGTGCCACGGCGACTTCTGGCCGGGAAACCTGCTGCTCGCCGGAGGCCGGGTGAGCGGGGTGATCGACTGGGAAGGCGCGCGCCCGTCCGGGCCGCCGGCGTGCGACCTGGCCCGGTTCGCGCTCAGCTACTCCCTCTACCTGGACCGGCATGCCCGTCCGGGACGGCGCGTGCCCGGCCATCGCGGCCTGCGGCGCGACGGGTGGGGCGCGGGCCTTCGCTACGCCATCGACGGCACCGGGTGGTACCCGGACCTGGTCCGGGAGTTCATCGGCTCCGGCCTGGCCAGGCTGGGCGTGCCCGCCGCGCTGGGGCGGGACGTGCTCCTCGCCGAGCTGGCCGGCATCGCCGCCCAGGCGGATCATCCCGGCTTCGCGCGGAACCACCTGCTCGCGTTCCGGGCGCTGTGCCCCGGCCGGCCCCCCGCCGGACGGCCCCGGCCCCCCGCCGCCCGGCGCGGCAGGACCTGGCAGGAGGCACCACGATGACCGTGACGCTGGACCGGGCCCTGCTCCGGCAGCCGCACCGCCGGCCGGCCCCGCCGCCGGCCGGCGGTGCCGCGCCGCGGCGCCGCACCGCCCAGCGCACCGCCGCGATCACGCTCGTCCTAGCGTTCATCTTCCAGCCCATCCTGCACCCGGCCGGGCCGGGGAACAGCTCGCCGGTCGACATCCTCACGGTCGGGGCGATCGTGACCGCGGCGATCTGGGTCGCCGCGAGCCACCGCAAGATCCGGGCGCCCTACGCCATCCCGGTCGGCCTGATGATCGCGGCCGGGGCGGCGTCTGGGCTGGTCAGCCCGCTGCCCAGCCTGGCGCTGCTGACCCTGGCCATCGACGTGCTGCTCTTCCTGTGGTGCGTCACCGTGGTGAACGTGGCCGGCACGCCGCGCGTGCTGCGCTGGGTGCTCGTCGCCTGGAGCTGGTCGGGGATCTTCTGGGCGATCGTGGTGGTCGCCGCGTGGCTCGGCCACGTGGCCGTCATCGAGGGCCTGACGCCCGCCGAGGGCAACCGCGTGATGTTCACCTTCGGCGATCCCAATTACGCATCAACCTACTGGGACTCGACGATCTTCGTGGTCTGCGCGGCGCGCACCCCGTCAGCCCGCTGGATGCGGGTCACCGCCTATCTCCTGCTCGCCTGGGCGCTCGCGCTCACCGAGTCGAACGGCGGGGTGCTGGCGCTGTGCGTGGCGATCTTCTTCATGCTGCTGGTGCGCCTCCACCGCCGGCATGGGCTCGCCGGCGTGCTGGCGGTGGTGCTGGCGACCGCGACCGCGGCGGGAGTGCTCCTCGCCTCCGTCCCGCTCAGCGCGATCCGGCAATGGGCGCTGATGAGCGGGCAGCCGCTGCTGGTGAACTCGATCGGCCGCAGCGGGCAGAGCAGCAGCGAGCGCACGACGCTGATCATGGAGCTGGCGCAGTTGTACGAGCGCAGCGCCGGCGTGCTCGGGCTCGGCCCGGCGAGCACCAAGCCGCTGCTGACCACCTGGCTGTACCCGTACGCGAACGAGGCGCACAACGACTTCCTGGCGATGCTGGTCGAGCGCGGCCCGGTGGCCCTGCTCGGCCTGCTGCTGCTGCTCGGCACGGCGGCCTACTGGGCCTACCCGGTCCTCAGGCGCCCGCTGTCCGCCCGGTTCGCCTCGGCGGTGCCGGCCCCCGTCGCGGTCGTCGCCGGGCTGATCGCGCTGGTGACCAACTCGCTGTACGAGGAGGTGCTGCACTTCCGTTTCCTCTGGGCGCTCCTCGGCATCGTCGCGGTGCTCGGCCGGGACGCCAGGCGCCGCTCGGTGACCCGGCCGGGGCGGCGCACATTGGGCGCGGCGCTGCAGGTGCGGCCTGCGGCCCTGCCGCCCTCGCCCGCGCTCACGCTGTCCCGGCCCCTCCCGGCCGGGGCCGGCCCGGCCCGGCCGGTCCCCGCCAGCCCGGCGCCGCCGGCGGCCCGCGCCGCACCTGGCCCGGCCGCCGCGCCGGATCCGCCGGCCCGGCCCCCCTCCCGGCCGCGCGCAGGGAGCGGGCTGGTCTCGCGCGCCTCCCTCTCCAACCTGCTCGCCCAGGGCGGGGCCCTCGCCGCCGTGTCCGCGGCCAGCCTCATGGTCGCCAGGGCGGGCGGCCCGGCGGTCGTCGGTGACTACGCGCTGCTGCGGGTCCTGCCCTGGCTGCTTGGCGTGGTCCTGTCCAGCGGCCTGCCGACCGCCTCGGCCTTCTTCCTCGCCGGGCGGCACGGCGGCGACCCCAGGCTGCGACCCACGCTCGCCGCGATGACCGCGGCCGGCTGCGCCGCCGCCGCTGCCGCGTGGCTGGCCTGCTCGTGGCCGCTGCACGCGCTGTTCTTCCGCCACACGCCGGTCTCGCTCGTGGCGGTCATGGCCGCGGTCACGGTCACCCAGCTCGCCACGGTCACGGCGAAGGGCTGCTGCCAGGGGAGCGGCGACATCGCCGGCGCCAACCTGGTGATCGTCGCCGAGGAGCTCTGGTTCGTCGCGTGCTACCCGGCGGTGCTGCTGGCCCACTTCGGCCGGGGGATCACCGCCGTCGTGATCGCGCTGATCGCCTCGGGGATCCTGGCCACCGCGACGGGCCTGATCCGGCTGGCCAGCCGGGGCTTCTTCCGGCACTGGGGCCGCCCGTCGGCGCGCCTCGGCCGCCGGATCGCCGCCTTCGGCGCGCGGGGCCAGCTTGGCAACCTGCTCTGGCTGACGAACTTGCGCTTCGACTTCGTGCTGCTCGGCGCGCTCGCCGGGCCGGCCGTGCTCGGCGTGTACGCGGTCGCCTCGAAGTTCGCCGAGCTGATGCGGCTCGCCCCGACCGCCCTCAACTACGTGCTCTACCCGCGCTTCGCCAGCATGGCGCGGGCGCGCGCGGCCGACGAGGCGCGCCGCATGACGCCGCAGGCGACGGCGCTGACGCTCGTCCTGGCGCCCGCGCTCGCGGTCGCGTCCGCCGTGCTCCTGCCGGTGATCTACGGCGCGGCCTTCCGCGGGGCCGTCCTGCCCGCCGAGATCATCATCGCCGGGCTGTCCGTCGAGGGCGCCGCGGCGGTCTCGTCGGCGTTCCTGCTCGGCAGCGGCCGGCCAGGCCTGAACTCGGCGGCGATGGGCGTCGGCGCGGTGATCACGGTGACCATGGACATCCTGCTGATCCCCAGGTACGGCGCCCTCGGCGGCGCGATCACGTCGGCGGTGACCTACCTGGCCACCACCGCGACGCTGGCCTGCATCGCGGCGGGAACGGGCCGCCGGCACCGCGCGCCGCTCGCGCCGCCCGGCCCGGGGCCCGCCCGGGCCGGCTCGGCGGCCGCCGTCCGGGCCCCGGGCGCCTGCCGCCCCGACACCCGGCTGCGGCGCGCCGCCGACCTGGTCATCGCCGGAGGGCTGCTGGCCGTCACCGCTCCGTTGCTTGCCCTCATCGCGGCCGTGGTCAAGCTCACTAGCCGCGGTCCGGCCATCTACCGGCAGGTCCGCGCCGGCCGGGACGGCCGCCCGTTCCGCATGCTGAAGTTCCGCACCATGACCGACGGCGCCGACACCGCCGGATCGCTGGTCACCGGCCCGGCCGACCCGCGGGTCACCAGGGTCGGCGCGCTGCTGCGGGCGAGCAAGCTGGACGAGCTGCCCCAGCTGTGGAACATCGTGCGCGGCGAGATGACGCTGATCGGCCCGCGGCCGGAGGTGCCGCGGTTCCTCGCCTGGTACAGCCCCGGCGAGCTGGAGATCCTGCGCGTGCGGCCGGGGCTCACCGGGCCGGGCCAGATCTTCTACACGAAGGCCCAGGAGAACGACGGGGCGGCCGGCTTGGACCCGGAGGAGCACTACGTCCGCGCGCAGCTGCACCCGAAGCTGGCGATCGACCTGGAGTACCTGCGCGGCCGCGGCCTGCGGCTCGACCTGCGCGTGCTCGCGCGCACGCTAGCGCTCGCGCTGGGCCTGGCGACGCGGGCCTCGCGCGCTGCCACGGCCGGGCCGGCGGGCCGGCCGGCGCCGCGGGACGGGCACCCGAGCGCCGGCCCCCGCGATCCGGGGCCGCGCACGCCGCGCGAGGTGCCCCCGGGCGCTACTCCGGACGCAGCCCTGCCCTGAGCGCCACCGCGACCACCTCCAGCGCGCTGTGGCAGCCGAGCTTGGCTGTGACGTTGCGGATGTGCGTGCGCACCGTGTTCGGCGACTGGCCGAGCCGCACCGCGATGCCGTTCTTGTCCAGCCCGCTGACCATCAGCCTGAGGACCTCGAGCTCCCGTGCGGTCAGCTGGCGCAGCGACCGAGGGCGCGGCTCCGGCGCGAGCCCGGACAACGACGCGGAGAGCTCGGCGAGCAAGTCCGCCGGCAGCCAGCACCCGTGGGCCATCGCCGCCCGGATCGCGCAGACGAGCTGCTCGACCGAGGCGTCCTTGGCCACGAAGCCGACCGCGCCCGCCCGGATCGCCTCGATCATCGCCGGCAGGTCGGCGTAGGCGGTCAGCACGACCACGCGGGGCGGGAAGGCCAGTGCCATCAGGTCCCTGACCAGGTCGAGCCCGCTGACGTCGCCCAGGCGCATGTCCATGATCACGACGTCGGGACGGTGCCCGGCGACCGCGTCCGCCACCCGGTCCGGGGAACCGACCGAGATCGCCTCGAAGCCGGGCTGGGCGCCCAGCACCGCCTCCAGGCCCTGGCCGAAGACCCGGTGGTCATCGACGATCAGAACCGTGGTAGCCATAACCGGGTGAGCACGCGCGCGAGATCACCGATGTCCGCGGCCACGGCGGGCCGGGCCACGTCCACCAGTCCCGCCCGCACCGCGTAGGCGACCGCCTCGATCCTGGTGTGGACGCCGAGCTTGGTGAGGACCGCGTCGATGTGGGAGCGGGCCGTCGACACCTTCACGCCCATCGCGCGGGAGATGATCACCGTGCTCTCCCCCCGGACGAGGCGGGCGAGCACCTC
Source organism: Actinomycetota bacterium (assembly GCA_021324595.1). Classification (GTDB taxonomy): domain Bacteria; phylum Actinomycetota; class Actinomycetes; order Streptosporangiales; family Streptosporangiaceae; genus Chersky-822. The sequence continues at coordinate 7,550 of JAJPIV010000011.1, read as the reverse complement.
GCGCTCCCGCTGGGTCAGGAACTGGCCGGGCTCGATCCGGGCGGCCCGCCAGGCACGCGGCGCGCGGCCCGACCGCGCCGACATCGAGAGCGTGGCATTGCCGCGGGCGCGGTGCCCGGTCCGGCTGGCCACCGCGCCCTGCAGCACTCGCAGGATCTCCACCAGGTCATCGCTCTTCAGCGCGATCCCGCTCACCCCGGCGGTGATCGCGGCGCTGAAGCGCTCGGGATCTACGGACTCGGCCAGCACCATGAACGCGGTCCGGGGGGAGCGGGCGACGGCGCCGGCCAGGGCGTCCGCCCGCTCGCACCCCGGCAGGTCCAGGTCGATGACGCAGGCGTCGACTTGCTCGGGATCGGTGACGGCGAGCACGCCGTCCAGGTCGGTCGCCCAGCCGACGATGTCGTGGCCGGCCTTCTCCAGCAGCAGGGTGAGCACCTCGGCGAAGACTCGCCTGCCGTCGGCGATGACGATCTTCATGCCACCGCGCCCATTTCGCCGTGCCGGGCATCGGAAGCCGCGGCGGCCACGGGATCGTGCGGCCATGCCGCGTCGCCGTGCCCGCGGCCGTCCGGCCCGTCGGCCCGGTCATCGCCCTGCCGGGGCGCCATGGGCTTCCCGTCGGCCTCCCGGCCCGCCGGGAACAGGACGGAGACCAGCAGCCCGCCGAGGCCGCCGGAGGTGACCTGGATCGTCCCGCCCGAGTCGAGGACGAGGGACCAGACGATGTCCATGCCCAGCGAGGTCCACCGGCCGCGCCTGCCGGTGAAGCCCGGCCCGGAATCCTCGACGGTCAGGCGCGCCCGGCCGTTCTCCTCGGCGACGAAGACGCGAACCTGGCCATGGGGCCCGGCGGCCTGGCAGGCATTGGCCAGCAGGTTCCCGATGATCCGGGTCAGCACGACCGGATGGGCCCAGGCGCTCACCGCCGCCGCGTCCACCTCGATGCGGGTGCGGCAGCGCACGCGGGCGCTCTCCGCCTCGGCGACGGCGATCCGGTCGAGCCGCGCCGGGCCGGGACGGCCCGGCCGGCCGAGCACGTGGGCGCACATGTCGCTGATCTGCGTCGCCTCGGTGAGGATCAGCTCCAGCCGCCCCTGGACCGCCTGCAGCGCCCCGGCCTCGGCCTCGGCGGCCGCGGCCGCGGCGAGCACCTTGATCGTCGCGGCGGGGCCGATCAGGTCGTGGCACAGCTCGCGCAGCGACCACGCCACCGCAGGATCATCGGTCAGCCGCCCGGTCCTCCGCGGGGTGCTCGCATCCACTGATCGCGCCTCACTGCTCGGGTCACGCACCCTGCGGGGTGACGCACATCGAACACTAGGTAGACGCATCAGGCCTGGAATATGACTACACGATGGCACCGGAAGTTTACGATCGGACGATCTGGTCCGGATGGGTGAGATGTCAAATGCTCCGGCGAGCTCGGGCGGGTTCCGCCCTCATCTTCCTTCCCAGCCAGCCTCCGGGCGGCCCCAGGCGGCCCAGGGCGCCGGGGCGGGAGCACGCGAGCGAGCGCGATGAGCGATGCGACCGGGTAGGTTGCCAGCGTGCTGCTCTCCGACCGGGACATCCGGACGCAGATCGAATCCGGGCGGGTGGCGATCGACCCCTTCGCCCCCGAGCTCATCCAGCCCTCCAGCGTGGACATCCGCCTCGACCGCTATTTCCGGGTGTTCGAGAATCACCGGTACCCCCACATCGACCCCGCGGTGGAGCAGCCCGACCTGACCCGCCTGGTCGAGACCGAGGGGGACGAGCCGTTCGTCCTGCACCCGGGGGAATTCGTGCTCGGCTCGACCTACGAGGTGGTGACGCTGCCCGATGACATCGCCGGGCGGCTGGAGGGCAAGAGCTCGCTGGGCAGGCTCGGCCTGCTCACGCATTCCACGGCTGGCTGGATAGATCCGGGCTTCTCCGGTCACGTGACGCTTGAGCTGTCGAACGTGGCCACCTTGCCGATCAAGCTCTGGCCGGGAATGAAGATCGGCCAGCTCTGCCTGTTCCAGTGCAGTTCCCCCGCCGAGCATCCGTACGGGTCACCCGTGTACGGCTCGCGGTACCAGGATCAGCGGGGACCCACGCCGTCCCGCTCGTACCTCAGCTTCTACCGGGCGAAGGTCTGACCCGCCCGGAACGCGGGCCGGCCACCGCTTCCCCGGCCAGGCCGGCGAGCCGGCGGTCCCGGTCGGCCAGGGCGGCCAGCAGCGCGTCCCGCTCAGCCTCCAGGTCGCGGACGCGCCGCTCAAGCTCCAGGACACGGCGGATCGCCGCGAGGGTCATCCCCTCATCGCAGAGCTGGGCCACATACCGGACGACCGTCACCTCGCTGCGCGAGTAGCGCCTCTGGCCGCCCGAGGACCGCGACGGCCGCACCACGCCGTGCTCGTCCAGCCGCCGCAGGAACGCCTGCTGCACCTGCAGCATCTGCGCGACCTGGCCGACCGTGAACAGCGGCAGGTTCTCGTCCTCAAACGGAAGCACGGTTCACACACTCCAGCATGGAGACGGGCCGGGCAAGCGGTCCGAGCCGCCTGCCCGGCCCGTGGCCGGCGCCGCCCTCAGGCGGTGAGCTGCCGGGGAGCGGCGCCCTTGATCTCGATCTTCCTCGGCTTGGCCGCTTCGTGCAGCGGCAGCCTGATGCTCAGGACACCATTGTCGTAGCTGGCCTCGATCTTGTCGGCGTCGATGGTCTCGGCCAGCCGGATCCTGCGGGTGAACGAGCCCATCAGCCGCTCGCGCAGGACCGGCCGGTCCTGCTCGGCGTACTGCTCGTCGCGGCGGGCGGAGACGGTCAGTACTCCGCCATCGGCCGTGACCTCGATGCTCGCCGGGTCAACGCCCGGCAGGTCGAGCCGCAGGAAGACGTCACCATCTCGCCTGACCACGTCCATCGGCAGGACCGAGCCACCGGCCCCGTTCCACTCGGCCCACCCGAAGGCCCGCTGGACCATGCGGTCGAACTCCTGCACGAACGGGTCGAACGTTGTCAGCAGCACCGTGAACACCTCCAGTCCATGTCCCGGGTCCCTGCCCGGACCCCAGCTACCTCTACTTATAGCTTCAGCAAACTTACTTGTCAAGTTATAGCTTTGCTCCTTCCGGGGGAACAGGTCATGCGGCGGCGGGCGGGGGGCCCCGACAGTCGTGCGCCGCCACCCAGCCCGGGCAGCGGCGCACGACGGCGGCGCCGGCTAGAGGCGCTCGATGACGGTGGCGTTCGCCTGGCCGCCCCCCTCGCACATCGCCTGCAGGCCGTAACGGCCGCCGGTGCGCTCCAGCTCGTGCACGAGCTTGGTCATCAGGATCGCGCCGGTGGCGCCGAGCGGATGGCCGAGCGCGATCGCGCCGCCGTTGGGGTTGGTCTTCTCCAGTGACGCCCCGGTCTCGGCCGACCAGGCGAGCAGCACGGGGGCGAACGCCTCGTTCACCTCGAAGACGTCGATGTCGTCCACGCCGAGGCCGGCCCGGGCGAGCGCGCGCTCGGTCGCCGGGATCGGCCCGGTGAGCATGACGACCGGGTCCGCGCCGACCACGGCGAGCGCGTGGACGCGGGCGCGGGGGGCCAGCCCGTGGCGGCGCACCGCATCCTCCGACGCGAGCAGCAGAGCCGCGGCGCCATCGGAGATCTGCGACGCGGTGGCGGCAGTGATCTCCCATCCTTCCCGCAGCGGCCTGAGCTCGGCCATCTTCTCCAGCGAGGTGTCCCGCCGGGGGCCCTCGTCTGCCGACACGCCCGCGACCGGCGCGATCTGGCTCTCGAACCGGCCCTCGTCGATCGCGCGGATCGCCCGAGCGTGGCTCTCCAGCGAGAACTCCTCCAGGGCGCGCCGCTTGATGCCCCACTTCTCGCATATCAGCTGCGCGCCGCGGAACTGGGAGATCTCCTGGTCACCGTAGCGTTCCCGCCAGCGCGGGCCGAACGGCGGCGCCATGCCCTTCTCCAGGGGCAGCCCGACCGTGCTGCCCATCGGGACCTGGCTCATGCTCTCGACCCCGGCCGCCACCACCAGATCCTGCGTGCCGGACAAGATCGCCTGCGCGGCGAAGTGCACGGCCTGCTGGGCCGAGCCGCACTGACGGTCGATGCTCACGCCGGGCACCGACTCCGGCAGCCCCGCAGACAGCCAGGCGTTCCGCGCGATGTCGATCGCCTGGGGGCCGATCTGCGAGACGCAGCCCATGATCACGTCATCGACGGCCGCCGGGTCCACGCCCGTGCGGGAGACCAGCTCGGCGAGCACGTGCGCGGCCAGGTCCACCGGGTGGACGGAGGACAGCCCCCCGTTCCGGCGCCCCACGGGGGTCCGCACCGCCCCGACGATGTATGCCTGCGACACCTCAACCTCCTGCGGCGCGACCGGCGGCCTTACGGCCTGCACCGAGGTTACCGCCTGGTAGGCCGGCGGCGACAGGGGCGGCGGCTATGCTTCGTCACGGGCGCTGCGGACAGCGGAGGCGCGGATGGCGGATGGCCTGATCCTGCTCGGCCTGCTGGCGCTGCTGTTCGCCCTCGGCGTGGCCAGGCTCCGCCGCAGGATCGGCCTGCCGGTCACGGGCCGGGCGCTCGCGGCGGCGGCGGCCGCCCTCGCGATCACCGTCCTGCTGATGTGGGCGTCCGGCCGCTGACGAGCTTTGCGCCCGGCGCGCCGCACCGCGGCCCTGTCACTGCCACGAGGTGCCGTGACCGTCCCGCCGGATCGGCATCATGAACCAGACGGCCTTGCCCTCCTCGGTCGGCCTGGACCCCCACCGCGACGCCAGCTGGTCGACCAGGTACAGGCCCCGCCCGCCCTCGTCGTTCTCCCCGGCCATGCGGATCTGCGGCAGGCGCAGGTCTGAATCGAAGACCTCCACCCAGACGACCTCGGCGCCCTTGCGGATGCGCAGCGTGAACTCCTGGATCGCGGCGGCGGGCCGCCCGGCGCGGTACGGCCCGGCCCACTCGCCGGCGACCGCGACCTCGCCCGGATCCGGGTACGGCAGCGCGGCGCCCCCTGCGGCAGCCGGGCCGGGCGCGCCGGGCGAGGCGGCCCCGACCGCCTCAAGGGCGAGCTCGTGCCGGGGCGCCGGCAGTGCCGATGTGTGCAGCACCACGTTGGTGACCACCTCGGAGACCAGAAGGCAGGCCAGGTCGGCCTGGTCCTCGTCCATCCCGCAGGCCATGAACGTCTTGAAGGCGATCCTGCGCGCCTCGGAGACCTTCACCGGCAGCGCGGGGAACTTGTGGTCCCAGTACGGCAGGTCGTCAGGCGAGGTCCTGACCACCAGGATGGCCATGTCGTCGTCGATCTTGCCGGGGACGGCCTCCTCCGCGGCCACGGCGATCTTGTGCACGCTCTCCCGGGCCACCGACAGGACGGCATCGCCCAGCATCTGAAGGACCTCGTGGTCGTCGTAGAGCCCGGGCCCGTCGGCGCGGCGGCGCCGGTCGACCAGCCCGTCGGTGTAGAAGATCAAGGTGGCGCCCGCCGGCAGCTCCCTGGTGACCTCGCGGTAGGTCGGCAGCCCCGCGCCCAGCACGACGTCCTCGGGGACGTCGAGCGGCCGGACCCCTTCGCGGGTGATCATCAGCGGCGGAAGGTGCCCGGCGTTGGCGATCGTGAGCCGGCGGAACCACGGATCGTAGATCAGGTAGGTGCAGGTCACGATCAGGGCGTCGATCGACGCCTCGTCGCGCTCGTCGGTCATCGCCCGGCACCACTCGTCCAGCCGCCGCAGGATCTCCGCGGGCGACTTGTCGTCCTGGGCGAACGCGCGCAGCGCCGAGCGCAGCTGGCCCATGATCGCGGCCGCCCTCGCGCCGCGTCCCACGACGTCGCCGATCACGATGCCGATGCGCCCGGCAGACAGCGAGATGATGTCGTACCAGTCACCGCCCACCTGGGTCTGGATGCCCTGGCCGTGGGACTCCAGCGGCTTGGCGGGCACGTACCGGTAGGCAACCTCGATCCCGTCGAGCGCCGGCGGCCTGCCTGGCAGCAGGCTGTCCTGGAACGCCACCGCCGTCGCCCGCTCCTCCTGGAACAGCAGGGCGTTGTCGATCGCGATCGCCACCCGGCTCGCGATCGCGGCGACCAGGTCCCGGTCGTCGCTGACGTAGTGCCCGGCCTCGCGCTCGGTGAGGCTGGACAGGGCCAGGCACAGGACCCCCAGGTCCTCCCCGCGGACCCGCAGCGGCGCCGCGATCACCGACCGGATCCCGACCTCCGCGCTGGCGCGCATGCTCTCGTCGCTGGGAGCCGGGAACTGGCTCTCGCGCACGTCCTCGACGAGGATCGTGTCGCGCTGGTCGATCGCCTGGCGGCAGAAGTGGCCGGCGGGATACCTGGCGACCGCGCCGACGGGCGCCCAGGTCCCCTCCGGGGGCTCCCAGCCCCAGGCGTTCACCTGGACCTTCCTGACCAGCACGCGCCCGCTCCCGCGCTGCTTGGCCTCGTACAGGTCGATGAAGCAGTGATCGGCGAACTGCGGCACCAGTGTCTCGGCGACCTGGCGCAGGGTGGCATCCAGCTCGAGCGAGGCGGACAGCCGCGCCCCGATCCGGTCAAGCAGCCCGACGCGCTCCGCGTCGGCCCGGAGGCCGCCGAGCTGAACCGCCTGGCGGGCCATGATGACGGTCCCGGCGACCTCGCCGGCCTCGGCGCGCAGCGCCGAGGCCGTCATGCGGAGGAAGACGCCCGAGCCGTCCGGGCGGCGGACCGAGAGCGTGCCCTCCCAGTCCCTGCCCCGGCAGGCCTGGCGCTCCAGGTGCTCCACCTTGCCGAGGTCGTCTGGCTCGAAGCCGAGCTCCCGGAAGGCCTTCCTGGTGAGGTGCTCGGCGTCGGGGTACCCGAACAGCTGGGCGGCGAACGCGTTCGCGTACTTCAGGAGGCCGTCGTGGTCGACCACGATCACGCCGGCGGCGACGTTCGCCAGAATGTCGCCGGCGCTCGGGCCGGCGCCGGCGTTTCGGGCGGCGCCGGCGGCGGCCATGCCCCCGCCCCCAGCCATCCCGGCCAGCGGCACCTCACCCGCAGCCATCCCGGCCCGCGTCACCTCGGCCGCAGGCACCTCGCCGGCGGGCGCACGGCCAGCTACGCCCCTGCGCCTGGCCGCCCACATCCTCGGTCTCATCGCGCTTCCGCTCAGGGCTCAGGACGCCGGGCCGGGAACGGCAAGCACCTCAGGACCGGCCGGCCGATCCGTGACCTCAGGCCGCGGGGACGCCATGACGAACAGGTGCTGGGCGACGGCACGCGGCAGCACGACGCCCGGATCACCGACCCTGCCCGCACCCGTCACCCGCACATCATGGCTTTCGGCCGCCAGGATCACCTCACGGCCAGGCTGTATGCCGATGTCCTTTAGTTTAAGCATCAGGGCGACATCGCTTTGCAGCTGTTCGCCGATCCGGTGGACGATCATCCGGGCCGGCGCCGGCGTGGCCAGCGCCGGCATGGCGGACCCGGCATCCCGCGCCGCGGCCCGGGATGCCTCCAGCACCGCCGCCGGCACGCCGAGCTCGCCGAGCCCGGGAATGACATTCCCGTGCGGGCACCGGACCGGGC
>JAJPIV010000132.1 GCA_021324595.1 Actinomycetota bacterium | reverse complement strand
GCCAGCCCCGCCACGGCCGCCAGCCCCGCCACGGCCGCCAGCCCCGCCACGGCCGCCAGCCCCGCCAGCGGGCAACAGCCAGCGAGCGGCCTGGCTGGCCCGGCGGCTGCGCCGGGCCGGCCAGGCTGGCGAGCGCCGGGCCTGGACGGCGTGCGCGCGCTCGCGGTGCTCGCCGTGCTGGCGTTCCATGAGGGGCTGCCGTGGATCCCCGGCGGGTTCCTCGGCGTCGACGTCTTCTTCGTGCTCAGCGGCTACCTGATCACCGACCTGCTCGCCAGCAAGTTCGCCCGGTCCGGCACGGTCGGCTTGAGCACGTTCTGGCAGCGGCGGGCCCGGCGGCTGCTGCCGGCCCTGGCGCTGATGCTGGTCACCGTCAGCGCGGCGGTCACGGTGCTGGAGCCCGATCAGCGGGCGGCCCTGCGGCCCGCCCTGCTGGGGGCGGTCACCTACACCAGCAACTGGTGGCAGGCCCTGGCGCATCAGTCCTACTTCGACCTCTACGGGCCGCCGCCGGTGCTGCAGCATCTCTGGTCGCTCGCGGTCGAGGAGCAGTTCTACCTGGTGTGGCCGCTGGTGCTGGCGGTCGTGCTGGCGGCGCTGCGCCGGCCGGTCCCTCGCGCGATGGTGGCCTGGGCCGGCGCGATCGCCTCGGCGCTGGCCATGTACCTGATCTACGTGCCCGGCAAGGACCCGTCGCTGGTCTACTACGGCACCGACACCCACGCGAGCGCGCTGATGATCGGATCCGCCCTCGCGCTGACCTGGCCGCTGGCAGTGGTCGCGCGGGCCGCCGGGCGGACCCTGGCCGTGCTGGACGCCGCGGGCGCCGCCGGGGCCTTGGTGCTCGGGGTGGCCATGTGGCACTACGCGGGCAGCGATCCGATGCTGTACCCGTTCGGCCTCGTGCTCGCCGCGCTCGCCGCGGGCGCCCTGGTGCTCGCGGCCGCCGCGCCCGGCCGGATCGGGAGCGCCCTGTCGTGGGCTCCGCTGCGCTGGCTCGGCATCCGGTCGTATGGCGTCTACCTGTGGCACTGGCCGGTGATCGCGATCACGGTCGGCATCGCCGAGCGCTCCTCGGGCTCGCTGACCGCCCGGGCCGTCGATGCGCTGCTCCCGGTGGCGATCGCCGCGGTCTCCTGGCGCTGGCTGGAGGAGCCGGTCCTGCGCCACGGGCTGCGCGCCGAGCTGGCGCGTCGAGGCCGGGCCCTCGTCAGGGCGCCGGCGAAGGTCTGGCGGGCACCCGCCGCAGGACTGCCCGTGGTCACCACGCTGGCCCTGGTCGCGCTCGCCACGACCGCCGCCTACGGCATCGCCAGGCCGCCGTCCGGGCCCTCGCTGCAGCGGCAGATCGCGACCGGGGTCCAGGTCAGCGCGCAGTCTCAGGAGAGCGCCGAGCCGTTCCCCTGGTGGCGCCGGCCTGGCCTGCTCGGCTACCTGGTCAGGCACGGCAGGCGAGGGCCGAGGATCACCGGCGCGAAGGTGATCGCGATCGGCGACTCGGTGATGCTCGCCTCCGCGCCCGAGCTGGCCCAGGCGCTGCCCGGCATCTACATCAACGCTCAGGTCAGCCGCGCGATGATCGCCGGAGTGGCGATCGTCCAGCAGCTCGCGCGGCAGGGGCGGCTCCGCCCGGTCCTGGTGGTCGGCCTGGGCACCAACGGGCCGATCACCATGGGCCAGATCGATCAGATCCTGGCGGCGATCGGCCCCCGGCGGTGGCTGATCCTGGTGAACACCTTCGTCCCGCGCCCGTGGGAGCAAGAGGTCAACTCGACGATCGCCCGTGCCGCACGGCGGTACTTCAACGTGCTGATGGTCAACTGGCACGCCGCCATCGAGCACCACACCAGCCTGCTGTGGAGCGACGGCATCCATCCCCAGCCTCCCGGCGGGAGGCTCTACGCCCGGGTGGTCCGCGCGGTCGTGGCGATGGCACTGCGCGGCAGGCCGCGGCTCCCCCGGCGGCAGCCGTCCATCGGGCACCTGCTGCGCGGCGGCGAGGTGAGGATCTAGATGACCCGCGACGGCGAGCCGGGCCAGCGCCCCAGCTACGAGCAGGCCCGTGACCAGCTCATCGACCTCGTCAAGCGCCTGGAGGCGGGCGGCCTGACGCTTGAGGAGTCGCTTGACCTGTGGGAACGCGGCGAGCGCCTCGCGGCGATCTGCGAGGAGTGGCTGGACGGCGCGCGGGCGAGGCTGGCCGCGGCGACGCGGGCCCCGGATGAGGAGGCCGGTTCCGGGGAGAACGGCACGGCGCCGTTCTGAGTCCGCCGTGCGGCGCTCGCCGCGCCGCCGTCAGCCCCGGCTCGCCGGCCTCCGCCCCCTGACCGTTGACGGCCTGGCTGCATAGGATGCGATCGTGCCCGGGTCCGCCGCGCGGGCACCTCGCAGCCGACGCCGGCCCGCCGCGCCCGCGGCGCCGGCTGTCGGCGATCCGCGCCCGCGGCGACCGCCGACGCGACAGGGCCGACGCGACAGGGAGGTGAAGCGACGGCCGGCTCCGGCACCCAGCCGGGACCCGGTCACGCGCCACGATGACCGACGACTCGACCGCCAGCCGCCTGCCCGGCCAGGAACCCGCGGCCCGGCCCGCCCACTCCCCTCCCGAGCCGAGCGCTCCCGACCGCAACCTCGCCCTGGAGCTGGCGCGGGTCACCGAGGCCGCGGCCATGGCCGCGGCCCGCTGGGTCGGCCGCGGCGACAAGAACGGCGCCGACGGCGCGGCGGTCGGCGCGATGCGCCAGCTCATCAGCACCGTGTCGATGAAGGGCGTGGTGGTGATCGGCGAGGGCGAGAAGGACCACGCGCCGATGCTCTTCAACGGCGAGCAGGTCGGCGACGGCACCGGGCCGGAGTGCGACGTGGCGGTCGACCCGATCGACGGGACGAGGCTGACCGCCAATGGCATGCCGAACGCGATCTCCGTGATCGCGGTGAGCGCACGGGGCTCCATGTACGACCCCTCGGCGGTCTTCTACATGTCCAAGCTGGTCGCCGGACCGGAGGCGGCCGACGCAGTGGACATCGAGGCGCCGCCTGCGGCCAACATCGCCGCGATCGCGCGGGCCAAGCGGTGCGACCCGCATGACGTGACCGTCGTGATCCTCGACCGGGACCGCCACCGCGACCTGGTGGCGCAGGTGCGGGCGGCGGGCGCGCGCATCAAGCTCATCACCGATGGTGACGTGGCCGGGGCGATCCTCGCCGCCCGGGAGGGCACCGGGGTGGACCTGCTGCTGGGCACGGGCGGGACGCCCGAGGGGGTGATCGCCGCCTGCGCGATCAAGTGCCTGGGCGGGGTGATCCAGGGCAAGCTCGCGCCCCGCGACGACGAGGAGCGGCAGCGGGCCATCGACGCCGGCCATGACCTGGACCGGGTGCTGACCACCGATGACCTGGTCTCGTCGGACGACGCGTTCTTCGCCGCCACCGGCATCACCGACGGGGAGCTGCTCCAGGGGGTGCGCTACCGGTCGGGCGGGGCGACGACGGACTCGCTCGTGATGCGGGCCCGGTCGGGCACCATCAGGAAGATCCGCAGCGAGCATGCGCTGTGGAAGGTCTCCCGGTACTCGGTCGTCCGCTACTGAGCGATCCCGCGGCGGGCCCGGCGCGCGCGGGGTCAGCGCGGCCGCTGGCGCCCGCGCCAGCGGGGGCGGCGGGGCGTGACCACCTTGACCGCGCCGCCGAGCGCCAGCGTGCGGACCTCGATGACCGCGGCGCCGGGCGAGGCACCGGCGGCCCCACGCCCGCGGATGCTCCTGATGCCCAGGAGAGACCGGCCGGCCATCTCGACGATCACGCCGGCCGGCGCGATCAGCCGGATCTGGCCGCCGAGGACGGTCGCGTGGATCGTCACCCGCTGGCTCTGCAGCACCGCGCCGCGCAGGTCGAGGAGGACGTCCCCGAGGATCGCCGTCACCGCGAGGGCGTCCGGGACCACCCAGCGGCCCTCGCGCCGCTCCCTGGCGAGGATGGCGGTCACCGCGCGCCCCGGATAGAGCCGGATCGGCTGCCCGGACGGCGGGGTCAGGTCGGCGGTCAGCCTGGTCAGCTCGCCCAGGGTCCGTGCCGCCAGGGCGCGCGCCGACCGGTCGGCGTGCTCGGCCATCGTGATCCGGCCATCGCCGGCCGCCTCGTTGAGCAGGCTGATGACCAGCTCCCGGTCGGCGTCGGAGGCCCGCAGGTCACCAGGTCCCGGCCGCGCGCTCACGGCCAGACGATACCGGAGCGGCACGACGCGAAGGCGGGCGCGGGCGGCCCTTCACCGGGCCCCGGGCCGGCGTGCGGGGGCGGGAGCCGGGGCGCTCAGGTCCAGGTGGCCGCGGCATCGCCCGTGGTCAGCTCGATCACCGCGCCGGTGTCGCTCGTGTAGTAGAGCTTGCCGTCGGCCTGCCCCCACGCCACGAGGGCGGGGGCACCCAGGGCCTTGCCGAGGCTGACGTCCCGCCAGACGCCCCAGTCCTTGCTCTCGGGGCGGTACCGCCTGGTCTGCACATAGCCGTTCGTCCCGAGGCCGGCGACCACCGTGACGCCGTTCGGCCACCGCACCGCGGTCAGGCTGCCGGTGATCGTCCCGCCGAGATCCTCCACCACGTCCTCCTTCGGCTTGCCGAGCGCCTCGGCCATCGCCGCGGCGCTCGGGAACTTCGCGACGTCGCGGTCGATCGACCCGGTGATGCTGTACTGATGGATCGTCCACGTCTTCCACGGGGCGGGGACCCTCGGCTTGCCCGGCGGGCTGGACGGGTCCGAGATCCACAGCGGGTACGAGCCGAGGCCGGCGCAGTTGCCCGCCTCCGCGAACGACAAGTAGGTGTAGAGCAGCGGCATCCGGTGCAGCCGGTGCCGCAGGCTGGCCATCACCTCAGCGGCCCAGGCGCTCACCTGCGCGGGCGCCAGGCCGTCGGTCACCTCCAGGTCGAGCATGATGCCGTCGGCGTCGTTGAGGCTCAGGTTCCGCAGCTCGGTCGCGAAGAACTCGGCCGTGGCCAGCGGGGAGACGGACGGGTGCCCGAACAGGTAGGCGATGCGGCCCAGGCCCTGCTGCGCGAGGTACTGCCAGTCGGCCGCGGCGTCCGGGTTGACGTAGCGCAGCCCGTTCGGCTCCAGCTCGGTCAGCTTGACCGCCGCCCACTCGATCCGCCCCGCCTCGCCCCGCCACGCGGCGGGCGGCCCCTGGTAGCTCGAGACGTCCACGCCGGCGATCGTCCGGGCGCGGGCAGCAGCGCCCCCTCGCCGGAACAAGCTCCGCATGGCCGCGACGATATCGCGCAACCGGCCTGGCTGGCCATGCATCTGCCATTGCCGGCGAAACGCCACGCAGCGCACATCGGCGGCGGGACCGCCAGCGCCCGCCAGGAATGGCCCGGTCGCAGGATCGGGCACGCGGGATCGCGACGCCCCGCGGCGCGTTCCCGGGGAGGCGGGCCGCTGCCGGCGCCCCGCCCTGCCCCATCAGCGGCCCTGGCCGGCCGCCAGGCGCGGGCCGCGCCGCCCGTCCCGCGCCCGGCCGTCCGCCTTCCTGCCCCGCAGCCGCCCGGGCAGCAGGTCGATGCCCAGCGTGACCGCCAGCACGACGGCGACTGACAGCGCGGCACCGCCGGCCGCGTCGGTGAGGTAGTGCTCGCCCAGCGCGACGACGCTCACCGCGACCGCGGCCGCGCCGGCGAGGGCGGCCAGCGCCAGCACGGCCCGGGCCGCTGGCGGGACGCGGCGCCCGGGCGGCGCCGCCAGCAGGACCACGCAGGCCGTCGCGACCGCGAACGCGCCCGTGGTGTGCCCGCTCGGGTAGCACAGGTCGCCTTGCAGCGTCCGCCCGACCACCGGCTTGAGCACCCACTCCGTCAGCCCGCCGGCGGCTCCCACCCCCAGGCCCGCCATCACCGCGCCGTTCCACCGGCGGGCTACCGCGCAGCCGAGGGCCAGCGCGCCCGTCATGGCCACCACCCAGGGCGCAGAGCCGAGGCGGGCGACCACGCCCAGCGCGGCGCCGTGCCCGCCGAGGGCCGCCGTGAGCCACGAGCCGGCCGCCGAGTCGAGCGGGCCGGCCCGCGTCTGCCCCGCGTAGATCCAGCCCAGCAGCGCCGTGATGCCGGCGCAGGCCAGCGCGAGCATCGCCGCGGGCACGCGCCAGCGGCCCGGCAGCAGCGGGCCGCGCGGCGCGCGCCCCGACCGTCCCCCCCACCACATCCGGCCATCCTCCCACCGCCCAGGCGCGGGCGGGCGGCGCGGCGGCGGCGCGCGCCAGGGAGGCGGCGCGGCGGCGGAGACGCGGGCGGTTACGATGACCGGAGCCCGGGACCCGCAGGAGGACGCGCCGACGATGCCCGAGTTCAGCCACACGGACCTGCTGCCGCTTGGCCCCGATGCCACCGACTACCGCCTGGTCGGTGATGGCGGGGTCAGCGTCGCGGCCGCGCTCGGCAGGGAGTTCCTGCGGGTCGAGCCCGCCGCGCTGACCCTGCTGGCCTCGACCGCCATGCACGACATCGCCCACTTCCTGCGCCCGGCGCACCTGGCGCAGCTCCGGGCGATCCTCGACGACCCGCAGGCCTCGCCGAACGACCGGTTCGTGGCCAGGGACCTGCTCGCCAACGCGTGCGTCGCGGCCGGCGGCGTCCTGCCCATGTGCCAGGACACCGGCACCGCGATCGTGATGGGCAAGCGCGGCCAGCAGGTGCTCACCGACGGCAGGGACGAGGAGCACATCTCGCGGGGCATCTTCGACGCCTACACCACGCTGAACCTGCGCTACTCCCAGCTCGCGCCGCTGACGATGTGGGAGGAGCGGAACACCGGGACGAACCTGCCGGCCCAGGTGGAGATCTACGCGACCGACGGCGCCGAGTACAGGTTCCTGTTCATGGCCAAGGGCGGCGGGTCGGCGAACAAGTCGTACCTGTACCAGGAGACCAAGGCGATCCTGCGCCCGGAGCGGATGCGCGAGTTCCTCTCGGAGAAGCTGCGGGCGATCGGGACCGCCGCCTGCCCGCCCTACCACCTCGCCGTCGTGGTCGGCGGCACCAGCGCCGAGTACGCGCTGAAGACCGCCAAGTACGCCTCCGCGAAGTACCTGGACTCGCTGCCGACCACGGGCTCGCCCGCCGGCCATGGCTTCCGGGACCTGGAGCTTGAGCAGGAGGTGCTCCGGCTGGCCCAGCAGACCGGGATCGGCGCGCAGTTCGGCGGCAAGTACTTCTGCCACGACGTCCGGGTGGTCAGGCTGCCCAGGCACGGCGCCTCGTGCCCGGTCGCAATCGCGGTGTCCTGCTCGGCCGACCGGCAGGCGCTCGGCAAGATCACGCGCGATGGCCTGTTCCTGGAGCGGCTCGAGACCGACCCGGCGCAATTCCTGCCCGACGTCCAGGACGGCGAGCTCGAGGGCGAGGTGGTCAGGATCGACCTGTCCCGCCCGATGGATGAGATCCGCGCCCAGCTGTCCAGGTACCCGATCCGCACCCGCTTGTCGCTGACCGGGCCGCTGGTCGTGGCCCGCGACATCGCCCACGCGAGGATCGCCGAGCGCCTCGACGCCGGCGAGCCGATGCCCGCCTACCTGCGCGACCACGCCGTCTACTACGCCGGGCCGGCCAAGACGCCGCCGGGGTACGCCTCGGGGTCGTTCGGGCCGACGACGGCGGGGCGGATGGACAGCTACGTGGAGAGGTTCCAGGCGGCGGGAGGCTCACTGGTGATGCTGGCCAAGGGGAACCGCTCCCCGGAGGTCACCGCGGCGTGCCAGCGGCACGGCGGCTTCTACCTCGGCTCTGTGGGCGGGGCGGCCGCCCGGTTCGCCCAGGACTGCATCACCAGGGTCGAGGTGCTCGAATACCCCGAGCTCGGCATGGAGGCGGTGTGGCGGATCGAGGTCCGCGACTTCCCCGCGTTCATCGTCGTGGACGACAAGGGGAACGACTTCTTCGCCGATGTGGCCGGCCCGGGGGCACCGCTGCTGGCCATCGGCCCGCGGCCGGGCTGACCGCCCCCGCCTCGGCTCGCCACGTGCCCGCCCGTGGCGATCATGGTACCGGTACCGTGATGGCATGGTCGCCTTCCACGTGCGCGGTGTTCCCGAGCCGGTCGCCGCGGCGCTGCGTGAGCGCGCGAGGCGACGCCGGCACTCGCTCCAGCAGGAGCTTCTCCTGATCCTCGAGGAGGCCGCGGCCGAGCCGGCGAGCCCCGGGCCGGCGCTCCCTCCGATCCGCCTGAAGACGGTTCGCACCACAGGTGCCTCGGCCTGGCGACGTGACGAGATCTACGGTGACGACGGCCGCTGACCTGGATGCCCCCTGGCCGGGCGATGCTCGACACCAACGTGCTCCTCGCCGCGACGGACGCCGGAACGGCGGAGCACGATCGGGCCCTCGCGATCCTCAATGACTGGCCCGGCACGGGCACGGCGCTCTACACGAGCGGGCAGATCGTGCGTGAGTACCTCGCGGTGGCCACGCGGCCGGCGGAGGCGAACGGCCTGGGCCTGAGCCCCGCGGATGCCCTGGCCAACGCGCGCGCCATCCGGCAGCGGACGATCCTGCTCGCCGAGGACGCCAAGGCGGCCGAGGGCCTGCTCGGCCTGATCCGCGAGGCGGAATGCACGGGCAAGCGGGTGCACGACGCGAAAGTCGTCGCCACGATGCTGGCGCACGGCATCGGCACGATCGTGACCATCAACGTGGACGACTTCAGAAGGTTCGAACCGCGCGTGCGGCTGCTGGCCCTGACCGGCCGGGATGGCTGATGCGCCCGGCCGGACGGCGGGGGCAACCGCCCGGCCGCACGGCCGGGCCGATCCTGCGCTGGCGGGCGCCCCGGCGCGCGATGATGGAGGCATGAGCCAGGACGAGCCCGCTGCCCTGCGACTGCGGATCGAGCACGACTCCATGGGCGAGGTCGAGGTGCCCGCGGACGCCCTGTGGGGCGCGCAGACCCAGCGGGCGATCCGCAACTTCCGCGTCTCCGGTGAGCCGCTCCCCGCCGGGGTGATCCGCGCCCTGGCCCTGATCAAGGGCGCCGCCGCGGCCGCGAACGCCGAGCTGGGGGTGCTCGATCCCGAGATGGCCGCGGCGATCGGCGAAGCCGCAGCCGAGGTGGCGGGCGGCGCGCACCTGGACCAGTTCCCGCTCGACGTGTTCCAGACCGGATCCGGCACGTCGTCGAACATGAACGCCAACGAGGTGATCGCCCGGATGGCCAGCCAGCGGCTCGGCCGCCCGGTCCACCCCAACGATCACGTGAACGCCTCGCAGTCGTCGAACGACGTGTTCCCCTCGGCGGTGCACATCGCCGCCGCGCTTGAGCTGCGGCGCACCCTGCTGCCCGCCCTGTCCCACCTCGCCCTGGCCCTGGAGCACAAGGCCGCCGAGTTCGCCGGCCACGTCAAGGCCGGCCGGACCCACCTGATGGACGCGACCCCGGTGACGCTCGGCCAGGAGTTCGGCGGCTACGCCGCCGCGGTGCGCCACGGCGCGCAGCGCGTCGGGGCGGTTTTGCCGGACGTGTCCGAGCTCCCGCTGGGCGGCACCGCCACCGGGACCGGGCTCAACGCCCCCCCGGGCTTCGCCGCGACGGTCATCGCCCGGCTCGCCCGGGACCTGGACCTGCCGCTGACCGAGGCGCGCGACCACTTCGAGGCCGCCGGCGGCCGGGATGCCCTGGTCGCGGCGAGCGGCGCGCTACGGGTGACGGCCGTCAGCCTGTTCAAGGTCTGCAACGACCTGCGGTGGATGAACTCGGGGCCGCGGGCCGGCCTGGCCGAGATCGCCCTCCCCGACCTGCAGCCAGGGTCGTCGATCATGCCCGGAAAGGTGAACCCGGTCATCCCCGAGGTGGTCTGCCAGGTCACCGCCCAGGTGATCGGCAATGACGCGGCGATCGCGTTCGCCGGGGCGGCGGGTAACTTCGAGCTGAACGTCATGATTCCGGTGATCGCCAGGAACCTGCTCTCCTCAGTCGGGCTGCTCGCGGCGGCGGCCAGGCAGCTCGCCGACGACTGCGTGTCCGGGATCACCGCCGACGCGGCGCGCCTGCGGCGCCTGGCCGAGTCGTCGCCGGCGATCGTGACCGCGCTCAACCGCTACCTCGGGTACGAGGCGGCGGCCGGGGTCGCGCACGAGGCGCTGGCCACCGGCCGGACGATCCGCGATGTGGTGATCGGGCAGGGCTGGGTGGAACGGGGCGCCCTCACCGAGGCGCAGCTCGACGCCGCCCTCGACGTGCTCGCGATGAGCAGGCCGCAGGAGGGCCGGCCGCGGGGATAGCCGGGGGCGCCCGGCCGCCCGGCCCGCCGCGGGGCAGGACCTGCGCCCGGTTTTCCCATCAAGCTCCCAGCGATCTGCCAGCGAGCGCGCGTACATTGCCGGACATGCACTCCGCTGCTGAACCGGGACGCCTCGTTGCCGGGCGCTACCGGATCATCGACCGGATCGGCCGGGGCGCGATGGGGGTCGTCTGGCGCGGCCGGGACGAGCTGCTTGACCGCGACGTCGCGGTCAAGCAGGTGATCCTCCCGCCGATGGCCTCCGCCGAGGAGTCGCGGGCAGCCTTCGGGCGCACGCTCCGCGAGGCGCGGGCCGCCGCCAGGCTCAGCCATCCCGGCGTGGTCACGGTCTTCGACGTGGTGGCCGAGGACGGCGCGCCGTGGATCGTCATGGAGCTGGTGTCCGCCCGGCCTCTCGATCAGCTGATCGCCGAGGAGGGCCCGCTCCCGCCGGCTCAGGCTGCCGAGCTCGGGCTGGGCCTGCTCGACGCGCTGGCCAGCGCGCACGCCGCTGGCGTGCTGCACCGGGACGTCAAGCCCGGGAACGTGCTCATCCGCAGGGACGGCCGGGCCGTCCTGTCCGACTTCGGGATCGCCACGGTCCAGGGAAGCCCGAGCCTGACCGCGGACGGCCTGGTGGCCGGCACGCCTGGCTTCTCCGCCCCGGAGCGGATCCGCGGCGCGCCCGCGACCCCGGCCAGCGACCTGTGGTCGCTCGGCGCGACGCTTTACGCTGCCGTGGAGGGGCGCGGCCCGTACGATCGCGCCGGCGGGGCCGCCGCGATCGCCGCGAGCGTGGCGACCGAGCCCGCGCCGCGCGCGCCGTCCGCCGGGCCCCTCGCCCCGGTGATCGATGCGCTGCTGCGCGCCGATCCGGCGGCCCGGCCGGACGCGGCGGCCACCGCGCGGCTGCTGCGGAAGGCCCTGGCGGCCGCGCGGCCCGGCGGACCACTCGCGCCGCCGCCCGTGACTCTCGCGGGCCGGCCCGCCACGGGAGCCCGCGCGGCTCCGGAGGCGACCACGGCCACCCAGGTCCTGGCCGTGCCCGCCCGCGGACGCGATCCCGTCGCCGCGGTGCCGTCAGGTGCTCCGGCCGCGGCGGGCCCGCCGGGCGGCACGGCCTCACCGGGCGGCACGGCCTCACCGGGCGGCACGGCCCCGCCCGGCGGACCAGGCGGGGCGGCCGGCGTGGTCCCCGATCTGCTGGCCCCGCCGGTCTTCGCCGACCTCGCCATGCCCGGCCTGGCAGACCCCGGTGACCCGCCCGGACCCGGCGACCCGCCCGGACCCGGCGGTACCCCTCATCCCGGCGGTGCGGGCGGCACCACACCCGGCGGGACGGCGCGCCCGCGGCGACGCGCGGTGCTTGCCGCCGCCCTCGCAGCCGCCGCCGCGATCGCGGGCGTCGTCTACTTCGCGTTCCCTGGCCTCAGCGGCTCGCTGGCCACCGGCGCTTCCAGGCTCCCCGGCAGCGGCGGCCTCAGCAGCAACTCCGGCGCCGCCACCCCCGGCGGCCGGCCTGGTCACGGTGGCGGGTCAGGCCACCGCGCAGGCGGCGGGGACGGCAGCTCCCCCGGGTCCAGCCGGCCGCCCTCTCCCGCCCCGTCCGGCGGGCGCAGCCGCCCGGCCAGCCCTGGCCCGAGCGGCAGCCCCAGGCCGAGCCCTCGCCAGTCCGGCCCGCCCGCCGCGCCCCTGGGCTACACGTGGCGCTCGGTGAGCGGGGCGGCGGCGGGAACGACCGCGGGCTTCCGCGTCGCGGTGCCCGTCACGTGGCTGATGAGCCCCGGCCTGACCACCACGTTCCAGCCGGTCATCGGCGCGGCGCGGATGACCGTCAGCATGGCGCCGTTCGCCTACACCGACCCGGTCCGGCAGGCGCGCCACCTGCAGGCCGCGGCGATCGCGGCGCACCGCTACCACGCCTACCACCTGGTGTCGATCCTCGCGGTGAGCTTCCATGGCTGGCGCGCGGCGACCTGGGCGTTCTGGTGGCGGCCCGCCGGCGGCATGTACCGGATCGACGTCGCCGAGATGATCGTGACCGCCAGCACGCCGGGCGGCAGGCAGCCGTACGTCCTGTCGATGTCCGCGCCCGCCCCGCGGGTGAGGTGGGCGGACCGCGTGTTCCGCGTGGCGCTGCGAACGTTCGCCCCGCTGCCGTGACCGGCCCGCCGTCCTGGGCCGGCCGGCCTCGCGCACCGTCCTGGCCGGGCGCGCGAGCGGGCTACCTGGACGAGGGCGCGGATCGCCCGGCGTGGGCGCCGGGGGGCCGCCCGACGGCAGGCGTGCCTGCCGCGGGAGATGAGGCCAGCACGACCGCCGCGAGGATGGCCGTCACGACGATGGCGAGCGCCGCGTACGCAGTGACGGGAGACGGGGGGCGCCGGATGCGCCGGGGCCGCTTCTCGAGCGGACGGGTCACGACATGCCTTCGCTAGGGCACCCGCGGGTGCCGGCGGCCGCCCGGGTCGCTGCCGCGGGCCGCGCCACCCTGCGGCTACCCGGGACGGCGGTTCGCCACCTCCCCGGCCACCGCGGGTGACCACCGGCCTGGGCAGCGGCGCGCGGACGGTGCGCGGGAGCAGGGCGTCCAGGCCGTCCGCACGCGGGGCGCTCTCCAGATCACGTGTTCCCTCAAAACATATCAAACATGTCAAACCGGGCGAACATGCCCGGTGGGTCACGGCGCGCCAGGTGAGCGCACGGCCCCGGATGGCCAGGCGATGCTAATACCAGCCGTGCTAATACCAGCCGTGCCCCTGCCAGAACGCCCAGGCGTTGCACGGGGTCCCGTAGCGGCTCTGGATGTAGCCCAGGCCCCACTTGATCTGGGTGGCCGGGTTGGTCAGCCAGTCCGGCCCGGCACTGGCCATCTTCGAGCCGGGCAGGGCCTGCGGGATCCCGTAGGCGCCGCTGGCGTTCTCGGCGTTGTACCGCCAGCCGCTCTCCCGCTCCCAGATGTCGTTCAGGCAGCCGAACTGCGTGGCAGGGTTGAACCCGAACGACGGCATCATCTTGTACGCGATCGCCTGCGCCGTCCCCGGGTTGGGCGGCGGCGCGTAGACGACCGGCGCGCCGCCGGCGGGCTGCGGGACCGCCGCCACCTTCGGCTTCCCGATCACCTTGAAGCTCTTCGTGGCGGCGGCCATCATGATCATGTTCTTCCGCGCCTGCACGAGCGCGGCCGCCGGGCGGCTGGCCTGGATTCCCACCACCGACATCGCCAGCGGATCCCGCTGGCCTGCGGTGACCTGGCTGATCACGTACTTCGTGCATCCGACCACGGCCACGGCGGCGATCGTGGTGGTCACCAGGAACGCGCGGACGTTCCGCCGCGACCGGCGGGGCCTGCGCCCGTGAGCCAGCCGTCTCCGGTGCTGTGACAATGCCGTCCTTCCGTCGGCCGAGCGCCCCCGGGCGGGCCGCCCGGGGCGCAGGACCGCTGCGGGCAAAGGCAGCAGTCGCGCGGAGGCGATCACACTAGGGCGGACGCCGCGATCCGGGGCAGAACCGCCGAAAGAGGAGCCGCCTCCGTCGCCGCACCACGTTGCCAGAAGTGGCGGGCCCGCCCAAGCGTTTCCGGAGAAAAAGTTGTGCCGCAGGGGCAGGAATTTGTGTCGGCCCGGTCACGGTCCGGCGCTCAGTCGCGTAACGATCACGCAGTGTCAGTGACAGCCGGCCTGTGGTCACCGCTGCGGCATCGCAGGCTCGCGACACGCCGGCACTATCCTGGGACCAGGACCACGGCGTGCGCCGGCCCGGGCGGGCGCCGACCAGGCGAGCGGGTGAGGCCATGAGCAGCAGGACGGCCATCCGCGGCGGCGCCCCGGAGCCGGCGCGGCGCGGCGCGTGGACGCTGGACCCCGGCCAGGCCGCCGACGTGCTCGCGGGCGCCCGCCGGGCGCTGTTCGTGATGGCCGGAGTGCTCGCGGTGATCTGGCTGGTCCAGGTCGCGAACTGGGCGGACGGCTACCGGCTGTCCCAGCAGTACGGGATCGTCCCGCGGGACATCGCCAGCCTGCCGCACCTCCTCACCGCACCGTTCCTGCACTTCAGCTGGACTCACATCGAGGGCAACTCCGGCCCGCTGTTCATCTTCGGGTTCCTCGCCGCCTACCGCGGGATCGCCAAGTTCGCTGCGGTTACCGTGGTGGCCGTGCTGGCCAGCGGGCTCGCCGACTGGTTCTTCGCCCCGGCCGGCACCGTCGGGGCCGGGGCCAGCGGCGTGGTCTTCGGCTACTTCGGCTACATCATCGTCCGCGGCCTGTTCGACCGGCGGGGCATCGACGTCCTGATCGGCGCGATCATGGCGCTCTGCTTCGCCTACCAGTTCAGCGTCCTGCTGCCGCACCAGGGCATCGGGTGGCAGGCGCACGTCGGCGGGGCGGCGGGCGGGATCGTCTCCGGCTGGCTGTTCCGGGACCGCCGGGCACGCGCGCCCGGGCCCGCCCAGGCGGCCCGGGCGGCCGCCCCCGCCGCCCGGCCGGGCATCCCGCCCGCCAGCCCCGGGCAGGGCGCCAGGCCGGGCGGGAAGCTCACCGTCGACCCCTCCCATCCGCGCGCCGAGCTCTACCGGCAGCTCGACGAGATGGGCCTGTAGGCGCGGCGCCGCTCACCCCGGCGCCATCGCCCCCGCGAGCCGGGCGCGCTCGGCCTCGGTGAACGGCGCCGGGCGGCCGGCCGCCGCGTCCCAGCGGACGGTGACCACCCGGGCCCGCGCCGCCACCTCGCCCGAGCGGGCGAGCACGGCCTCCCGCGTGGTCAGGCTCGTGGTGCCGACCCTCTCGACCTCGACGCGCACCAGCACCTGCCGGTCCTCGTGGCGCACCTGCGCGCGCAGGTCGACCTCGAGCCGGACCACCACGTAGCTCGGCTCCGCGCCGATGACCCGGGTGTAGAACGCATCCCTGCCCTCCTCCAGGTAGGTGAGGAAGACCGCGTGGTTCACGTGGCCGAGCGCGTCCGTGTCCCGCCACCGGACGCCGACCGGGTGCTCGAAGATGCCCATCGCCCGCCCCTTCGCTGGCCGCTGCCGGCCCGTCACCCGGGCGCGGCGGCCGCCCCGCCAGGCGCCCCGGCCGTCCCCCGGGGCGCCGGCTCGGCGCCGCCGAGCGCGGCCAGGACCAGCTCGGCGGGGTGCCGGGCGTCCAGCCCGGTGCCGTGGCGGATCTGCTGGCGGCAGGAGACCCCGGTCGCGGCGACCAGCGTCCCGGCCGGCTGGGCGCGCAGCGCGGGGAACAGCCGCAGCTCCCCGATCCGCATCGACAGCTCGTAGTGCTCGGCCTCGTAGCCGAACGAGCCGGCCATCCCGCAGCAGCCCGCGTCGAGCTCGGTCACCCGGGCGCCCGGGATCGCGCGCAGCAGGGCCATGGCCGCCGCCGTCCCGGTGACCGCCTTCTGATGGCAGTGCCCGTGGAACACGATCCTCCGCCCGGCCAGCGGGTTGCCCTCGGGCAGCCGCAGGGACCCGTCGGCGATCGCCTCGGCGAGCAGGTCCTCGGGCGGCCGGACGGAGGCGGCCACGGCGGCGGCGCGCTCGTCGTCCGGCAGCAGCCGGGGATACTCGTCGCGGAGAGCGAGCAGGCAGGAGGGCTCGGCGCCGGTCACCAGGGCCCCCGCGGTGACCGGGCCACCCGGTCCGGCCAGCCTCCGGGCCAGGCGGGCCGCCCGGCGCCGCGCCTGATCGAGCAGCCCGCAGGAGATGCTCGCCCGGCCGCAGCAGCCGGGCCGCGCCGTCTCCACCCGCCACCCGGCCCGCGCGAGCAGCTCGACGGCGGCCCGGGGCACCGCCGTGTCCGTGTGGCTGGTGAACGAGTCGGCCAGGAAGATCAGGGTGCCCCGGGCCGGGCTCGCGCCCGGGCCGGGGCGGCCGGCCAGCCGCCGGGCCCCGTTCCCCCTCTCGAACCTCGGGAGCGGCCGGTCGGCCGTGATGCCGAGGAAGCGCCGCGCCGCCCGGCGAACCGGCCGCGCCCGGGCGAGTGCGTTCGCGAGCGGGGCGGCCGCGGCGCCGAGCCGGTTCAGCGCGCCGGCCGAGGCGAAGGCGCGGGCGCGCAGCGGCACGCCGTGGACGTCGTGATAGGCGGCGAGCGCCTCGGCCTTCAGCGACGCGATGTCGACGCCGAGCGGGCACTCGCTCGCGCACGCCTTGCACCCCAGGCACAGGTCGAGGATCTCGTGCAGGCGCTCGCCCGCCAGGGCGGCCCGAGGATCCGCCGCCGCGAGGGCCTTGACCAGGGCGCCCGCCCGGCCGCGGGTCGAGTGCTCCTCCTCGCGGGTGGCCATGTAGGAGGGGCACATGACCCCGGCGGCGCCCTTGCGGCACAGGCCGATGTTCATGCACCGGTCGGCCGCGGCGAGCATCGCGGCCCCGGTCCGGCCGCGCCCGGCGCCGGCAGGGCCCTGGGCGGCGGGGCCCTGCGTGCCCTCGCCCGCGGGAGCCCCCGGCCCTGGGCCGCCCGTCACGCCGGGCGCCGGCCCGGCCACGCCGAACGCGAGGCGGGTCCGCAGCGGCACGGCCGGGCGCGGCGGCATCCGCAGGTGCTCGGTCATCGGCCCCGCGCCGGTGATCTTGCCGGGGTTCAGCAGCCCGGCCGGGTCGAACAGGCGCTTGACCTCGCACATCGCCTGGTAGAGCGCCGTCCCGAAGACCGCCTCGTTGAACTCGCTGCGGGCCAGGCCGTCGCCGTGCTCGCTGGAGTTCACCCCGCCGAACTCCGCCGCCAGCGCGCGCACCCGGGCCGCGACCTCGCGCATGAGCCGCGCCTGCCCCGGCTCGGCCAGGTCGAGGAACGGCCGCACGTGCAGGCAGCCGACTGAGGCGTGGCCGTAGAAGCCCGCGGTCAGCCCGGCCCTGTCGGTGATCTCGCGCAGCCGGCGTGCGTACTCGGCGAGCCTGGCCGGGGGCACCGCGGTGTCCTCGATGAACGCCACCGGCCGGAGCGAGCCGCGGCTGGCCGCCATCAGCAGCCCTAGGCCCGCGCGGCGGACCCGCAGCACGGCCGCCTGCTCCCGCTCGCCGGCCGCGCGGAGCACGTGGTAGCCGTGGCCGCCGCGCCGCCAGGCCGCCTCGACCCGGTCCAGCGCGGCCGCCGCCTCCCCCGGCGTGCCGCCGCTGGCCGTGACGAAGAGCAGCGCCTCCGGGTCGCCGCGCAGGATCGAGCCGAGCGCGCGGTACTCCGCCCGGGCCCGCGACAGGTCGAGGATGAACCGGTCGATCAGCTCCACCGCGTCCGGGCCGGCCTCCAGCGCCGGGCCGGTCGCCTCGATCGCCTCCTGGACCGACCGGAAGTGCCCGACCGCGATCGCCCTGCACGCCGGCCGCGGGACCAGGCCCACCGTCGCCTCGGTGACGATCGCGAGCGTCCCCTCCGCCCCGGTCACAAGGGTGGCCAGGTTCAACGAGCCGTCCCGCGGGCCGGCCGGGCCTGTCGTCCCGGCCGGCCTGCCGTCCCCCGAGCCCGGCCCCGCCATCCCGGCGAGCCAGTCGAGCCGGTACCCGCCGGACTGGCGCCAGTACCGCGGGTAGCCGGCCGCGATCGCTCCGGCGTGCCGCCGGAGCAGGCCGGGCAGCTCCCGGTAGAGCGAGCCCTCCAGGGTCGCCGCCGCCGCCAGCGCGGCAAGCTCGCGCCCGGCGACCGGGCGCAGCCGCGCCCGGCTCGCGTCGGCGAGCACCACCTCGAGCTCGCGGACGTGATCGATCGTCATGCCATGGCGGACCGACCCGCTGCCCGCCGAGTTGTTGCCGATCATGCCGCCGAGCGTGGCCCGGTCCGCGGTGGAGGTGTCCGGGCCGAACATCAGCCCGTGCCCGGCGGCCGCCCGGTTGAGCCGGTCCTGCACCACGCCCGGCTGGACCCGGGCCGCCCTGGCCTCGGCGTCGATCGCCAGGATCGCGTCCATGTGGCGGGACAGGTCGAGCACGACCCCCGGGCCGACCGCCTGCCCGGCCAGGCTCGTCCCCGCGCCCCTGGCCAGGACCGGCACGGAGAACTCGGCGGCGACCGCCACGGCCGCGGCCACGTCGTCCGCGTCGCGGGGCAGCACCACGCCCGCCGGCTCGATCGCGTACATGCTCGCGTCCCGCGAGCACAGGTGCCGGGTGTACGCGTCGAACCGGACCTCGCCGCGCACCGCGCGGCGCAGCGCCCGCTCCAGGTCGCCGTTCACCCCCGCGATTCTCGCACCGCGCCGCGGGCACCGCCCGGAGCCCCCTCCCCGCGCCGCCCGGAGCCCCCCTCCCGTGCCTGCCGCCGGTACGATGGCCCGGTGCCGGCGCGCGCGATCGACTTCCACGTCCACCTGCCCACGCCCGAGTGGCTGGACGGCAGCATGGCCGGGTACGTGGAGGCGGCGCAGGCCTACTTCCGCTCCCAGGTGCAGCGGCAGAGCCTGGACGAGCTGGCCGAACGTTACCGCGCCCTGGGGGCGCGCGCCGTGCTGCTCGCGTGGGACGCCGAGACCGCCACGGGCCGGCCCCGGGTGCCCAACGAGCTGGTCGCGCGGGCGTGCGAGCGGCACCCGGACGCGTTCACCGGGATCGGCTCGGTGGACCCGCGCAAGGGCGAGGCCGCCGTCGCCGAGGTCGCGGCCATCGCCGAGCTGGGCCTGCGCGGGGTGAAGTTCCACCCGTCGCTGCAGGCGTTCGACCCCGCCGACCCGGCGTTCTGGCCGGTCTTCGCCGAGTGCGAGCGCCGCGGCCTGCTCGCGCTCTTCCACACCGGGACCAGCGGGATCGGGGCGCGCCAGCCCGGGGGCCAGGGCATCCGGATCGACCTGGCCCACCCGCTGCGCCTCGACCCGGTCGCCGCCGCGCACCCGGGCCTGACCATCGTGGCCGCGCACTTCGGCTGGCCATGGCACGCCGACCTGATCGCGATGGCCCTGCACAAGACCAACGTGTACATCGACATCTCCGGCTGGGCGCCGCGGCGCATCCCAGCCGAGGTGATCACCGAGATGCGGGGCCGGCTGGCGGGCCAGTTCCTGTGGGGCAGCGACTTCCCGTTCCTGACCCCCGAGCGCTGCCTCGACGAGCTCGCCGGGCTCGGCCTGCCCGCCGGCATCACCGGGCAGGTGCTGCACGACAACGCCGCCCGCGTCCTGGGCCTCGGCGGAACCGGAAGGCAGGGGCGGTCATGAACGCGGCATCGCGGTCCGACTCCGAAGCCCGCGCCGCGGTCGTCGCCGCCGCACAGGCGCTGTTCGCCAACGGCGTGATGTCCCACGCCGGGCACGCCAACCTGTCGGCCCGGGCCGGCACCGACTCGATGCTGCTGACCGTCTCCGGCGTGGTCCGCGACCTCACGCCAGACCGGCTGGCCCGGGTGGGCCTGGACGGCGCCGTGCTCGAAGGCAGGCTCGACACGGTGAACGCCGAGATCGTCACCATGCACTCGCGCGTGTACCAGGCCAGGCCGCAGGTGGGCGGGATCATCCACACCCACTCGCCGCACCTGCTGGCGTTCGCGATGGCGAACCGGCCGCTGCCGTGCCGGTACGAGGCGCTGCTGCGGTTCGGCCAGGCCGAGGACGTGCCGGTGGTCCCGTGGGCGCCCCGCGGCTCGGAGCGCTCGGTCGGCGGCATCATCGACGCGATCACCGCGCACCCGGGCACGCAGGCGGTGCTGCTCGGCAATCACGGCGTGCTGGTGTTCGGACCCGGGCCGGCCGAGGCGGCGGCGCTGCTGACCGCGATGGAGGAGGCCGCCGAGGGCGAGCTCGCGGCGGCCGTGCTGGGCGGCGCGGCGAGCTTCCCGCCTGGCGCCCTGGAGGACGTGCGCGCCTCGATGGCGCGGGCGCGGCCGTGACCGCGCGCCCGGCCGCCGCGTGACGGGGGCCTCGCAGGACCGCACTGACTTCGGCCAGGACCTGCTCGCGCGTCAGGCCCGCGACAGTGCTCTCGCTCATCGCCCAGCCCGCTGCGCACAGCGCGGCGGTGATCCGCGGCGCCCCGTCCTTCCCCTCACGCTGCGCGAACAGCCGCGCCACCTCAGCTTGCCGTTTATCCTGCGCGGGGTTCCCCTGGAAGCGTGGACACTTCGGATTGAGCTGATCTTGGTCGTTCCCGCTTCCTGTTAGCTGCCATGTAACCGCCGGGGCGCAGGCGCTGTCCAGGTGGAGCCCCCGCAGGGCTGTCAGGCCCGGGGAGGAGCGGCCTTGGCCGGGCCGGGCACCGGCCGATCCTGGAGGCGGCGGGAGGCGGGAGCATGTCAGGCCGCCTCCCCGGCCGCGGGGGCGCGCTCG
>JAJPIV010000014.1 GCA_021324595.1 Actinomycetota bacterium | reverse complement strand
TGATGAGCCGCGGCATGACCGAGGACGAGGCGATGGCCACGATCGTCCGCGGGTTCGTCGAGCCGATCGCCCGCGAGCTGCCGATGGAGTACGCGCTCGAGCTGAACAGGCTGATCGAGCTGCAGATGGAAGGGGCGGTCGGCTGATGGTCTCGCTCCAGGCGGCCGTGGAGTCCGCGGCCCCGGTCTCGCGGCTGCACGAGCGCGCCTCGTTCGACCCGGCCGACTTCCCCGTGCCGGGCGGGCGGGAGGAGGAGTGGCGGTTCACCCCGCTGCGCCGGCTGCGCCGCCTGCACGCCGACGGCCCGCTGGACGCGGGCAAGGCCGGGGTCGAGGCCGACGCCGGGCCGGAGATCACCGTGGTCGCCGCCGAGCACGGCGATCCCCGGCTCGGCACCGCCTTCGTGCCGGCGGACCGGGTCAGCGCGCGCGCGTTCGCCTCGTTCCGCGAGGCGACCATCGTGACGATTCCCGGCGGCGTGGCCGCGGAGCGGCCGGTCGTGATCCGCGTGCGGGGCGAGGACGCCGGGCAGGCGGCCGCGGGGCACGTGCTCGTCGAGGCGGGAGCGAACTCCTCGGCCGTGGTGGTGCTCGAGCACGCCGGGTCGGCGACCTACGCGGACAACGTCGAGTTCCTCGTGGGGGACGGCGCGCGGCTGGACGTGGTCTCCGTGCAGGACTGGGCGCGCGACGCGGTGCACCTGTCGCACCACCACGCGGTGCTCGGCAAGGACGCGACATTCACGCACATGGCGGTCACGCTCGGCGGCGACCTGGTGCGGCTGGCCCCGTCCGTCCGGTACGCCGGGCCCGGCGGGAACGCCGAGCTGCGCGGGATCTACTTCGCCGACTCCGGCCAGCATCTGGAGCACCGGCTGTTCGTGGACCACGCGCGGCCCGACTGCCGCAGCCGCGTCACCTACAAGGGCGCGCTGCGCGGGGACGGCGCGCACACGGTCTGGATCGGCGACGTGGTCATCCGGCCGGAGGCAACCGGCACGGACACCTACGAGGCGAATCGGAACCTCGTGCTGACCGACGGGGCACGGGCCGACTCGGTGCCGAACCTGGAGATCCTCACCGGCGAGGTCGTGCGGGCCGGGCACGCAAGCGCGAGCGGGCGCCTGGAGGACGAGCACCTGTTCTACCTGACCGCCCGCGGGATCCCGGTGGAGGAGGCCAGGCGCCTGATCATCCGCGGCTTCTTCGCCGAGCTGATCGGCCAGATCGCCGCCGACCAGGTGCGCGCGAAGGTGACGGCGGCGATCGAGGCAGAGCTGGACGCCATGGCGCGGGCCGAGGGGGGTGCGCGGTGAGCGAGGAAGGCGAGTTCACCAGGGCGTGCGCCCTGTCGGACCTGCCCGAGCAGGGCACGCTCGCGGTCGAGCTGCACGGTACGCCGCTGGTCGTGGTCAGGACCGGGGACGAGGTCTTCGCGCTCGATGAGTTCTGCACGCACGAGGAGGTCTCGCTGGCCGACGGCGAGGTCTACGACCACACCGTGGAGTGCTGGCTGCACGGCTCCTGCTTCGACCTGCGGACCGGCAAGCCGACCAGCCCGCCCGCCAGCAGGCCCCTGCGCACCTACCAGGTGCGGGTCGAGGGGAACGATGTCTACGTGTCGGTGCCCGCCAGCTAGGCGAGCGCGCCGGCGGCCGAGCGAGAAGGAGTCGCATGTCCACTCTTGAGATCCGCGGCCTGCACGTCAGCGTCGCCGCGCAGGCCGGGGAGAGCCGGGAGATCCTGCGCGGGGTCGACCTGACCGTCACCGCCGGGCAGACCCACGCGATCATGGGGCCGAACGGGTCGGGCAAGTCCACCCTCGCCTATTCGATCGCCGGGCACCCGAAGTACCGGGTGACGAGCGGCTCGGTGACCCTGGACGGCCGGGACGTGCTGGCGATGAGCGTGGACGAGCGGGCAAGGGCCGGGCTGTTCCTCGCGATGCAGTACCCGGTCGAGGTGCCCGGGGTGACCGTCTCGAACTTCCTGCGCACCGCGGTCACCGCGGTGCGCGGCGAGGCGCCGAAGCTGCGCGAGTTCGTCCGGGAGATGAACGGCGCGATGGCCGCCCTGTCCATCGACCCCTCCTTCGCCCAGCGCAATCTCAACGAGGGCTTCTCCGGCGGGGAGAAGAAGCGCCACGAGATCCTTCAGCTCCAGATGCTCAACCCGAAGATCGCGATCCTGGACGAGACCGACTCGGGCCTGGACATCGACGCGCTCAAGGTGGTCTCCGCGGGGATCAACGCCTACCGCCAGAGCCCGGACCACGGGGTGCTGCTGATCACGCACTACACCCGGATCCTGCGCTACGTCCGGCCGGATTTCGTCCACGTGTTCGTCGGCGGCAGGATCGTCGCCGAGGGTGGCCCGGAGCTGGCCGACGAGCTGGAGGCGAGCGGCTACGAGCGGTTCCTGGCGATGGAGGGCGCGCCCGCATGAGCCTGGACGTCGCCGCGGTCCGCGCGGACTTCCCGGTCCTGGCCCGGCGGGCTCGCGGCGGGCACCCGCTGGTCTACCTGGACTCGGGCGCGACCGCCCAGAAGCCGCTCGCGGTGCTCGACGCAGAGCGCGACTTCTACCTGCGCCACAACGCCGCCGCGCACCGCGGCGCGCACCTGCTCAGCGAGGAGGCGACCGACGCCTACGAGGGCGCCCGCGCCCGCGTCGCGGCGTTCATCGGCGCCGATCCGGGTGAGATCGTGTTCACGCGGAACGCGACGGAGGCCGCCAACCTGATCGCCTACTCGGTCGGGAACGCGGCCACCTCCGGCCCGTCGGGCGGGCGCCCGGCCGGCCCGGCTGCGGAGCGCCTGGCGGTCGGCCCGGGCGATGAGATCCTGGTCACCGAGCTGGAGCACCACGCGAACCTGGTGCCGTGGCAGCAGCTGTGCCTGCGGGCCGGGGCGCGGCTGCGCTGGTTCCCGGTCACCGCGGAGGGCCGGGTCGACCTCTCCGGCATCGGCGCGCTCGTGACCGAGCGGACGAAGGTGGTCGCCGTGACCGGCCAGTCCAACGTCACCGGGGCGATGCCGCCGGTCGCCGCGATCGCCGCCGCGGCCCACGCAGCCGGCGCGCTCGCCGTGGTCGACGGCGCCCAGCTGGTGCCGCACCACTCGGTGAGCGTCCGGGAGACCGGCGCGGACCTGCTGTTCTTCTCCAGCCACAAGATGCTGGGCCCGACCGGCATCGGCGTGCTGTGGGGCCGCCGGGAGGTGCTGGAGGCGCTGCCGCCGTTCATCACCGGGGGCTCGGTGATCGAGGTGGTGCGGATGGAGGGCTCGACGTTCCTGCCCCCGCCGCAGCGGTTCGAGGCCGGCGTGCCCGCCGCGGCGCAGGCCGTCGGGCTGGCGGCGGCCTGCGACTACCTGGACGCGGTCGGGCTGGACGCGATCGCCGAGCACGAGCGGGCGCTCACCGAGCGCGCGCTCGAGGCGCTCACCGCGATCCCGGGCGTGCGCGTCCTCGGCCCGCTGACGACTGAGCGCCGGGGCGGCGCCGTGTCGTTCACGGTGGACGGGGTCCACCCGCACGACGTCGGCCAGGTCCTCGACGAGCTGGGCATCGCGGTGCGGACCGGGCACCACTGCGCGTGGCCGCTGCACCGGGCGCTCGGCGTGCAGGCGTCCACCCGCGCGAGCTTCTACCTGTACAACACGGCCGAGGAGGTGGACGCGCTGGCCGACGGGATCAGGACCGCGCAGAAGTTCTTCGGCGCGGGATGACCTGGCGGCGCGGGATGACCTGGCGGCGCGGGACGGGCCGGGGCGCGGCCGGAACAAGCCCTGAGGGGCCCGCGTTGAAGGCGCAGTGGCTGAAGGCGCAGTAGCTGAAGGCGGAATGATGGAGCTGGAGTCGATGTACCAGGAGGTCATCCTGGACCACTACCGGCACCCGCACCACAAGGGGCTGCGGGAGCCGTTCGACGCGCAGGTCCATCACGTCAACCCGGTCTGCGGGGATGAGGTCACGCTCCGGGTGGCGCTGAAGGGCGCCGGGGGCGAGCCTGCCGTCGCGGACGTCTCCTACGACGCGCTCGGCTGCTCGATCAGCCAGGCGAGCGTCTCGGTGCTCACCGACGTGCTGATCGGCAGGCCGGTGAGCGAGGCGATGGAGATCGCCTCGGCGTTCACCGAGCTGATGCACTCGCGCGGCCGGGCAGAGCCAGACGAGGACGTGCTGGGCGACGCGGTCGCGTTCACCGGCGTCGCCAGGTACCCGGCGCGGGTCAAGTGCGCGCTGCTCGGCTGGATGGCGTGGAAGGACGCCACCGCGCGGGCGCTGGCGGGGCAGGACAGGGAGCAGGGATGACGCAGGAGAACGAGGGCGCCGAGGGCAGGCCGGCCGCCGGGGCGGGCGCTGGCGAGCTTGAGGACGAGATCCGCGAGGCGCTGAAGGACGTGGTCGACCCCGAGCTCGGAGTGAACGTGGTGGACCTTGGGCTGGTCCGCGGCATCGCGCTCGACCGCGAGGGCGACGGCTGGGTCGCCACGCTGGACATGACGCTCACCAGCGCGGCCTGCCCGCTCACCGACATGATCGAGGACCAGGCGCAGGTGGCCCTCGACGGCCTGGTCGGCGACGTGCGGATCAACTGGGTCTGGATGCCGCCGTGGGGCCCGGAGGACATCACCGAGGACGGGCGCGAGCAGCTGCGCGCCCTCGGCTTCGCCGTCTGAGCGCGCCGCGGCCCAGGGATCCCGTCATGGCGATGCGCCGGATCGAGGTCAGCCCGGATCGGCTGGCCGGGTGGGTCGGGTCGTTCACCGAGCGGCACGGCCGGGTGACCGCGGCGGCCGGCGAGCAGGCGGTCACCTTCACGGCGGCCGACGGGGCGGTCGCGCGGTGCCAGGTGCCGTTCCCTCCCCTGGAGGCGGGCGCCGACGGGGATCCAGCCGCGCTTGCGGCGCGGATCGCCGCACACGCCGCCGCGGACCGAGTCGTCGGGGTGCTGCTGGTCCGGCTCGGCGGGTACGCGGCGGGCGTGTTCACCGGCCCCGGTCCGGTGCTCGTCGCCTCCAAGGTCGGCAGCAGGCTCGTGCACGGGCGCAGCGCGGCCGGCGGGCAGTCGCAGCAACGGTTCGCGCGGCGCCGGGAGAACCAGGCGAATCAGGCGCTCGCCGCGGCGGCCGACACCGCCGCGGCAGTGTTCGCCCCGTTCCGGCTCGACGCCCTGGTGCTCGGCGGCGACCGGCGGGCGATCGCGCAGATCCGCGGCGACGCGCGGCTCGCGCCGTACTTCGCGAAGGACAGCGGCGCGTTCCTCACCGTGCCGGACCCGCGCCTGACCGTGCTGAGGTCCACCCCGCGGATGTTCCGCGCGATCCGGATCGAGCTCACCGAGCCGGACGTCGGCTAGCGCGGCGCTCGGGTCAGAGCCTGCGCCCGACGCCGCCCCACTGGATGTTGGGGGTGCCGGCCGCCGCCTCGCCGACATCGGGCCGCCACTGGTGCTTGGGGACCAGGCCGGGCGGGACGAGCTCGAATCCGCCGAAGAAGCCGAGGATCTGGTCGCGGCTGCGGGGCGTCACCCGCTCGTTCGCCTGCTCGTACACGGCGGCTGCCCGGGCCATCGCCTGCTTGTCGGGGAAGAATTCGGTACCGACGTGCGAGATCGCCAGGTAGCTGCCGGGGACGACCGCGTCCCGCAGGCAGGCCACGATCCCCGCCGGGTCGTCGGCGTCGGAGACGAAGTGCAAGATCGCGAACAGCCCGATCGCGATGGGCCTGGTGAAGTCCAGGTGGGCGCGGATCTCCGGGCTGGACAGCAGCGCGGCGGGCTGGCGCACGTCGGCCTGGACCATGACGCTCAGGTCGGCGACGGCGAGCAGCGCCCGGCCGTGCGCCACGACGACCGGGTCGACGTCGACGTAGGCCACGCGCGCCCGGGGGTTGACCTGCCGGGCGACCTCGTGGACGGCGCCCTGCGTCGGCAGTCCGACCCCGATGTCCAGGAACTGGGTGACCCCGGCTTCGCTGGCGAGGAAGCGGACCACCCTGCGCAGGAACTTGCGGTTCTCCACGGCCGAGCGGCGCAGGCCGGGCACCAGCTCGAGCACCTTGTGCGCGGCGACCCGGTCGGCCTCGAAGTTGTCCTTGCCGCCGAGGTAGTAGTCATACATCCGGGCCACGTTCGGGACCGTCACGTCCAGGCCCGCCGGCGCCAGCTCCCTCTCGGTCACCATCTCAGCCTAATGGCCCGCGGACCGGCGGCCGCCGCCGCGGGCGCGCGGCCCGTCCTAGGCCGGGACCTCCGACCGGTCGCCGGCCCAGAGCGTATGGAAGGCGCCGGGCCGGTCGACGCGGCGGTAGGTGTGCGCGCCGAAGTCGTCGCGCAGGCCCTGGATCAGCGCGGCGGGCAGGCGGCTTGCCCGCAGCCCGTCGAAGTAGGCCAGCGACGAGGAGAACGCCGGCGCGGGCACCCCGGCCATCGCCGCGTCCGCGACCACCCGGCGCCAGCTCGCCAGGCCCCGCCGGATCACCTCGGCGAAGTACGGCGCCACGAGCAGGCTGGGAAGGGCCGGGTCCGCCTGGTAGGCCTCGCGGATCCGGTCGAGGAACCTCGCGCGGATGATGCATCCGCCCCGCCAGATCGTCGCCATCGCGCCGCGGTCGATGTCCCAGCCGTACTCGGCGCTGCCCGCCGTGATCTGATCGAAGCCCTGCGCGTAGGCGACCACCTTCGAGGCCTGCAGCGCCCGGCGGACGTCCTCGGTGAACGAGTCCCGGTCCGCGGCCGCCCACGGCCGCGCGCCGTCGCCGAACGCCCGCCGCGCGGCGGCGCGCTGGCTGGCGTGGCCGGACAGCGAGCGGGCGAACGTGGCCTCGGCGATGCCGGTGACCGGGACGCCGAGGTCGAGCGCCGTCTGCACGGTCCAGCGGCCGGTGCCCTTCTGCTCGGCCTGGTCGAGCACGATGTCGACGAACGGCCGGCCGGTGGCGGCGTCCACGTGGCCGAGCACGTCGGCAGTGATCTCGATGAGGAACGATTCCAGCTCGCCGTCGTTCCACGCCCGGAAGACCTCCGCCAGCCGGGCGGGGCTCGCGCCGGTGCCCGCCCGCAGCAGGTCGTACGCCTCGGCGATCAGCTGCATGTCCGCGTACTCGATGCCGTTGTGGACCATCTTGACGAAGTGGCCGGCACCGTCGGGGCCGACATGCACGCAGCAGGGCGTTCCGTCCACCCGCGCCGCGATCGACTCGAAGACCGGCCCGATCACCTGGTAGGCCTGCGCCGATCCGCCCGGCATGATGCTCGGCCCGCGCAGCGCCCCCTCCTCCCCGCCGGAGACCCCCGTGCCGACGAAGTGGATCCCGCGCCCGCGCAGCTCGCGCTCGCGGCGCCGGGTGTCCGCGTAGTGGGCGTTGCCGCAGTCGGCGATGATGTCGCCGGCCTCTAGCAGCGGGGCGATGCGGCCGATCACCTCGTCGGTCGGCGGGCCGGCCTTGACCATCACGATCACGATGCGCGGCGGGGCCAGCGAGGCGACGAAGTCGGCCATGGACTCCGACGCCACGAAGCGTCCCTCCGTGCCGTGCTCGGCGACCAGCGCGCGGGTCCGCTCGGCGGTGCGGTTGTGGACCGCCACCCGGTAGCCATGCCTGGCCAGGTTCCGCGCCAGGTTCCGCCCCATCACGGCCAGCCCGGTCACCCCGACCTGCGCGGACCCCCGCGTCGTGTCCATCGGCACTCCTGCTCGCTCCCGTCCGGCGCGGCGCCCGGCCGCGCATGAGCCATCATCCACCCGCCGCCCCAGCATGGCCGGGGCGGTCAGGTCCCCGGCCCGTTCCGCGGCGGGCCGCGCGCAGCCGCCCCCGCGTGGCCGGGGCGGTCAGGCTATACTGGCCCGGTCATGATGCGGCGGCTGCTCCTTCGCGGCCGCGGCGAGGCCCGGTAGGACCGGTCGGCCCCTCGCCGCGGGGCTCTCGCGCTGCGCCGACCGACGATCCCGGTGACCTTCCAAGGAGCAGCCCCATGACCAGTCCAGCCCGGTTCCGCCAGCGCCCGTCCGGCATGCCGTTCACCCGGTACCGGCCCTTCCCGCCCGTGGACCTGCCCGACCGGCGATGGCCGTCCCGCGTGATCACCGCGGCGCCCCGCTGGCTCTCCACCGACCTGCGGGACGGCAACCAGGCCCTGATCGACCCGATGAACGCCGCCCGCAAGCAGGCGATGTTCGACCTGCTGGTGCGGATGGGCTACAAGGAGATCGAGATCGGCTTCCCGGCCGCCAGCCAGACCGAGTTCGA
>JAJPIV010000141.1 GCA_021324595.1 Actinomycetota bacterium | reverse complement strand
CGGTGGCGTCCGCCGAGCCGGGGTGCTTCCGGGAGCTGATCGTCGGCGAGGCGGGGCAGCTGCGCGAGGCCGCGGCCGTGCCGGTGCCGCTGCCGGGCGGCGCCCCGTTCCCGCTCTCGGAGGAGGACGTCGTGCTGGTCAGCAGCAGCGCGGGCACGGCGGTCCAGGCGCTGGCGCAGGTCGCCGCCTGCTCGGGCGCTGCCATCGCGATCATCGGCCCGGCCCGGCAGGGCCGCGACCATGAGCTCACCGCGGAGGCGGAGCGGCTGCAAGGCGCCGGGGCGCGGATCTGCCATGAGGTCGTGGACCTGGCGCGGCCGGCGGACGTGGTCGCGGCGCTGCGGCGCATCGAGCGCGCGTTCGGACCGGTGACCGTGCTCGGTCACGCGGTCCGGCCGGCGCCGGGCCGGGCGGTGGCCGAGCTGACCGAGGCCGGCCTGTCCGGCGCGATCGGTGAGCAGCTCGCCGCGCTGAACCAGGTGGCTGCCGCGCTCCGAGCGCGCGCGGGGGCCGGCGGACCCGGCATCGGCGGGCTCAGGCTCGTCGTCACCTTCGGGTCGGTCGCGGGGCGCTACGGGATGGCCGGGCAGGGGATCCTCGCGGCGGTCACCGGCGCGCTGGCCGCGCGCGGCGAGCAGCTCGCCGCGCCCGTCCCTGGCTGCCGCGCGCTGCACGTCGACTGGCCCGGCTGGGCGGGCACCGGCGACGGCGCGCGCCCCAGCCCGGGCGGCGCCGGAAGTGACAGCCTGGAGACGGCCGAGGCCTCCCGGCTTCTGCTGAAGATCCTCTCCACCCCCGGCCTGCCAGGCCGGCTGGCGGTGCACGGCCGGGCCGGCGTTCCCCCGCCCTGGCCCGTCGCGCTCAGTGGCCAGGCCCGGCGGGCGCCGGCTCCCGGCAGGTTCACCGGGGAGGTCCTCGTGCACTACCCCGGAGCGGAGCTGATCACGCAGGCCAGCCTGTCCCTGCGGACCGATCCGTACCTGGATGACTATCGGATGGACGGCGTGCCGGTGCTCCCGGCGGCGATGGCCCTGGAGGCGATGGCGCAGGCGGCATCCGCGCTGGCGGGCGCGCCCGCGCGGGCAGTCAGCGGGTTCAGCGCCGGCGCGCCCATCGTGCTCCCCGATGGGGCCGCGGGAGCCGCCCTCCAGCTGCGGGTCTGCGCGCTGCGCGAGGGCGACGCTGTCACCGCAGTCATCCGCACGGACCGGACGGGCTTCGCGGTTGACCACTTCCGGGCCCGGTTCACCTGCGCCACGGACCGGGGTGACCGGACCACCCGGCCGGGTGCCGCCGGCCGCCCGGCGCCCCGGGGGCCGGACGGGAGCGCCCTGGCCGGCGCGCCGGCCGGAGGCGCCGCGCCGCTGTACGGCCCGGTCTGCTTCCAGGCCGGGCGCTTCCGGCGGATCGCGGCCTTCCGGCTGGCGGGTGCGCGGTCGGCAACGGCGCTGGCCCGTGGCGCGGACGAGGTGCCGTGGTTCGGCGCCCCGGATGCGGCTGCCGCCGCGGCATGGCAGTCCCTGGTGCTCGGCAGCCCCGGGGTCACCGATGCGGTGCTCCAGCTGGTCCAGGCGTGCCTTCCGCACCGCCGGGTGCTGCCCTCGGGGTGCGAGTCGGTCGTGTTCAGCGGCCGGCCGGCCACCGGGCAGGTGACGCTCCGCGTCGCGCAGGCCGCCGCGGATCCCCCCGGCGCGAGCCCGCCGGCAGGCGACGCCCCGGCCGCGACCGCCCGCGCCGGGGCCGGGGCCGCCGCCGACCCCGTGGGCGGCGAGACGATCTGGGACGCCGAAGTCGCTGACGCCGCCGGGCAGGCCCTGGTCACCTGGCGCGGGCTCAGAATGCGCGACGCCGGGCCGCTCCCCCGTGACGACCCGTGGCCCGCCGCCCTCCTCGCCTGCTACCTGGAACGGGCCGCCGCCGAGCTCGGGCTGGGCCCGGGCCTCGAGGTCCGGCTCGGTGACCCCGGGTCGCGCGCCGACCCCGAGCGCGAGGCTGGCCGGGAGCCCTCCCGCCGTGACCGCGCGGCCGGGAGCACTGCCCCGCCAGGCCGGTCCCATCTCGCTCGCGGGCGCGGCGCCGGTGGCGGGGAGCCCGCCGAGGACGGCCGGTCCGGCGATTTCGGCCTCGTGGTGCGCGCCCCGGTCCCGGCCGCCTGCGCGTGGCGGTTCGTCCAGCCCGACCCGGCGCCCGCGACGCCCCGCGCCGCCCCGGCCGGCGGGGCGCGGTCCCCGGCGGCAGATCAGGCGCTGCTGGCGGTCGTCGAGAGCGCGCAGCGGGCGGAGCCGGGCCTCGCCGCCCCGGCCTATGGCCGCCTCGCCTCCGCTGACCCGGGCTCGGCTGCGGCGGCCGCGGCGGCCGCCGCCCGGGCGCGTGCGGCGACGCTCGCCGCGTGCCTGGGCGGCGCGGTGCCCGCGGACGTGACGGTCCGGACGCGGATCCTCTCCGGCACCGGCTGGCTGCTGCTGGCCACCGGCGAGGCGAGCATCGCCAGCGTCCTGGTCACCGTGGCGGGCCTGCCCCACCCGGTCGCGATAGCGATCATGACCGGCGTCCCGGGCCCGGCGCGGGGGGCACCCCGGGGGCCCGCACCCCGGCCCGGCCGGGCGGGAGCCCGGGAGCGGGTTCAGCATCCGGCCCCCGCTGGGGCTGTCCCCGCGCCCCGGGCGGACGCCGGCGGCTCATCCGGCCGGCCGGCCGCGGCCAGGCATCCGGCGTCCGCGGCCCCGCCGGCGCCGGCGGAGCCACGAGCCGGGTCCGCCCCGCCCGTGCCTAGCAAGCGCAGGGGATGAACTGTCACTATGGACGGTGAACCGACCCGAAGGAAGGCCGTCCGCCGTGACCTCGCCCGGCTCCGCTCCCGCCCCGGCCGCGCCCCGGCCGGCATCGACTCCGGCGCCGCTCACCGGGGAGCTCGACCTGTCGCAGAACGACTTCTGGGCCGCGCCGCCCGCCGCCCGGCACGCCGCGTTCGCCCGGCTCCGCGCGCTGCCGGGCCCGCCGTACTTCGCCGACCCGGAGACCCCGTTCACCACCGCGGGCGGGGGTTACTACGCCCTGGTCAGGCACGCGGACGTGACCGAGGCCAGCCGCCACCCGGAGATCTTCTCCTCGGCCCGCGGCGCGACCAGCCTGGTGGACCTGCCGCCGGAGTTCAACGAGTACTTCGGCTCGATGATCAACATGGATGACCCGCGCCACGCCCGGCTCCGCCGGATCGTCTCGCGCGCCTTCACCCCGAAGATGATCAGGAAGTTCGAGGACGACGTCCGGCGCGCGGCCGCCGTGATCGTCGACGACCTGATCGCCACCGGCCCGTGCGACTTCGTCCAGCACGTCTCGGCCCGGCTTCCGCTGAAGATCATCTGCGACATGATGGGAATCGGCGACGAGCACTACGACATGGTGCTGCGCAACACCAACACGATCCTGGCCGGCGGCGACCCGGAGTTCCTGAGCGAGGACATGGACACCGCGATCGGCCAGATCCTCACGGCCGGCTCCGAGCTCGCGGACCTGGTGACCCGGCTGGCCGCCGAGCGACAGGCCAGCCCGGCGGACGATCTCATCACCGCGCTGGCCACCGCCAACGTCGACGGCGAGCAGCTCACCCCCGCCGAGCTCGCGTCGTTCTTCATCCTGCTGGTGGTCGCCGGGAACGAGACCACGCGGAACGCGATCTCCCACGCCCTGGTCCTGCTCACCGAGCATCCCGAGCAGCGCGCCCTGCTGACCGCCGATTTCGAGGGCCGGGTCGCCGGCGCGGTGGAGGAGATCGTGCGGTACGCCTCCCCGGTGATCTGGATGCGCCGCTCGGTCACCAGGGACGCGGTCGTCAACGGCCATCAGTTCCGCGAGGGCGACAAGGTCGCCCTGGTCTACTGGTCCGCCAACCGGGATGAGTCGGTCTTCGCCCACCCGGAGCGCTTCGACATCACCCGCTCCCCCAATCCCCACGTCGGCTTCGGCGGGGCCGGCCCGCACTTTTGCCTCGGGGCCCACCTGGCCAGGCGCGAGATCACGGTGATGCTCCGCGAGCTGCTGCACAGGGTGCCATCGATCCGCGCGGCCGGGGAGCCGGACCGCCTGCTGTCCAGCTTCATCAACGGGATCAAGCACCTGCCGTGCACGTTCGATTAGGGGGGACGAGTCCCTGGGCGACTCGCCCGGCACGGCCGCCGGCGGCACCGGGACGCCCGGCGCCCGGCGCCCGGCGGCACCCGGTGGCGGGCGCGCGCCCACGGGCCCGACGCGGCGGCGCACACGGCGCGCTTCGCTGCGAATGGTGTGTGCGCCGCGTGACGGCGAGCGCTCATTTTTGTAACTGACTGTAGTTTCCCCTGGACAGCGTGTATAACTGGAGTCCCGGGCGGCGCACGGCCGGCCTTGGCCGGCACAGGGGATGGCCGCCGCCGGGATCGGGGGGAAGGCCGCGCGGCGCGGAGGGGGACCTTCGAGCGGGGGACGCGGTGCCGGGCCGGCCGGCAGGCCGGCGACCTGGCACGCGATCTGACGAAGGTCGCGGCGGGCGGCTGGGTCAATGCCCTGCGGATGGCGCCGCACGGGGGCGCGGCTCCGTCCGCAGGGCAAGACTCGCCGTCAGGGCAGCGCGCTGATCCGCCCGGCCAGCGCGAAGTCCGCCTCGGTCAGCCCGCCCGCCGAGTGCGTGGACAGCGTCAGGGTCACCTTGTTCCACGAGATCGAGATGTCGGGATGGTGATTCGCCGCCTGGGCCAGGTGCGCCACCGCGCCGGCATACAGCATGGCGTCCCGGAAGTCGCCGAGCTTCACGGTGCGGGTGATCGCGTTCCCCGCGCGCTCCCACCCCCGGGCACCCGCGAGGTGCGACGCGATCTCCTCTTCGGTGAGCAGCCTCATGGCCCCATTCTCCCCGCGCGGCGGCCGGCCGTCAGCCGGCGCGCGGCACGGCCGTCATCCGGCGCGCGGCACGGGCCGTCATCCGGCGCGCGGCACGGGCCGTCATCCGGCGCGCGCGGGCCGGGACCTGCCGGACCTGCCGGGCGCGCCAGGGGTAGGCTGTCCCCCGCGCCGCGCCCGCGGGCCTCCCCTCGCACGACCGTCCTGCCGCCTCTGGAGGGACCGATGCCCGATCCGCAGTCGCCGGCGCCCAGGCGCACCCCGCTGGCGGCCGTGCACGAGGCGCTCGGCGCCGCCATGACGGACTTCGCGGGATGGCTCATGCCGCTGCGCTACCGGAGCGAGACCGCCGAGCATGTCGCGGTGCGGACCGCCGCCGGGCTCTTCGACCTGTCCCACATGGGCGAGGTGCTCGTCACCGGAGCGGATGCCGGCGCGGCGCTGGACTACGCGCTGACCGGCCAGGCATCGGCGATCGCGCCCGGCCGCGCCCGGTACACCATGATCTGCGCGCCCGACGGCGGCGTCATCGACGACCTCATCGTCTACCGGCTCGCCGCGGCCGAGTTCCTGATCGTGGCGAACGCCGCGAACACCGCCGCCGTCGTGGCCGAGCTCACCGAGCGCGCATCCGGGTTCGCGGCGGCCGTCGCCGACCGGACGGACGGCTACGCGCTGATCGCCGTCCAGGGGCCGTCCGCGGCGGCCATCCTCGGCCCGCTCACCGCCGACGACCTCACCGGCCTGCGGTACTACTCCAGCCGCGAGGCGACCGTGGCCGGGCGCCGGGCGCTGGTCGCGCGGACCGGCTACACCGGGGAGGACGGGTTCGAGATCTTCGTCGCGCCCCGGGACGCCATCCCGCTCTGGGACGCCCTCACCGAGGCCGGCCAGGGCAGCGGGCTGCGCCCCGCCGGGCTGGCCGCGCGCGACTCGCTCCGGCTCGAGGCAGGGATGCCGCTGTACGGGAACGAGCTCAGCCGGGAGGTCACGCCGTTCGACGCTGGCCTTGGCCGGGTGGTCAGGCTGGACAAGCCCGGTGACTTCGTCGGCCGCGCCGCCCTCGCCCGGCGGGCCGCCGCCGGGCCGTCCCGGGTGCTCACCGGGCTGATCGGGCAGACCAGGCGAGTACCCCGGCATGGGTACCAGGTGCTGTGGAATGGCGAGCCGTGCGGCGTGGTCACCAGCGGGGCGCACTCGCCCACGCTCGGCAAGCCGATCGCGATGGCCTACCTCAGCCCGGGGGCCGCCGAGTCCGCCCGGGCGGCTCAGGAGGCTGGGCAGGGGCGGCTGGCCGTCGACATACGGGGCAGCGCCGAGCCGGCGATGCTGGCGCCGCTCCCGTTCTACCGGCGGCCGGACTGAGCCGGCCGGGCGGCCCGCGGGGCACCGTGCCGCCGGCCGGCGCCCGGCGCGACAACAATGCGCGGGCGGCGGCGCCCGGCCCGATCCGCGAGAAGTGAGCAAGGAAAGGACGGCATCATGAGCGTTCCCGAGGAGCTGTACTACACCGCCGAGCACGAATGGATCTCGATCAGCGACACGGTCGCCCGGGTCGGCATCACCGATTACGCGCAGCGCGCGCTCGGCGACGTCGTCTACGTCTCGGTGCCGGCCGTCGGCACCAAGGTCACCGCGGGCGACCCGTGCGGCGAGGTGGAGTCCACCAAGTCGGTGAGCGACATCTTCTCCCCGGCCGATGGCGAGGTGATCGAGGTGAATCCGGAGATCGATGACGACCCCGGCCTGGTCAACTCCGACCCCTACGGCGCGGGCTGGCTGTTCAAGATCGCGCTCGACTCGGCGGACGACGTTCCCCCCGGGCTCCTGACCGCAGCCGAGTACCAGGCCCTCACCCAGGAGCAGGGGCAGGAGTAGGGCCGGCCGGGGCCGGCTTCCCTTCCGCCGTCACCGCCGTCACCGCCGTCACGGCGCCGCACCGTCCCGGTGCGCGGTTCGGCTGCGCCGTGGTCCTTTGCCGGAATAGTCTCTGCCTGACCGCGAGAGCCCATCACCCCGGCGGCGCCGGGGCCTGACCGCGAGGGGGCCAGCGAATGGAACACGGCACGGCGGGCGGCGCCCGCATTCACCGGGCCG
Organism: Actinomycetota bacterium; assembly: GCA_021324595.1. Classification (GTDB taxonomy): domain Bacteria; phylum Actinomycetota; class Actinomycetes; order Streptosporangiales; family Streptosporangiaceae; genus Chersky-822. The sequence continues at coordinate 25,912 of JAJPIV010000141.1, read as the reverse complement.
CCCGGCGCGGACGCCGGGTGCTTGCCCGCGCGCCCGGGCGGCCCGCCGGGCGGGGACTGTGGGCCTTGCCGGCTGCCGCGCTCGGCATCACCGCCACGCTGCTGGGCGGCACGCCTGCCGCCGCGGGCACCGCGCCGGCGGTGCTCAGCATCCTCAGCGGCCCCTACCGGGTGCGGGCGGCCGGCCAGGCCTGGCGCCTGACCCTCCTGGTGAACGACGCCCCGGGCTCGGGCGCCAGCATCCTCGCCACCCTCACGCACCGGTCGCCCGGCGGGTACGAGGAGCACGAGTGGGGCGTGGGGCGGCTGCCCGCGGCCAGCGTCACCGCGATCAGCCGGGGCTGGCGGATCCGCCCCGCCGCGCGATCGGTGGCCCCGGTCTTCGTGGTCAGGCTCACGTTCACGATCACCTCGCGCAAGGCGCTGCGCTGCTCCCAGGGCTCGCGGACCGAGTACTCCGGCACGCTGGCCGGGCGTTCCGGCTGAGCACCGGCCTGCGCCGGGTGGGCACCGTCGGCTCGCGGTCGATCACGTTCAAGGCCCCCGATCACGCGTACCTCGACCGCGGGTGCGTCCTCGCCAGGCCACCGTGCCCGCCGTCCGGCTACACGTGGGGTGGCGCCACCCGCCCGTCGGCGGGCGTCCTGGCCGCCCTGATCGGCGGCGTGACGCGGTCGGGCACCATCATCGGCCTGCTGCGGACCACCAGGCTGGCCCGGCCGAGGAACGCCGAGCGAACCGACGGCGCGATCGCGAAGGGCGCGGCGCTGTCGGTCTCCGGCGGCACGCTGACCACGACCGCCGGAGCCGGGACGCTGCTGGCCGGGAAGGTGACCGTGCGGACGACCGGGTCGCCGCGGGTGTCGGTCACGTCCTGCTGGGCCCGCGGCACCCGGCACTCGGTCACCACGAGCACCTACGGCACCGTTCCCCCGGGAGCGCTCACCACCTCGCTGGTCGCCCGCACCCGGCTCACCGGGACCATCTCCGGCGGAACCTCGGGCTTCGGGTCGTTCGGGAGGACCACGGTGCGCTGAGGGGGCCGCGACGCTCCCGGCCCGCCGCGGGGCCGCGGCGGGCCGGGAGCACCCCACGCAGCCACCCGGCGATCGCGGCACCCGGGTCGGCCGGCGGCCGCCCTAGCCTCGCCGGCGGCTCGCCGCCCGGTACACCGCGAAGCCGGCGACCACGAGGAGGACGGCGGCGGCCAGCCGCACCTGCGGCTTGCGCAGCTCGCCGGCCACGCGCTCGCCCAGCCGCCGGGCATTGCTCGCCGGGCTGACCCGGTCGGCGAGGAGGTCGATCGTCCGTGCCAGGCTCTGCCTGGTCCGCTCGATCTCCGCCACGATCTCGTCCGTGTCCCGCCGGGCGACCCGGCCGTTGGCCGCGGCCGAGCCGCGTAGCTGCGGCGGGCTGTCCTGACCGGCCATCGCGTCCTTCCTCTCCTGGCGGAACCGATCGTCCCCCCAGTCTCCCAGGCCGGGCCGCGCCCCGCACGCCCGCCCTGCCGTTCGGCACCCCGGCGGCGGGCACGGCGCGTACGGCGGGCGCGGACGGCATGCACGGCATCCGCCGGGAAGAGGATCGGGGCGTGAGCGCGCCGCACTCGGAGGTTCCCCCGTTCGACGGCGCCCGCCCCGATGCGGTGATCAACCGGCTGTGCGATCTCCCGCCGCTGGCCGAGCCCTGGTAACGCCTGGCGGCTCAAGGACTCCTGGGCGGCCCAGCGGAAGATGCCCGTCGCCATCGTCGAGGTCGCCGCGTCCGCCCGGGCAGCGAACACGTCGTGCCTGACCCGGGCGATCGCCGGGTCCCCCGGGTCGGCCAGCCAGGCCAGCTCGGCCAGGTGGCAGGCCAGCCGCAGCGCGGTCTCACCGGGCCGCCCCGCGGGCGCTCCGCCGCCGCGCCCGGCGGGAAGCCCGGCGGCCCGGTCCTCCCGCGGCGCGCCTTCCGTACCGCCTGGGTCCTCCCCGCGATCGCGTTCCCCCGCATCGGCGAGCAGCTCGCGGGCCCGGTTCGCGAGCGCCCGCGCGCCGCCGGCCAGGCAGGCCAGCTCCGCCGCCAGCGCTCGCTCGGGCGCGGGCTTGAGGTTCGCCGGGTTGCCGTCCCACCAGCCGCCGTACTGGCGCCACACCGTCCGCACGATGAACTCCGGCTCGTCGTAGACCGGCTGCAGGTAGGGCCGGTCCATCAGGGCCGCCGGGGGCGCGACCGCGTGCAGCGCGTCGTCGAGCCTGCCGCCTGAGTTCATCACCGCCAGGGTCTGGTCGACCAGCGAGTCCAGCAGGTCGGCGGTGTCGGTGAGCGCCTGCCTGACCCGCTGCGCGCCGATGACCGGCAGGCCGTGCCCGGGCAGGAGGTACTCGGGCTCCAGCGCGACCATGCGCCGCAGCGCCATCGCCCACTCGCGCGGGTAGCGCTGCACCTTCTGCGGGTTGCCGGCGTTCGGCGACGCCCAGATGAACAGGTCGCCGCAGCACAGCACCCGCTGCCCGGGCACCCAGGTGACCGTGTGGTCGTCGGTCTCGCCCTTCTCGTGGCGCAGCAGGAACGTCCTGCCGCCCACGCCGAGGCGGAGCGCGTCGCGGTAGGTCCGGTCCGGGTAGCGGTACTCGACCGGCCAGCGCAGACCGGCGACGCCGAACTGCCGCCGGTTGATCACCTCGTTGTACCCGGCCATGGCGATGTACCGGTCGAACCGGTGCGGCAGGGCCTCGTGCGCGATGACGACCGGGGCGGGCCAGCCGGCCGCGGCCCCCTCGGGCTCCCAGGCCGGCAGGCCGCACACGTGATCGATGTGCCCGTGCGAGTAGATGACCGTGTTCAGCCGGTCGCGGCTCCACCGCCGCAGCTCGTCGTGGACGGCCGCAGCCGTCAGCGAGCTGCCGGTGTCGACGAGCACCAGGCCGTCGGCGGTCGCGAAGCCGCAGACGTTCCCGAACGACGGTACGAACGCGACCCCGTCGCCGACCTCGGCCAGGCCGCCCAGGTGCCGGAGCGGATGGTGCTCGGCGATGCTGGCCTCGCCTCGCCACAGCCGGTCGGCAAGCGTGAGCACGTCATCGGACATCATCGCCATACCTCTCAGAGCCGACATGACCGCCCGACCAGCCTCTCACACCGGGCGGTCATGCCGGGTGAGATCAGGCCGCCCGCAGCGCCTGGAGCTCCGCCTCGACCATCGCCTCGTGCTCCTCCTCGTCCCTGCGGGCCGCGGCCGGGCTCCACCGCCCGCGCAGCAGCGGGATGCTGAACAGGAAGAACACGATCCCGCCGAAGCAGGCCCAGTACCAGGCCCGCCACTGGCCGGGCGACTTCGCCGCCGCGGCCTGGGTCGAGGTCAGCAGCGGGAACACCGAGGGCGGCACCTTGCCGAGCGCCGTGAGCTGAGCCCGGTAGCGCTGCATGATCGCGAGCTGGGGCGCGGCGGCCTGGATCCGCTGCAGGTTGTTGGTGTTCAGCTTGATCTGCTCCAGCATCGCCACGCCCTTCGACCCGCCGCCGGCGGCGGCGGTCGCCTGGCCGAGCAGCCTCGGCGGGATCGGGGCCCCCCGCGCGCTCAGCGCCCCGAGCCTGGCGAACAGGGCCGGGTGCGCCTGGAGGACCGCGATCTCGGGCGCCAGCGGGCCGGCCGCGAGCTGGGCCAGCGGCGCGTCGCGCTGGGCAATCGCCACCACCTTCGGGTGCGCCTGCGCGAACGTGATCTCCGGCTTGTACCGGGCGTAGGCGGCCTGGGCGGCGGCGCCGTTGTCGACCAGCGGGGTCACCGTCGTGATCACGTGCGGGATCACCAGGAACGCCACGAACACCACGATGCGGATGATCCATCCCCAGATCGCCAGGCCGGTGGCGATCAGGGCCGGGTTCCTGGCCTCCACGGTCTCGGTGAAGCTCGCCATCCACGGCGTGTAGGCGACGCCGAGGCCGAACGAGAGCGCCGCGACGATGATCGCCAGCTCGTAGTAGCTGGGGTGGCGGCCCGCCTGGAGCAGGTAGACCACGGTCATCACCGCCGCGGCCACCCCGCCGATGACCATGAACGGCTTGCGGACCCGGAGCCGGTCGGAGATCACGCCGATCAGGATCACCGCGATGACGTTGAAGCCCCAGTTCCAGTTGCCCAGGCCGTTGCCGTCCTTCACCGAGAACCCGAAGATCGTCGTGAAGTAGATCAGCGCGAAGCCGACGGCGGTGTAGTAGATCAGCAGCATCACCGAGACCGCGAACGCCGAGACCAGCACGTCTGGCTTGAGCAGCTGCCGGAACGGGCGCCGCAGCGCCGCCTCGACGTCGATGCCCTTGGCGCGCAGCTCGATCAGCGCCCGGTCGCGCATGGTCACCATCAGCTGGTCGCGCAGCTGCGGCGACAGCTCACGCAGCCCGGCCAGCGCGATAACGAACACCACCAGGCCGGCGATGCCGCAGATGCGGTACTCGTGCGTCCAAAAGCGCGGGTCGTGCACGATCGCCGGCACCGTCGCGCTGCCGACGACGGCGACGATCAGGCTCCCGACGACCGGCCCGGAGGTCCAGAACCCCATGGCCGTCGCCCTCCCGACCTGCGGGGAGAAGTCGCGGATCAGCGCGGGCGTGGCGACCAGGCAGATGCCCTCGACCACCCCGACCACGAAGCCCTCGACCGTGAACACCCACTTGCTGGTCGCCGCGGGCAGGACGAAGGCGACGAAGACCCCGGTGAACAGCAGCCCGAAGACGACCAGGTTCGCCCGGCCCAGGCGGTCGGCGATGCCGGCGAACAGCGAGCCGAACGCGCCGATCAGGTTCCCGATGGCGGTGGCGGTCACGAAGAACGTGAAGCTCATGTGAAGGTTGGTGAGAATGAGCGGGGATACCGAGCCGCCGACGTACAGCTCGTAATAGAGCGTGATCGTCGCGAGCACCGTGATGGCCAGGTAGAGCACGCGCGCCCTGGTCTCGGGATAGGCGTCGAGCTGCCGGCGCCACAGCCAGCCGGCCCCGCCCGGCCGGCCGGCGAGGACCTCTTCCTCCGTGGTCGCACTCATGCGGACCTCACCCATGTTGACGGCGATTCCCCGGCAGCCAGGGGCCGCCGGCGGGTGAGGTCAACATATCTGCACTAAGCGTGCAGGTTCAATAGCCCGGCGCGCGGGCCCCGGGCCCGGCCCGGACCGGCTCAGCAGGCTTGCCGCGGGCCCGGCGCGCGGGCGGGCCCCGGGCCCGGCCCGGACCGGCTCAGCAGGCTTGCCGCGGGCCCGGCGCGCGGGCGGGCCGCGGGCCCGGCCCGGACCGGCTCAGCAGGCTTGCCGCGGGCCCGGCGCGCGGGCGGGCCGCGGGCCCGGCCCGGACCGGCTCAGCAGGCTTGCCGCGGGCCTGCCGTGCCCGCGGCGCCTGGCGTGCCCGCGGCACCGGGAGTGAAGCCCGCGTCGGTGAGCAGCGCGCGGAACGTGCGCTTGACCAGGTCGGCGGCGCGCATCGGGCTGAGCCCGAGGTCGGTGCGCAGGCTCTCCCAGAACGGCCAGATCGTGATCGCGTGCAGCGCCCCGATCAGCTGCTCGCGGCGCTCCCCGCCGAGCGCGGCGAGCTCGGGGGCGAAGACCGCCTCAAGCTCGCGCCGGGCCTTCGCGGTCTTGCGCCTCCTGTCCTCCTGGAGCTGGCCGGAGAACGGCTGGTGCACCCGGGCCGCCCGCCAGGTGGGCGTCATCTCCTCCAGGATCCGGGCGCGCTGGCTCACGAACCGCTCCACCCGGTCGGCGAGCGGCAGCGACGGGTCGATCGGCCGGACCAGCGAGCGCAGGATCTCGCTGTCCTGGCGCACCGCCTCGACCAGCAGCGCCTCGCGGTCGGCGAACTGCTGCCAGACGGTGCGCAGCGACACCCCGGCCCGCTCGGCGATCCGCGGCGCGGTCGGCCGCAGGTCACCCTCCGCGTGCAGCGCCCGCATCGCCCCGAGGATCGCCCGCCGGGTGCGGTGCGACCTCGCCGCCCGGCCGTCGGCCGGCTCGCCGAGGGCGACCGGGAAGTCCAGGCCGGCCAGCGAGGCCGCCTCCTGGCTCGCGTCCAGGTCCGAGGTCAGGTCGTCAGGCACCACCGGCTCCGAGAGTCATGGCCGGGGCCGCGGGCGCCGGCTGGCCCGGCCCGCCCCTGACTGCCCGCCCGCGACCGCGACACCTGGTCATGCTACCGTCCGCCTCCTCGCGCCACCGCCGCGGCGGACGGCGACCACGCGGGATCGCGCCGAGCGCCCGCGCATCCGTCAGACGGTCCTTCTCGCGCCCGCCGAGGAGGAGCCGGCGACGATCCCCGCGGACGACGATGCCGGGCACGTCCTGAACGCGCGACCAGGACGGGGACGCCGGCCAGTCACCGTCGTGACACCCTGCTTCGCGATGTCACGCGCTGACAGCGCCGGAAGCGGAAGCCGGAGGCCGGCGCTGGCCCGCCAGCGCGGCGGCTCGCGCGGCGCTGACGTAGGTGGAGAAGACGATCTCCTAGTCAAACCCTCCTGAGCTGCAGGAACAGGTGAGTGGGCTCATGGCTGGCTGAGCCACCAGCTGGTGCCAAGCGTGGTGAAGTCCGCGTTGCGCTGCTTGACGCGGCCCGACCGGATCGGCCACCATGACAGGTGGCGAGTACCGCGCCGCCCTCCGCCGGCTATCCCAGCAAGCTGGCACCGGGAGGGAAAGGGGATCATGTCCTCGGGTCGTTATCCGTCACCCATTCCGAGGGTGTAGCTGGGGCGCCGATCGGAGTGTGCGAGACCGGATGACGACGAGGAAACACCTCAAGCGTCGAGTCAGGTCGCGTGCTGCTCAGACTGGTGAACCTTACGCGACCGCCCTGCGGAGCATCCGCCAACAGCAGGAGAACCGCATGCCATCTACCCCCGCCCAGGACGTCATCGCGTCGTGCTCGTTTTGCGGCAAGCCGGACGCCGCGGTGCAAAGGCTCGTCGCCGGTCCCGGTGTGTACATCTGCAACGAGTGCATCGAGCTGTCCGTCACGATCGTCGAGGACGCTGCCCAGGCCACCCCGGAGGAGTCTTCCCGGCGACGGTCCAAGTACTACGACCGTTCCACCGACGACATCCTGGCACTGCTTCCCGCGCTCGTTCGCAGCGCTGACCGGGTCGAAAGCGAACTGGCTGGCTGGATCAAGCGCTTGAGGGAGCGAGGCTCCGACTGGCAGACGATCGCCGGTGCTGCCGGCATGAGCGTCGATGCCGCCCGCCAACGCTTCGAAGACCCAGCCCTGAAGTAGTCACCGTGGAGGGGTACTGACATCGGGTCGCCAACCCGAACATCGGCCGCGCCTGCCATCAGTCGCCGCTACGCGCCGAACCGGTGACTCGAACGGCCGTGACGACATGACCAACAAGCTGCGGCGCGCAGACTGTCTCGTCCGTGTGCTTGCTGGACGCTGGCCGCACTCAGCGAGATTGCCGGAGGCGGCCGCCGCTACCAGGACCTCCACGACGTGCCCGACGGCATCGCCCTCAAGGTGTTGACCGAGACGTTGCGGCGAGCGGAGCGTGACGGGCTCATCGCCCGCCGTCTCGACACTGAGCGCATCGAGGCGGGGACGCTGTACCAGTTGACCGAGCTGGGGCGGTCCCCGGGCGAGCCACTGGCCGCCTTCGACCGTTGGGGTGAGGAGGACCCCGAGCGAGCCGACCTCGACGCCGTGGCGTACCACCCGCCTTCGACCTGCTCTTTTCTTCGAGCGAGTTTGAACACGGCGATCTGGTGGGGCCGGTGGGAGTCGAACCCACACTGGCAGGATCCTAAGTCCTGTGCCTCTGCCATTGGGCTACGGCCCCGGACGGGCGAGCGCGGGTCAGACCCCCAGGTCCTTGCGCAGCCGGGCGACGTGCCCGGTGGCCCGCACCCCGTAGTAGGCGCGCTCGACCCTCCCGTCGGGCCCGATCACGAAGGTGGACCTGATCACCCCGGTGGTCGCCTTCCCGTAGAGCGTCTTCTCGCCGTAGGCGCCGTAGGCCCGGTGGACGGCGAGGTCCGCGTCGGACAGCAGCGGGAACGTCAGGCCGTCCCGGGCGCGGAACCTGGCCAGCTTGCCCGGCGGGTCGGGCGAGATGCCGACCACAGCGAACCCGGCGCGCTCCAGGTCGGCGAGGCTGTCCCGGAAGTCGCACGCCTCCTTGGTGCAGCCCGGCGTCATCGCGGCCGGGTAGAAGTAGACGATCACCCGCCTGCCGCGCAGCGACGCCAGGCTCACCTGGCCGCCGTCGTCGGCGGGCAGCGTGAAGCCGGGCGCCGGGTCTCCCGGTGCCAGCCGTACCTGCGTCACGGTGCGCTCCCCTGGATCGGTGGCTCCTACCGTACCGGCCGGCGCGACGGCGCGGGGCCCGTGGCCCGCCGCCGGCCGGCGCCCGGAGCCCCCCGGGAGAAACCCGAAGCACTGCAATGAAACAATCATGAAGCATCGCATATGACATGCCCGGGAAGCGCTGTTTCAATGAGCCGGCGGCGGTGAACTGCTAGCATCGCGCCATGCATTTGTCATCGAGGACCGCGCAGCGCAATGCGCGGCTCATTCCGGCGCCGCTGGCCATTCCGGCGCCGCTGGCCATTCCGGCGCCGCTGGCCATTCCGGCGCCGCGGGTCACTCTGGCGCCTGCGGCACCGCCGGCGCCGCGGGTCAGGACGGCGGCGGCGCGGGCCGTGGCCGCGGCGGCGATCACGGCGCTGGCCGCCGGCTGCGCGGGGGCCAGCGCCGGCAGCGCCACCCCGCCCCTGAGCAGGCCAGCGCGGGCGCTGCGGCTGGCGATCCTGCGATCGGAGCAGGTGCGGTCGCTGACCGCCCGGATGACGGTGACGGCGCCCGGCGAGCCGGCCGGGGCGTTCACCGGATCGGTGCGGATGCGGCTCAAGCCGACGATCACCATCGATGAGACAACGATCGCGAAAAGCCCGCGCACCCGGCCGGTCAGGGTCGAGGAAATTGAGACGAGCAGGGCCATCTACTTCGAGAACCCCGCGTTCGTCAAGGAGACGGGGAAGCCCTGGACGAAGGTGAGCACCGCGAGCCTGTCCGGCACCACGGGCCTTGCCTACGCCGCGGCGTTCCTGAACATCGAGGACGGCAATCCCCTGGATCAGGCCAGGCTGCTCGCCGCCGCCACGCACGTGCTGGCGCTCGGCCGGTCGCGGCTGGCCGGGGTGCAGGTCACCGGCTACGCCGGCGCCGTCACCCCGGCCGCCGCGCTCGCGCAGCTCCCACCGGGGCTGCGCAGCAGGCTCGCCCCGCTGCTGCACGAGCTGGCGGGCTCCCCGATCCGGTTCGCCGTCTGGGCCGACGATCATGGCCTGATCAGGCAGATCCGGGAGACGATGACGGTCGGCAGGCACGTCACGACCACGACGTTCGACATCACCTCGGTCAACCTGCCGGTCACCATCAGGCTCCCGGCGCCGCGGCAGATCGCCGATCTCCCCGGTTAGCGACGGGCCTGGCCTGCCCGCCGTCAGGGCTGGGCGGCCCGCGCCAGGTGCGCGGCGATCACGGGGCGAAGGCCGCGCAGCGCCCGGCCGCGATGGCTGATCGCGTCCTTCTCCGCGCCGCTCATCTGCGCCGTCGTCCGGTCCTCGCCCTCCGGGACGAAGATCGGGTCGTAGCCGAAGCCGTTGGTGCCGCGCGGCTCGCGGACCAGCCGCCCGCGCAGCGTGCCCTCGCTCACGTGCTCGCGGCCCGACGGCAGCACGAGCGCCGCCGCGCACGTGAAGTGCGCGCCGAGCCGCTCGTCCGGCACGTCGGCGACCTGGGCGAGCACCAGCCGCAGGTTCGCCTCGTCATCGCCGTGCCGGCCGGACCACCGGGCGGAGAGCACCCCCGGCATCCCGTTCAGCGCGTCCACGCATAGCCCGGAGTCCTCCGCGATCACCGGCAGGCCGGTGAACGCGGCCACCGCCCTGGCCTTGAGCAGCGCGTTCTCGGCGAACGTGGCACCGGTCTCGGCGACCCGGGGCGCCCCGGGGAACCGGTCCAGCCCGGCCAGCTCGACGTCGATGCGCTCGTCCGCCAGGATCCTGGCCAGCTCGCTGAGCTTGTGCGGGTTCGCGGTGGCCAGCACCAGCCGGGGCCGCCTGCCGGGCCCGCCCAGGGTGGCGCTCATCCCGCCGACAGCGCCTCGTGCTGCAGCCGGGTGAGCTCGGCGCAGCCTGTGACGGCCATCGCCAGGAGCTGATCGAGCAGGTCGCGGCTGAACGGCTCGCCTTCGGCGGTGCCCTGCACCTCCACGAAGTCCCCCTCGCCGGTGCAGACCACGTTCATGTCGGTCTGGGCCGCGACGTCCTCGGCATAGCACAGGTCCAGCCGCGGCTCGCCGCCGACGATGCCCACGCTGACCGCGGCGACCGAGCCGGTGAGCGGGTTCTTCTTGCAGCGCCCGCGATCCCGCAGCCAGCCGATGGCGTCGGCGAGCGCGACGAAGCCGCCGGTGACCGCGGCGGTCCTGGTGCCGCCGTCGGCCTGCAGCACGTCGCAATCGATCACGACCGAGTTCTCGCCGAGCGCCTGCAGGTCCACGCAGGCCCGCAGCGAGCGGCCGACCAGGCGGGAGATCTCATGGGTGCGCCCGCCGATCCGGCCCCGCACCGACTCCCGGTCGCTGCGGGTGTGGGTGGACCGCGGCAGCATCGCGTACTCGGCAGTGACCCAGCCCTGGCCGCTGCCCCGCCGCCAGCGCGGCACCTCCTCGGTCACGCTCGCGGCGCACAGCACGCGGGTCGAGCCGAACTCCACCAGCGCCGAGCCCTCGGCGTGGTCCAGCCAGCCGCGGGTGAACCTGACCGGGCGCAGCTGGTCCAGGCGGCGGCCATCGGGTCTGGGCATGCGGGCAAGCCTACCGGCGGGCGGGGTCAGCAGCCGGCCCGGTCCGGGACGCCGGCGCCGATCCACCGGCAGACCGCGCGGACCCCGTCGGCCAGGCCGGTGGTGGCCTTCCAGCCCAGGTCCCGCTGGGCGCTGTCCACCGCCAGCGCGCTGCGCTGCAGCTCGCCGGGGCGCGGCGGGGCGAAGACGGGCTCGACCGCCCGGCCGGTCACCTCCGCGATCACCTGCGCGAGCTCGAGCACGCTCACCTCGGTGCCGGTGCCGACGTTCCACACCCCCGGCCGCCGCAGGTCGGCGGCGGCCAGGAAGGCCGCCACCGTGTCCGCCACGTAGACGTAGTCGCGGGTCTGGGTGCCGTCGCCGAAGATGGTCGGCCGCCCGCCGCCGAGCACCCGGCCGCAGAAGATCGGCACGACGCCCGCCTCACCGGACGGGTCCTGCCGCGGCCCGTAGACGTTGGCCAGCCGCAGGATGCTGTGCGAGGTCTGGTGCAGCCGGTTGTACAGCCCGACGTACTGCTCGGCGCAGTACTTGGCGACCCCGTACGCGGACTCGGGCAGCGGCAGCACGTCCTCCATCGACGGGATCGGCGCGTCCCGGCCGTACAGGGCGCCGCCGGTCGAGCAGAAGATCACCCGCGCCTCCACCCGCCGCGCCGCCTCCAGCACGTTGATGGTGCCGATCACGTTGGCGTTCGCGTCCGCCGCCGGGCGGGCGACCGATGCCCGCACGTCGATCTGGGCGGCCAGGTGGCAGATCAGCTCCGGCCGCGCCGCCTCGACCGCCGCCGCCAGGGCAGCCGCGTCGGTCACGCTCGCCACCCGCAGCTCGGCGCGCCCGTCCAGCCTGCCCGGGCGGCCGGAGGACAGGTCGTCCACCACGGTGACGTCGTCGCCCCGGGCCAGGAACGCGTCGGAAAGGTGTGATCCGATGAAGCCGGCCCCGCCGGTGACGACCAAGCGCATGGCACGGCAGTCTATTGCCCGTCCCACTTCCCGCGGCGGAGGGAACTCCCCGCCCGCGCCCGTCGTCTGTACCAGGCAGCGATGACCGCGGCGCGTACCGTCATCCCGCCGGCCACCAAGGGGCAGCCGGCCGGCCCGGCCCTGCGCAGGTGGCCGCCGCTGCTGGCGGGCGTGCTCGCCTGGGCGGCCACGGCCGCGCTGATCGGACTGCTCGGCTACACCGCGATCCGGCACCCCCCGTACCTGACCGACCTGCGGGTCTACCGGACCGCGGGCCGGGACGTGCTCGCCGGCCGGCCGGTCTACCGGCCGGTGCCCCGCGCCAGGCTGGCCAGCCTGGGCCGGTCCTACCTGGTCTTCACCTACCCGCCGTTCGCGGCGCTCCTGGCCGTCCCCCTGGCGCTGGTGAGCTGGCGGGCCGCCGAGATCGCGTGGATCCCGGTGGTCTACGGCTCGCTGGCGATCGTGGTCAGGCTGGCCTTCGCCCCGCTGCTGGCCGCCGCCGGCCGCTGGCGCGCCGCCGCGTTCGGCGCGGTCACGGGCGCCTGCGCCCTCATGTGGCCGCTTCTCCAGGAGATCCGGTTCGGCCAGGTCGACATGGCCCTGGCCGCCCTGTGCACGCTCGACGTCGCCACCCGCCGGCCGAGGTGGCCGCGCGGGCTGCTGGTCGGCCTGGCCACGGCGATCAAGCTGACGCCCGGGGCGTTCCTCGCCTACCTGCTGATCACCGGCCGCCGCAGGGCCGCGCTCACCGCCGCGGCCGCCGCAGGCGGCGCGACGCTCGCCGCCTGGGCGCTCCTGCCGTCGGCGTCGGCGTTCTACTGGAGCACCGCCCTGTGGCACACGCGCCGGCTCGGCCGGCCAGGCCAGGTCTCCGACCAGTCGATCCAGGCGATGCTGATCCGCGCCTTCGCGCCCGCGCCCGTGCCGCGCGCGCTCTGGCTGCTCCTGGCGCTCGCGGCCGCCGCCGCGGGCCTCGCCGCGGCCCGGGCGGCCTCCCGCCGCGGCAACGAGATGGCCGCGATCGCGATCGTCGGGCTGGCGTCCGTCCTGGCCTCGCCCGTCTCGTGGATCCATCACATCGTCTGGGTGGTGGTCGCGGCCGGGGCGATCCTGTCCGACGGCCGGAGGGCCTGGCGGTGGCTGGCCGCCCTCGCGACGGCCGACTTCTTCGTCTTCTACGACCCGTACGCGCTGCGCCGCACCTGGTGGTCGGGCTACGCTCCGCACCTGATCGCCCAGGTCCGCCGGGACGCCTACGGGATCGCGTCGGCCGTGCTGATCGCGGTCCTGGCGGCGCTGCCTAGAGCCGCATCCCGGGGCGGGCCAGCGCCAGCGGGCCGGGAAAGCGCTCCGCCGCCTCCGAGCGGGCCCGCTCCCGGCTGTTCCACGGCACCAGATGGGTCAGCACCAGCCGTCGCGCGCGGGCCCGGCGCGCGTGATCGGCCGCCTGGCCCGCGGTGAGGTGCAGGTCCTCCGGCAGGCCCGGGCCCTCGGTGAACGAGGCCTCGCACAGCAGCACGTCCGCGCCCGACGCCAGGCGCACCAGGTCGTCGCAGGCGCCGGTGTCCGCCGAGTAGGCGATCACCCGGCCGCCGTGCTCGATCCGGAAGGCGAACGTCTCCACGGGGTGATTGACGCGCGCCGCCGTGATGGCCAGCGGGCCGATCCGCAGCGGTCCGGGCGCGAGGTCGGTGAACTCGAAGCTGCCCGCCATGCCACGGCCGGCGCCGGGGCCCGCGGCCAGGTCGAGCCGCTCGGCCGCCCCGGCGGGGGCGTAGACGGGGATCGGCGGCAGCGGGCCGGCCGGATGATGGGTCCGGAACACGTGGTAGGAGCACATGTCCAGGCAGTGATCGGCGTGCAGGTGGCTCAGGCAGACGGCGTCGACGCCGGCCAGGTCCGCGTGGCGCTGCAGCGCCCCCAGCGCGCCGTTGCCCAGGTCGATCACCAGCCGGAAGCCGTCCGCGGAGACCAGGTAGCACGACGCGGCGCTCCGCGGGCCGGGGAAGCTCCCCGAGCAGCCCACGACGGTCAGCTCCATGCCGGCCAGGGTACGCGGGGCATCTTCCGCGACCGGCGGCAAGGCGGCATGATCGCTCCATGGCAGAGCGGACGACGCGGGCCCCCGGGGCGGTCCCGCTGGCGCTCGCCGAGCCGGCCACGCCGGTCTCGGCCGGCTGGATCGGCTCGCTGGCGCTGGCCAGCCTGGCGATGTGGATGGCGTCCCTGACCCCGCTCCAGATCCTGATCCCCGAGCAGCTGCAGGCCATCGACCCCAAGGGCAAGATCGTCGCGCTCGGCCTGGTGTCCGCGTTCGGCGCGGTCGCCTCCCTGCTCGCCACCCCGGTGGCCGGAGCGCTGTCCGACCGGACCACGCGCGCCTTCCCGGTCGGGCACCTGCGGGGCAGGCGGCACCGCTGGACGCTGGCGATGGCCGCGCTCGGCGCCGCCAGCTTGTACCTGATCGGGCGGCAGACCACGGTGCTGGGCGTCGGGGTGCTCTGGGTGCTGTTCAGCGCGTTCCAGAACGGCGAGTACGCCAGCCTCTCCGCCGCGGTGCCCGATCACGTCCCGGTGAGCCAGCGCGCCACCGTGGCCGGCTGGGTCGGCATGCCGCAGGCGCTCGGGCTGGTCGCGGGGACGGCACTGGTCGTGGACGCGTTCCCCGCGCTGACCGCGGGCTACCTGGCGCTGGCAGCCCCCATGGTGCTGCTCGCGCTGCCGTTCGCGCTCGCCACGCCCGACCACCCGCTCGAGCCCGGGCACGCCGCGCCGCTGTCGGCGCGCGCGCTGCTCGCCGCGTTCTGGATCGACCCGAGGAGGCACCCCGACTTCGGCTGGGCCTGGATCACCCGGTTCCTCGCCTCGCTGGCGATCGGCATGGGCACCTTGTACCTGCTCTACTTCCTGCGCGACGCGGTGCACTACCGCGACCCGGCCCAGGGCCTGTTCATCCTGATCCTCATCTACACCGGGTGCGTGGTGCTCACCGCGATCGGCGGCGGCATGGTCTCCGACCGGATCGGCAGGCGCAAGCCGATCGTGACGATCTCGGGGATCCTGATGGCGCTGGCCGCCCTGCTGCTGACGGTCGCCGAGACCTGGCCGGCGGCGATCCTCGCCGCGGTCCTGTACGGCACCGGGTTCGGCGCCTACCTCGCCGTCGACCAGGCGCTGATCACCCAGGTGCTCCCGCAGGCCAAGGACCGGGCCAAGGACCTGGGGATCATCAACATCGCGATCGTCGGGCCGAGCGCCCTGGCCGGCGCGGTCTCGGCGCTCCTGGTCTCGCTCGGCGGCTATCCGGCCCTGTACGCCGCCACGGCCGTCGTCGCCGCGGCCGGAGCGGCCCTGGTCTGGAAGATCAGGAGCGTCCCCTGACTCCCGCCCCCGGCATCCGCCCGGCGCGCCCGGCAGGCGCCGTGATCGTCCCGGGGCCGGGCGGCCGCCGGGCGGCCGGACCTAGGGGCCGGTGGCCGGCCAGGTGAGCGAGCGGGCGCCGCTGGCGCAGCGGGCTCTGGCCGAGCCGACCGCCCCGGTGACCAGGCGGTGGGTCGCCGCGCTCGGCCTGGGCAGCATCGGCCTGTGGATGGCCTCGCTCACCCCGCTCCAGGTGCTGCTGCCCAGCCAGGTGCAGCACATCGCCCACGGGCAGCGGTTCCTCGTGCTCGGGCTGGTGCACGCGCTCGGCGCCCTCGCCGCGATCATCGCCACCCCGCTCGTCGGCGCCCTGTCCGACCGGACCACGCAGGCCTGGGCGATCGGCCGGCTCCGCGGGCGCCGCCACCGGTGGACGCTCGGCATGGCGCTGCTGGGCGGCCTGTGCCTGGCCCTGCTCGCGGTCCAGGGCACCGTGTTCGGGGTCCTCGCCCTGTGGGCGCTGTTCAGCCTGTTCCAGAACGGCGAGTACGCGAGCCTGTCGGCCGCCATCCCCGACCACGTGCCGGTGAGCCAGCGCGCCACCGTGGCCGGCTGGGCCGGCCTGCCGCAGGCGCTCGGCCTGGTCGCCGGCGTCGAGATCGTCGCCCGGGTGTTCCGCGGCTCCACCGCCAGCTACCTGCTGCTCGCGGCGTGCATGGTGGCCTTCGCGCTCCCGTTCGTGCTGGCCACGCTCGACCACCCGCTGGAGCCCGGGCACCGGGAGCCGTTCTCGGCCCGGCAGCTGCTCGCGGCGTTCCGGGTAGACCTGCGCGCCTACCCGGACTTCGGCTGGGCGTGGATCACCCGGTTCCTCGCCTCGCTGGCGATCTCCATGGGCACGCTGTACCTGTTCTACTTCCTGCGCGACCGGCTCGGCTACGGCACGGCGGCGGCGACCACGCACGTCGCGACGCTGATCCTGATCTACACGGCGTGCGTGGTGATCACCGCCGTCGCCGGCGGCCGGGCGTCGGACCGGATGGGCAGGCGCAAGCCGATCGTCACGATCTCCGGCGCGCTCATGGGGCTCGCCGCGGTGCTGCTGACCTTCGTCGAGACGTGGCCGTCGGTGGTCGTCGCCGCGTTCTTGTTCGGCAGCGGGTTCGGCGCCTACCTCGCCGTGGACCAGGCGCTGATCACCCAGGTGCTGCCCAGGGCCGCCGACCGCGGCAAGGACCTCGGGCTGATCAACATCGCGATCGCCGGCCCGGCCGCGGTCGGCGGCCTGATCTCCGCCCTCATCGTGACGATCGGCGGCTACCCGGCGCTGTACGCCTGCACGGCGGTGGCCGCCGCCGCGGGGGCCGCTCTGGTCTGGCGGATCAGGAGCGTGCCGTGACGTCCGCGCCCGTGCGCAGGCGGCCCCGGCCCACCCGGGCGATCTGGCGGCTCTGCGCGACCAGGTGCCCCGCGCTGTCCCAGACCTCGGCCTCCTCGTCGAACCAGCCGCCCCCGACGTGCCGGCCCCAGGCCGCGACCCGCAGCAGCCCGGGGGCGGGCACCCGGCGCATGTGCATGGTCAGCTCGACGGTGGGCGCCCAGCCGGTCGCGCCGAGCCCGAACACGACCGGGGGCAGGCCATCGACGGCCAGGGCCAGCGTCAGGGCGTCCGGGTCGCGTTCCTCGCGCAGGCCGAACCAGCCGCGCATCTCCGGCCGGCCAGCCGGCCGGCCGTGGCGCCAGCCGGCCACCGCCGGGTCGAAGAGCGTGCGGACCTGCGCCGCGTAGCCGGCGGTGCCATCGGCCGCGACGGTTCCCGGCCACGGGCCCAGCTCGACGCACTCCTCGGGCGGGGGCAGCGCGGGCGGCGCGCCGGTCCAGCAGAGCCCGGCGCCGGCCGCCTCGCCGCCCCCCGCGGCCCGGCCGTCCCCCGCGGCCCGGGCCGGCGCGCCGCCGGGCACCGTCCCGCCGCCGGGCACCGTGCCGGTGGTGACGGTCGCCTCCAGCACCGGCTCGCCGTCCTGGACGAGCGCCGCCCGGGCGGTGGCCGCGGTCCGCCCGGCCTTGAGCCAGGTGACGCGCACCTCCGCCGGCGCCGCCCGGGCCACCCGCAGGAAGTGCGCGCTGGTGGCCACCGGGTGGGGCAGCGGCGAGCCGTCGAGCACCGCCCGCAGCACCGTGGCGATCAGGACGCCGCCGTTGATCGCCGGCGGCGCCGCGCCGCCGGGGGCGACCAGCGCGAAGCGCGGGTCCGGGTGGGCCTCGTACCGCCCTCCGGCCAGCCTGCGCACGGCCGTCGCCTCATCGAACGCGGTCACGCGGCCCGTCACGCCCACAGCTCGCCCTCCAGGCGCGCCTCCGCCTCCGCCAGCGTCCCGGCGTAGGCGCCGGTGGACAGGTACTTCCACCCGGCGTCGGCGATGAGCAGCGCGATGTCCGCCCGCTCCCCCGCCTCGCGGGCCTTCTCCGCCAGCGCCAGCCCCGCGTGCAGGACGCACCCGGCCGAGATGCCCGCGAAGATGCCCTCCTCGTGCACCAGCTGGCGGGTGCGGCGCAGCGCGTCGGCGGCCGACACCGAGTAGCGCGCGGTCAGCACGGAGTCGTCGTACAGCTCGGGGACGAATCCCTCGTCCATGTTCCGCAGCCCGTAGACCAGCTCGCCGTACCGCGGCTCGGCCGCCACGATCTGCACGCCGGGCACGTGCTCGCGCAGGAAGCGGCCGGTGCCCATGAGCGTCCCGGACGTGCCCAGGCCGGCCACGAAGTGGGTGATCTCCGGCAGGTCGGCCAGCAGCTCCGGCCCGGTGGTCTCGTAGTGGGCACGGCTGTTGGCCTCGTTGCCGTACTGGTAGAGCATCACCCAGCCCGGGTTCTCCGCGGCCAGGCGCTTGGCCACCCGCACGGCCTCGTTGGACCCGCCCGCCGCCGGGGAGTGGACGACCGAGGCGCCGTACATCCGCAGCAGCTGGGTCCGCTCGGCCGAGGTGTTCTCCGGCATCACGCAGACCAGCCGGTACCCGCGCAGGCGGGCGATCATCGCCAGCGCGATTCCGGTGTTGCCGGACGTCGGCTCCAGGATGGTGGAGCCGGGCCGGAGCAGGCCGTCCTTCTCCGCCGCCGTGACCATCCACAGCGCGGCCCGGTCCTTGACCGAGCCGGTCGGGTTCCGGTCCTCCAGCTTGGCCCACAGGCGCGCGGCCGGGCCCGGCGACAGCCGCGGCAGCCCGACCAGCGGCGTCCCGCCGACGGCATCAAGCAGCGAGTCGTAGCGCATCTGGCGCCGATCGCGGGCGGCCCGGTGTCCGCCTCAGCGCGACCCTCCCGCGACGGCGGGCAGGACGGTGACCGTGTCGCCGTCCCGGACCGGCGCCTCGAGGCCGCCGAGGAACCGGACGTCCTCGTCGTTGAGGTACACGTTCACGAACCGGCGCAGCCCCGAGCCGTCGACCAGGCGGTCCCGGATCCCGGCGTAGCGCGAGTCGAGGTCGGCGATCAGCTCGTCGAGCGTCCCGCCCGAGCCCTCCACCGACTTCGCGCCGCCGGTGAACGTGCGCAGGATCGTCGGGATTCGGACCTCGATGGCCATCGATCACACTCCAGTCGGTCTCGGGTGCCTGGTCGGGCGAGCGCCTGCCCGGGCCGGGGCGCGCATGCCCGCGCCCGCCCGCCGGCGATCGCCGATGGCGTCAACTAGCGCGGGCGGCCGATCATTCCAGCACGGCCCGTCATCGCAGCGCGGCCCGCGCCGCCGGCCGCCCTCCGCCCTCCCCGTCGCTCACCACGACGTCCTCCTCGGTGACCGCCCCGTCCGCGATGCGGAACGAGCGGACCTCGGCCCGGCCCGGGTCCCTGGTGGAGACCAGCAGGTAGTGCGCGCCCGGCTCCATGGCGTAGGAGACGTCGGTCCGCGACGGGTAGGCCGGCGTGGCCGTGTGCGAGTGGTAGATCACCACCGGCTCCTCGCCCCGGTCGTCCATCTCCCGCCAGACCCGCAGCTGCTCCATCGAGTCGAACCGGTAGAAGGTCGGCGAGCGCTCGGCGTTGGTCATCGGGATGACCCGCTCGGGCCGGTCCGAGCCGGCGGGCCCGGCGATCACGCCGCAGGCCTCGTCCGGGTGGTCCGCCCGGGCGTGGGCGATCACCTGGTCCAGCAGGGAGCGCGCGATCGTCAGCATGGGCGCGATCGTAGCCGCCCGCTAGGACAGCGCGGTGACCAGGCTGTCCTGCAGGTAGGACAGCCAGTGGTAGACGTCGACGTGGATGCGCCGCGGGTCGTCGCGCGGCACCCGGCCGTACAGGTCGTCGTCCTCGCTGGTGATCCCGAGGCGGACGCCCAGCGCCAGCCGCACGTCGTTGAGGGATCGCAGCCACGCCTCGGCCTCGTCCCGGGTGAGCCTGACCCTGCCCCCCTCGGGCGGCAGGGTCGCCAGCAGCGTCCGGGCCGCGGCCACCTTCGCCGAGCGCAGGCCGGGCTCGGTGAACCGGCGGAACTCCCTGGCCGCCTCCGGGTCGTCCCGGTAGGCGTCGGGCAGCAGCCGGGCCAGCGCCGGGTCCCCCGGCGCATCCTGCTCCGGCCCGGGCATGCCCACGATCGCGTCGAGCTCGTCGGCCGCGAAGGCCGGGACGGCCGGGCCGACCAGCTCGATCACCTGCTGGACCAGGTCGCGGATGACCGCGGCCTCCGGCTTGGCGAACCGGGCGCTCACCCCGCCGGACGTCGCGCGGAACCCCGCCATCGCCGGCTCACGCGTCCTGGCTGACCGTGGCCCACAGCCCGTAGCCGTGCAGGGTCTCGGCGTTGCGCTCCATGGCCTCCCGCGCGCCGGCCGCGACGACGGCCTTGCCCTTGTGATGGACGTCGAGCATCAGCTTCTCGGCCTTGGCCCGCGGGTAGCCGAACACCCGCTGGAACACGTAGGTCACGTAGGTCATGAGGTTCACCGGGTCGTTCCAGACGATCGTGAGCCAGGGCCGGTCGATGTCGGTGCGCTCGCCGGTCTCCGGCTGGTCAAGCTCCACTGGCGCGACGCTCACTGGACGCCACCTCCCTCCGCCCTAGTTTCCCACTCCCCCGGGACGGCCCGGACCATCACACCCCGCGGCCGGTCCGTAGGCTTCCCCCGTGAGCACAGACGCCGGGAGCGCCCGCGCGGCCGGCTCCCCCGCGGATGCGGCCGGGGGCGGCACCGGCCTGCTGACCGACCACTACGAGCTGACCATGCTCCGGGCCGCCCTGCGCAGCGGCGCCGCGCACCGCCGCGCCGTGTTCGAGGTCTTCGCCCGCCAGCTGCCGCCGGGGCGCCGCTACGCCGTGGCGGCGGGGACCGGCCGCTTCCTCGACGCGCTGCGGCGGTTCACCTTCGGCGACGGCGAGATCGCCTTCCTGCTCGAGCAGGGGATCGTCGACGAGGTGACGGCCGGGTACCTGGCGGGCTACCGGTTCAGCGGGAACATCTGGGGCTACGGGGAGGGAGAGTGCTTCTTCCCCGGCTCGCCGGTCCTGGTGGTCGAGTCCACGTTCGGCGAGGCGGTCCTGCTGGAGACGCTCGCCCTGTCGGTGCTCAACCATGACAGCGCGATCGCCTCCGCGGCCTCCAGGATGGTGAACGCGGCGGCGGGGCGGCCCCTGATCGAGATGGGCAGCCGCCGGACCCACGAGGTCGCCGCGGTCGCGGCGGCGCGCGCCGCCTACATCGCCGGCTTCGCCAGCACCTCGAACCTGGAGGCCGGGCGCCGGTACGGCATCCCCACGGCCGGCACAAGCGCGCATGCCTTCACCCTGATCCACGACGACGAGCGCCAGGCGTTCACCGCCCAGATCGACGCCCTCGGCGCCGGCACCACGCTGCTGGTGGACACCTTCGACGTGGCGGACGCGGTGCGCGCCGGCGTCGAGCTGGCCGGCCCCGGGCTGGGCGCGGTCCGGATCGACAGCGGGGACCTGCTGGTGACCGCGGGCCAGGTGCGGGCGCTGCTCGACTCGCTCGGCGCGGCCAAGACCAGGATCGTCATCACCAGCGACCTGGACGAGTACTCGATCGCCAGCCTGGCGTCGGCGCCCGGGGACGCCTACGGGGTCGGGACCTCGCTGGTCACCGGATCGGGGGCGGCCACCGCGTCGCTCGTCTACAAGCTGGTCGCCCGGGCGGCCGGCCACGGCCCCGGCGGGCCGTGGCCGCTGCTGCCGGTCGCCAAGCGCTCGGTCGGCAAGCCGAGCCGGGGCGGGCGCAAGTGGGCGGCGCGCCGGCTCGACGCCTCCGGCACCGCGATCGCCGAGGTGGTCAGCGGCGTCCCGGTCCGCCCGGGCCCGTCCGAGCGCCCCCTGCTGCGCGAGCTGGTGCGCGATGGCGAGATCGTCGGCGACGAGCCGCTCGCCGCCGCGCGGGAGCGGCACCGCGCGGCGATCGCCGAGCTGCCCGCCGGCGCGCTGCGCCTGTCCCACGGCGACCCGGCCATCCCGACGCTGTTCGAGCCCGAGGATCACCCCGGGAGGTAGTCTCGGGGCATGTCCCGTGCCCTGCTCATCGTGGACGTGCAGAACGACTTCTGCGAGGGCGGCTCGCTCGCCGTGGCCGGCGGGGCCCGGGTCGCCGCCGCGATCAGCGCCTACCTGTCCAGCCCGGAGGCGGCTGGCTACGCGCACGTGGCCGCCACCCAGGACCACCACGTCGACCCCGGGGCGCACTTCTCCGACCATCCCGACTACGTGGACAGCTGGCCGCCGCACTGCGTGGCCGGCACCGCCGGCGCGCTGTTCCACCCGGACCTGGACACCAGCCGGGTGGAGGAGGTCTTCCGCAAGGGCGAGCACCAGGCCGCCTACAGCGGCTTCGAAGGGGTCAGCCCCGGCGGCCAGGCGCTCGCCGGCTGGCTGCGCGAGCGCGGCGTCACCAGCGTGGACATCGCCGGGATCGCCACGGATCACTGCGTGAAGGCGACCGCCCTGGACGCGGTCAGGGAGGGGTTCGGGGCGCGGGTCCTGCTGGACCTCACCGCCGGCGTCTCGCCGGCCACGACCGACGCGGCCGTCCGGGAGATGCGCGCGGCCGGGGTGGACCTGGCCGGCCAGCCCGCCGGCTCCGGTCAGTCCTCCAGCGACTCGTAGATCTCCTGGCACTCCGGGCAGACGGGGTACCGCTGCGGGTCCCGGCTGGGCACCCAGACCTTGCCGCACAGCGCGACGACCGGGGTGCCGTTCACCGCGCTGCCGACGATCTCGTCCTTGAGAACGTAATGCGCGAAACGCTCGTGGTCGCCGTCGCCGGCCGAAACCTGTGGCCTGGTGCCGGGATCGAGCCGGGTGCCGCCGCGGGGCAGTGCCTCAGTCACGTCCTCCAGCTTACGCGAGCGCGCGAGCGGCCGGCCGCCGGCCGCGGCCGGGCCCGCGGGGCCGCCCGCGGCCGGGCCCGGCTCAGTTCAGCACGGGGTCGTCCGGGTAGGTGGACAGCAGCGCGGTCTCACCGCCCTGGCGGCGCAGCACCGCGCGGTAGAGGCGCTCGGGCTCGGCGGCGAACGCGTCCTCGGGCACGGCGTCCAGCACCAGCCAGGCGCCGGCGGCGATCTCGGAGTCGAGCTGGCCCGGGCCCCAGCCCGCGTAGCCGGCGAAGACCCGCATCGAGGCCAGCTCGCCGGCCAGCAGCTCGGGCGGCGCGCCGAGGTCGACCAGGCCGACCCGGGACATCAGCGTGGACCCGGCCAGGGACCGCCAGCCGACCGGCTCGTCCTGGCCGGCCGGGACGGCCAGCGCGAGCGCGCTCTCCGGCGCGACCGGGCCGCCGTGGAACAGCACCGGCGGCCCGGTCACCAGCGGCGTCCACGGCTCCAGGACCTGCCGCACCGGGATGGTGCTCGGCCGGTTCAGCACGACGCCGAGGGTGCCCTCCTCCGGCTCGTCCTCGACGATCAGGACGATCGTGCGCCGGAAGTTGGCATCGCCGAGCAGCGGAGTGGCGGCGAGCAGCTGGCCGGCGCGGGATTGCTCCTGCATGTCACCATGATGCCCCAGCCCCCGCCCGGCATTCCGGCCCGGCAGCCGGTCAGAACAGCAGGCCGGACAGCCTGGCCCGGGCCTTGGTGACCCGCTCGTCCGGCTGCATGCCGGGCGGCGAGACCAGGTCGAAGAGGGAGAGCAGGTGGCGGCGCGCGGCGTCCCTCGGCTCGCCGGCGGCGCGCGCGACGACCCCGAGCAGCCGGTCGAACGCGGCCTCCACCTGCCCGTCGGCCAGCTCGATGTCGGCCGCCTGCGCCTGCGCCCGGGCGTCGTCCGGGTCACGCTCGGCGGCCCGCAGCACGGCGGCCCGGTCGTACGACCCGACCCGCCTGATCAGGTCGACCTGGGCCATCCACGCCTTCGCGACCGGGTGGCCGGGCGAGTCGGCGAGCACCTGCTCAAGCGCGTTCGCCGCCCCGTTCAGGTCGCCGATCTCCATGGCGCGCTGCGCGGCGGCCAGCCGGTGGTCGCCCGGGGCCTGCGGCCCGCCCGGGCCACCTGGAGCGCCCGGGCCGCCCGCCCCCGGTGCCGCCCCTGCGCCCCCCTGGGCGGCGGCGCCATCCCCGGCCTGCCCGGCCGCCTGCACGACCTGGCCGATCCACTGCCTGACCTGCGGCTCGGGCTGAGCGCCCAGGAACGCGCTGACGGGCTGCCCGCCGACGATCGCCACCACCATCGGGATCGACTGAACCCCGAACGCGGCGCTGATCTGCGGGTTGGCATCGACGTCCACCTTGGCGAGCACCCAGGAGCCGCCGCCTTCGGCGGCGAGCCGCTCCAGCACCGGCCCCAGCTGCTTGCACGGCCCGCACCACTCCGCCCACAGGTCGACGATCACCGGCACGGACTGCGAGCGGGCGACGACGTCGGAGTTGAAGGTCGCGTCGGTCACCTCGATGACGTACGGCGAGCCGCCGCCGGCCGCCGCGGAGGCCTGCCGCCGCTTGGCCGCCGCCTGCCGCGCGCCGAGGTCCACGGCGCCGTGCAAGGAGAAGTTACTGGACTGCTGCATGACACCATCCTGCCCCATGCCGCGCGGCGGCCGGGCACGCAGCACGCACGACCCGCTGCTCACGGCCGGGCTGGCCGGCGCGGCGGCGGTGCGCCCGGCGCCGCCGGGCCGCCCGCGCGGCCCCGTCCCGGCCCCCGGGCCGGCAGGCCGGCGGCTCAGAACGCGGCCGGCTCGCGGTAACCACCCCACTCCTCGCGCAGCGCCCCGCAGATCTCGCCGAGGGTGGCCTCGGCCATGGCGGCATCGATCATCGGCGGGATCATGTTCTCCCCCGACCGCGCGGCGGCGAGCATGGCCTTCAGCGCCGCGTCCACCGCCGCCTGGTCCCGCGCGGCCCGCCGGGCGGCGAGCGCGCGCACCTGCTCCCGCTCCACCTCGTGGCTCACCCGCAGGATCTCCACCGGCCGCGCGACGGTCTCGGTGTGGCAGTTGACGCCGACGATCTTCTTCTCGCCCTTCTCCAGCCGCTGCTGGTGGGCGAACGACGCCTCGGCGATCTCCCTGGTGAACCAGCCGTCCTCGATCCCCCGCAGGATGCCGCCGGTCATCGTCCCGTCGGGGCTCATCGCCTTGATCGCGGCGAAGATCCCCTCCGCCTGCTCCTCCAGCGTGTCGGTGAGGGACTCAAGGTACCAGGAGCCGCCGAGCGGGTCGGCGACGTTCACCACGCCGGTCTCCTCCATGATCACCTGCTGGGTCCGCAGGGCGATCTCCGCCGCCTGCTCGCTGGGCAGCGCGAGGACCTCGTCGAGGGCGTTCGTGTGCAGCGAGTTGGTCCCGCCGAGCACGGCGGCGAGCGCCTCGATCGCGGTGCGCACCACGTTGTTCGCCGGCTGCTGGGCGGTGAGCGAGACGCCCGCGGTCTGGGTGTGGAACCGCAGCCACTGCGCGCGCTCGGCGGTCGCCCCGTAGGCGTCCCGCAGCCACCGCGCCCAGATCCGCCGCGCGGCCCGGAACTTGGCGATCTCCTCGAAGAAGTCGATGTGCGCGTCGAAGAAGAACGACAGCCCCGGGGCGAACTCGTTCACGTCGAGCCCGCGGGACAGCCCGAGCTCGACGTAGCCGAAGCCGTCGGCGAGGGTGAACGCGAGCTCCTGCGCGGCCGTGGCCCCCGCCTCCCGGATGTGGTACCCGGAGACCGACAGCGGCTTGTAGGCGGGGATGTTCGCCGCGCAGAACTCCATCAGGTCGCCGATCAGCCTCAGGTGCGGCTGCGGCGGGAACAGCCACTCCTTCTGGGCGATGTACTCCTTGAAGATGTCGGTCTGGAGCGTGCCGTCCAGCGTCCGGATGTCGGCGCCCTGGCGCCGCGCGGCCGCGAGGTACATGCAGAACACCGGCACCGCCGGGCCGCTGATCGTCATCGAGGTGGTGATCTCGGCGAGCGGGATCCCCTCGAAGAGCGCGTCCATGTCGGCGGCCGAGTCGATCGCCACGCCGCAGTGGCCGACCTCTCCCAGCGACCTGGGGTCATCCGAGTCACGCCCCATGAGCGTGGGCATGTCGAAGGCCACCGACAGCCCGCCGCCGCCGACGGCCAGCAGCATCTTGTACCGCTCGTTGGTCTGCCGGGCGTTGCCGAACCCGGAGAACTGCCGGATCGTCCAGGTCTTCCCCCGGTAGCCGGCCGGGTACAGGCCGCGGGTGAACGGGAACTCCCCCGGCCAGCCGATCCGCTCGAACCCTGGCACGACCGCGCCGTCCGGCGGGCCGTAGACCGGCTCGACGGCCAGCCCGGAGAGCGTGGTGAAGT
>JAJPIV010000025.1 GCA_021324595.1 Actinomycetota bacterium | reverse complement strand
GTGGTTCTCGAGAAGAAGTGGGGCGCACCCACGATCACCAACGATGGCGTGTCCATCGCCAAGGAGATCGAGCTCGAGGACCCGTGGGAGAAGATCGGCGCCGAGCTCGTCAAGGAAGTCGCGAAGAAGACGGACGACGTGGCCGGCGACGGCACCACGACCGCGACCGTCCTCGCCCAGGCGCTGGTCCGCGAGGGCCTGCGCAACGTCGCCGCGGGCGCGAACCCGATGGCGCTCAAGCGGGGCATCGAGGCGGCCGTGGAGCGGGTCAGCGAGGAGCTGTCCAAGCTGGCCAAGGACGTCGAGACCAAGGAGCAGATCGCGTCGACGGCTTCCATCTCGGCCGGGGACACCGCGATCGGCGAGATGATCGCCGAGGCGATGGACAAGGTCGGCAAGGAAGGCGTCATCACCGTCGAGGAGTCGAACACCTTCGGCCTGGAGCTCGAGCTCACCGAGGGCATGCGGTTCGACAAGGGCTACATCTCGCACTACTTCGTCACCGACCCCGACCGGATGGAGTGCGTCCTGGAGGACCCCTACATCCTCGTGGTCAACTCGAAGGTGAGCGCGAACAAGGACATCCTGCCGCTGCTCGACAAGGTGGTCCAGGCCGGCAAGCCGCTGGTCATCATCGCCGAGGACGTCGAGGGCGAGGCGCTGGCGACGCTGGTGGTGAACAAGATCCGTGGCCTGTTCAAGTCCGTCGCGGTCAAGGCACCCGGATTCGGCGACCGGCGCAAGGCGATGCTCGGCGACATCGCGATCCTGACCGGGGGCCAGGTCATCAGCGAGGAGCTCGGCCTCAAGCTGGAGAGCACCGAGCTTGACATGCTGGGCAAGGCCCGCAAGGTGGTGGTCACCAAGGATGAGACCACCATCGTCGACGGCCAGGGTGACCCCGAGCAGATCTCCGGGCGGGTCAACCAGATCCGGACCGAGATCGAGAACACCGATTCGGACTACGACCGCGAGAAGCTCCAGGAGCGGCTCGCCAAGCTGGCGGGCGGTGTCGCCGTCATCAAGGCCGGCGCGGCCACCGAGGTCGAGCTGAAGGAGCGCAAGCACCGCATCGAGGACGCGGTGCGCAACGCCAAGGCGGCGGTGGAGGAGGGCGTGGTCGCCGGCGGCGGCGTGGCCCTGCTCCAGGCCGGCAAGAGCGCGTTCGAGAAGCTTGAGCTGAACGGCGACCCGGACGTGGCGACAGGTGCCAGCATCGTCCGCCGTGCCCTGGAGGAGCCGCTGAAGCAGATCGCGGTGAACGCGGGCCTCGAGGGCGGCGTCGTGGTCGAGAAGGTCCGCTCACTGGAGCCGAGCCACGGCCTGAACGCGGCGACGGGTGAGTACGTCGACATGTTCAAGGCCGGGATCATCGACCCGGCGAAGGTGACGCGGTCGGCCCTGCAGAACGCTGCCTCCATCGCGGCGCTGTTCCTGACCACCGAGGCGGTGATCGCGGAGAAGCCGGAGAAGGAGAAGGCGCCCGCTGCCCCGGGCGGCGGCGACATGGACTTCTAGTCCGCTCCGCGCGGCCGGCCGCGGGGATGATCCCGCGGCCGGCCGCGCTCGCCTGTCCGCCCGCGGCTGGCCGGCGGGCGGGCCTCCGCGCGCCGGCTCCCCAAGTGGCCGTGGAAGGTGGATCATCGGTGCATGAGTCCGCGCGCGGGACAGCCGATGCGCCGCCTGAGGTGGCGGCCGGCTGCGGGTGCCAGCGCGGCACGGCCATCCCAGGGCCGGGTGGGCGCCCCGGCGTTCCTCGGCGCGCCACCGTCCGGTGATCGACCGGATGGTGCCAGCGGGGACGGGCGGGGGCGCGGACCGGTCCCGGCCGCCGGAGGGCGGCCCGGGGATCCGCCGGCGGACCCGGGGGGCAGGGGGCCGGCCAGCGCCGCCCGGCCCGTCGGCCCGCGCGTGATCGGCGGGAGGATGGCGGGCGCGGCCGCAATGACCGCGATGCAGGTGATGCGGGTCACCGGCGACATGATCGCGCTTGCCCGCAGGCACACGCTGGAGGTGGCGGCGGTCCTGCTCTCCGGGCTCGGCGGTGCCCTGTATCCCCCGGCCTGGCTGCTCGGCGTGGTGCTGGTCCTCGCCTCACGCGTGTGGGACCGGCGGGACAAGTGGACGGCCGTGGCCGGGCCCCTCGGGCTGGTCGTCGCCGGAACGGTGCTGGTGCTGGTCATCGGCGGCCCGCACGCAACGCTCGGCTCCTACGCCTTCGAGGCCTGGCTCGGAGCGGGCCGCCTGAGCCGGATCGCCGCGCTGCTCGGCGCGGGCTACCTGCTCTGGCGGCTCCGCCGCGGGCGCCGCACGCCGCACCTGCCGCCGTGGAACATTCCGCACCGGCTCGGGTGAGCCCGGCCGCCAGGGCCTTTCCGGTCACGCGGGCTGCCCGGCCGCCCCGTCCGGGCAGTCGTCGGGGCTGACCAGGGCCGCTGCCTGCTCGGCGCAGAGCTCGGCCATGGCCTGAGGCGCGGCCCGGCAGATCCCCGGGAAGTTGAGGAACCCGTGCGGCATCCCGACGTACTCGGTGAAGCGCACCGGGACCCCGGCACGGCGCAGCGCGCGGGCGTAGCGGGCGGCGTCGTCCCGCAGCGGGTCGTGCTCGCCCGCCTGGATCAGGGCCGGCGGCAGGCCGGCATGGCTGCTGGCGAGCAGCGGAGACACGCGGGGGTCCGCGGGATCGGCGTCGCCCAGGTAGAGCCTGCGGAACGCGAGCATGTCCCGCTCGGTGATGATCAGGGACCTGGCCGCGCCCGGGGGCATCCGGGTCAGGTCGGTGACCGGATACAGCAGCGCCTGATGGCTGATCCGCGGGCCGCCTCGGTCGCGGGCGAGGAGGCACACGACGGCGGACAGGTTGCCTCCCGCGCTCTCGCCCATCACCCCGACGGGGGGATCGGCGGAATCCGGCCCGCGGGCACCGAGCTCGGCGGCGTTCTGCACAGCCCAGGTCAGTGCGGCGTAGCAGTCATCGACGGCGGCGGGGAACCGGTGCGCCGGGGCGAGCCGGTAGGCGACCGACACCACCACGGCGCCGACGCTGGCCGCGACCGAGCTGCATATCCAGTCGGACATGCGCAGGTCGCCCAGGGCGAATCCGCCGCCGTGGAAGTTGAGGATCAGCGGCCGCGCGCCCGGGCGATCGGCTGCGGGCCGGTACACGCGCACCGGGATGTCGCCGGCGGGCCCGCCAATGGCCTGGTCGCGCACCCGCGTCCCCGGCACGACAGTTCCGAGGATCTTGTTGGCGATCGCGTTGCCCGGGGTGGGCCTCGCCTGCATGGCGAGGACCTCGGCCTCGGTCCGCGCCGCGACCGAGGTCCGCCGGAGCAGCCACGCCCATGCCCTGATCCTCCGGTCGACCGGTGCCATGGCTCCCGTGATCCGTCCCTGCCAGGTGGCGTGCCGCAGCCCGGGCCTGGGCAGCGCGCCCCGGGCGGCCGCTGGCCCCCACCCTCCGGCCGCGCCGGCGGGCCGCGGTGATTCCGGTGTCCTGCTGGACCCGAGCGGGTATGTTCGGCTCGGCTCTGCCGCTGAGCCAGGCGCGCTCCGCCCGCTGGCGACGGACGGTGGTCCGGTGCCCGGCTACCCGGGACCGGAACGCGCCTTAGAATCGTATTCCTACCGGTTCACTTCGCGCAAAGGGTTCGCTCGTGCCTACTGGCAAGGTCAAGTGGTATGACGCCGAGAAGGGCTTCGGCTTCCTCACCAGGGATGACGGCGGTGAGGTCTTCGTGCACTCGACCGCGGTCAGCCCTGGCACCGTGCTGCGGCCTGGCCAGCGCGTCGAGTTCGGCGTGGCCGAGGGGCGCCGGGGCGCCCAGGCGCTCCAGGTGCGCCCTCTTGAGCCGCCGCCCAGCGTCGCCAAGGCGGGACGCAAGGGCACCGATGAGATGTCGGTCCTCGTCGAGGACCTGATCAAGCTGCTGGACGGCCTGTCCAACACCTATCACCGGGGCAGGCACCCGGACAGCCGCGAGGCCAGGAAGATCGCCGCCCTGCTACGCGCGGTGGCCGACGACATCGACGCCTGACCGGGCCGGGTCCCGGGCCCGCAGGATCCGCCTGCGCCTGGTGATCAGCATCGACCCGAGCGAGAGGGCGAGGCAGGTCGCCGCCACGGCCAGGCCGGCCACGCCGCTGCCGCTGAACGACATCGCGAGCCCGAGCAGGCCGCCAGCGACCCAGGACAGCTGGTGCAGGGTTTCGGATGCGGCGAACGTGGACGATCGCACGCGGGCGCCGACCTCGCGCTGCACGATCGAGTCGAGCGCCAGCTTGACGAGGGTCTGGCCGAGCGCGGCGCTGAACGCCACCATCACGGCCGCCCAGAGGCCGAAGAGGGCCGCGCCGGCGGCGGTGGCGACGGTGGTGAACCCCAGCATGGCGAAGACCATCAGCTGCGGGGCCCGGGCGCGCAGCGCCGCCCCGATCGCGGTCCCGGCGAACCCTCCGACCGCGACGGCCGCGAGCATCGCCCCCACGGCCAGCCGGTCCGGCACGCCGAGGTGCACGGTGCGCAGCAGGAACGCGAGGAAGAAGATCATGAATCCGGAGTAGGCCCGCAAGGTGACGTTGGCGCGGATCGCCTCGGCGACGGCCGGCCCCACGGGCTGGGGGAAGAGCCGCCAGCGCGGCGCGGCGGCGGCATGCGGGCGTCCTGGTCGGCCAGTGGCGCCGGGCCCCGTGGCGCCAGGTCCGGCCGCGCCGCCCGCCGCCTCCCCGGCGGCACCGGCCCGCCCGGCCTCCTGGCCGATCTCGTCCACGTCGTCCGGGAGTCTCAGGCCGGGCACCATGGCGGCCAGGTAGATGATCGTCCCGGCCCTCAGCACCCAGGCGGCGCCGGTGGCGCCGCCCCCGGTGATGGCGTCGAACCCGGCCGCCACGGGCACCGCCACCGTGGTCGCGATCAGGGAGGCGAGCGCGCACCGCGAGTTCGCGGTGACCAGGGTGATCTCGCCCGGTAGCAGCCGCGGCGTCACCGAGGCCCTGGTCACTCCGTACGCCTTCTGCAGCAGCAGGACCCCGAAGGCCGCGGGAAGCAGGGTCAGCGAGTCGGCATGCTGCACCGCGCCGGCCATGCCCCAGCACAACAGGCCGCGGGCGAGCATCGTGCCGGCGAGCACGTACCGGCGGCCGCGGCGCACCCGGTCAAGGAACGGCCCGACGAACGGGGCGAGCAGCGCGAACGGCGCCATCGTGACGATCAGGGCCAGGGCCACCCGGCCCCGCGCCTGGGTCACCGACGCGCTGAAGAAGAGAGTGCCGGCCAGCGCGACCGCGACGAAGCCGTCGCCCGCGCTGCCGCCCGCCGACGACTCGATGAGGTGGGCCAGGCCCGTGCGCCCGGCGCCCGAGGCGCTGGCCAGCCGGTGCATCGCCTGCGCGGTGCCCCGGCCCGCAGCCGCCCCGGCGCGGGCCGCCGACCGCGAGGCAGACAGGACCGACCGGGTGGCTCGCCCCGCGCTCTGCGACGCGCGCCGGACCCGGGCGGCCGCTCCGGGGTATCGCATGAGACCAGTATTGGGCCTGGGGGCCGGATCGCCGCGCCAGGAGCCCTCCGGCCGCCAAGCGCGGCGACGGGCCGCGGCGACGGGCCGGGGCGATGGGCCGGTCCAGGCCCGGGCAGTGACGCCCATGCGGAAGAATGAGGGAGCATGAGTCCCGCCATGATCCGCCAGGCCGAGCCCGACCAGGCCTGCGCGCAAGCCGTGGACCTGGCCCGCCGTGCCGCGGCGGAGATCGCCGGCCCGGGCCAGGTTGGCGAGCACGTCGGCATCGAGGTCGACGGGGACCGGGTCGTCACGCACCTGTTCTCCTGCCTCGACCCGGCCTATGCCGGCTGGCGATGGGCGGTGACCGTCGCGCGCGCGGCGAGGTCCAGGACCGTGACGGTGAGCGAGAGCGTGCTGCTGCCCGGGCCGGACTCGCTGCTCGCCCCGCCCTGGGTGCCGTGGACCGAGCGGGTCCGCCCGGGCGACCTGAAGGCGGGCGGCCTCATGCCCGCGGGCCCGGACGACGAGCGGCTCGTGCCGTTCGTGGTCATCGAAGGCGAGGCCGGGCTCCTCGACTGGGAGGACAGCACGGCCTGGCGGCTGGGGCTGGCCGCGTTCGGCGGCGTCTTTCCCGGGGGGCCGCCACCGGCCGATGCGGTGCCCGATACGGTGCCCGGTGCCGCCGGGCTGGCCACGGGCAGCGGGAAGGAACTGCCCGGCGGGGGCGAGCCGGAGGGCGGG
The DNA here is from genome assembly GCA_021324595.1 of Actinomycetota bacterium. Lineage (GTDB taxonomy): Bacteria > Actinomycetota > Actinomycetes > Streptosporangiales > Streptosporangiaceae > Chersky-822. The sequence goes on along the minus strand of JAJPIV010000025.1, from coordinate 5,694 downwards.
CGCGTTCCCGGGCCCGGCGCGGGCCGGGCACGGGAGCGCCGCGACCTGGCGATCCTGCCCGCCAGGGTGCTCTCGGCCGCCGGGCGGGACGAGGCTGCGGCCCGCTGGTACGACGGCGAGCCCGGCCCGTCCTCAGCCCTGGCCAGGGCCGCGCCGGCGACATGCCTGACCTGCGGCTTCCTGGTCCGCCTGAGCGGGTCGCTCGGGCGGGTCTTCGGGGTGTGCGCGAACGGGCTCGCTCCGGATGACGGGAAGGTGGTCGCGGTGGACCACGGCTGCGGCGCCCACTCCGAGGGCGCCCGCATGGACCAGGGCGGGGCGGCTACCATCGACGAGCTCGGCTACGAGGTCGAGGGCTCCGCCGCGGCGGTGCCCGGGAGCGTGCTGGAGGCGATCGACCACGAGCTCGCCTAGCGGCATCACTCCCGGCCGCCTGGGCTCCTCGCGGCTGCCCGCGCCCTGGACCGCTTGAGCCTGGGCACGTATGCCAGCCCGAACAGGCCCAGGCCGATGCCGACCACGCAGGTCCAGATCCATGACCGATCGGGGGCGGGCAGCCGGTCGCCCAGGACCAGCAGGACGACCAGCGCGACCAGCCACGCCGCGGTGATGACGGCGGTGATGATCCGGTCGTTGCCCTCCAGCGGTGGCGGCGCCTCCCGGAGCGGACGGGCCATCGGATCAGCATAGCCGAGCCGGGACCGGGCAGCCCGGTCCGCCGAGCGCCGGGCGCGCGGCGCCCGGGTGCCGTACCGTGTTCACACCCGGCCGGCGGCCTGCTGCTGGCGGAATGCCCGCCCGCCGGATATGGTTAGCCAGAGTAATGAGCGATGCTAACGACCATGACGACTCCCGAAGCCGGGCCGGACGAGGGCCTGGCCACCTCGCTGCGGATCTCGGTCAGCCGGCTGGCCCGCCGGATGCGCGCCGAGCGGATGGCACAGGGCCTGCAGCCCGAGCTCTCGGATACGCAACTCGCCGCGCTGGCCGTGCTCGAGCAGCACCCGGGGATGACCCCCGGCGCGCTGGCCGAGCACGAGAAGGTGCAGCCGCCGTCCATCACCCGGGTCATCGCCTCCTTGGAAGAGCGCGGCCTGATCGCGCGGATGCCGCACCCCACCGATCGCCGGCAGGTCGTGCTCGCGGTCACCGGCCCTGGCCGCGACGTGGTGCGGCGGGTGCGCGCGCTGCGCGAGGCCTGGCTGGCGCGGCGCTTGCGGGAGCTGTCCCCGGACGAGCGGGCAGCGCTCAGGCTGGCCCTGCCGGTGCTGGAGAAGCTCAGCCAGTCCTGACCGCCGGCCCGGCCGGGGCGGCGGGCCGCCGGCGTCACGGGCAGACGTTCCGTTCCCTGCGGGTGCGCAACTTCCGGCTGTTCGCGACCGGTCAGGTGATCTCGAACACGGGGACGTGGATGCAGCGGGTCGCCCAGGACTGGCTGGTGCTCGACCTCACCCACGGCAGCGGCACCGCGGTCGGCATCGCCACCGGGCTGCAGTTCCTGCCGCTGCTGCTGTTCAGCCTGTGGGGCGGCGTGATCGCCGACCGGCATCCCAAGCGCCGGATCCTGATGGCCACCCAGGCGACGATGGGCGCGCTGGCCCTGGTCCTCGGGGTGCTGGCAGTCACCGGGGTCGTGCGCCCCTGGCACATCTACCTGCTCGCCTTCGGCCTCGGCCTGGCGACCGTCGTGGACAACCCGACCAGGCAGGCGTTCGCGATGGAGATGGTCGGCCGCGAGGACCTTCCGAATGCGATCGCGCTCAACAGCGCGGTCTTCAACCTGGCCCGGATCGCCGGCCCTGCCGCGGCGGGCCTGGTGATCGCCGCGGTCGGCACCTCGGCGGCGTTCTTCCTGAACGCGGCCTCGTACCTGACCGTGATCGTCAGCCTCAAGATGATGCGGCCTTCCGAGCTGCGCCCCGTGGAGCCGGTCGCCCGTGCCAGGGGCCAGCTCCGCGAGGGACTGGCCCACGTCCGGTCCCGGCCCGAGCTGCTGCTGACGATGGCGCTGGTCTTCTTCGTCGCGACGTTCGGGATGAACTTCCAGGTCACGACCGCCCTGATGTCGCGCGTGGTGTTCCACACCGGGGCGGGGCGGTTCGGGTTCGCGTCGGCCGTGTTCGCGCTGGGCGCGCTGATGGGGGCACTGGCCGCGGCGCGCCGTCGCCGGCTCGGCCTGCGCCTGCTGGCCGGGACCGCCCTGATCTTCGGCGTGCTGGAGGTGGCCACCAGCCTGATGCCGGCCTACTGGTCGTTCCTGCTGCTGCTGGTGCCCACGGGCCTGACCGTGATCAGCTTCACGACCGCGGCGAACGCGCTGGTCCAGCTCCGCTCGGATGCGGACATGCGCGGCCGGGTGATGGGGATCTACATGCTGGTCTTCTTCGGCGGCGCGCCGATCGGATCGCCGCTGACCGGGCTGGTCGCCGAGCAGCTCGGGACCAGGGTGAGCATGCTGGCCGGCGGGGCGATCTCGGCTGCCGCGGCCCTCGCCGTCGCGGCGCTCGCCGCCCGCCGGAGGAACGCGCCAGCGCCCGGCGCGGCGCCGGCCCGGGCACCGGCCTGACCGCGCCCGCCCGGCTGGTAGCAAGAGTGCATGCGACTGTTCGTGGCGATCGATCCGCCGGCCGAGCCGCTGGCGCAGCTGGAGGCGGCCGTCGCACCCCTCCGGCCGGCCTGGCCGGACCTGCGCTGGGCCAGCCGGGACAGGTGGCACGTGACCTTGGCGTTCCTCGGTGAGGTCGATCCGGCGCGCCTGGACAGGCTCGCGCGGGCGGTCGAGCGCGCGGCCCGGCGGCACCCGGCCATGACGCTGGTGATCGGGCACGCGGGCGCGTTCCCCTCGCCGCACCGTGCGCAGGTCCTGTGGGTGCGGGTCGAGGGCGACGAGCGCGCGCAGGCCGGCCTGCGCGCGCTTGCCGCGTCGGTCGCCGCCGGTGCACGGCGGGCCGGCGTGCCGCCGCCGGACGAGGGGAGGCGGTTCCGGCCGCACGTCACGCTCGCCCGGAGTCGGCGTCCCGCCGACCTTGGCCCGCTCGTGGCCGAGCTCAGCGGCCTGCGCACGTCAGCCTGGGACGCCGGGGCGATCCGCCTGATCCGCAGCCAGGCCGGCCCCGAGCCCAGGTACGAGGCGCTCGGGACGTGGCCGCTGCGCGGGCGTGGGCCGCTGCCCGCGGAAGGCGCGTGACGGCGCGGGCCGGGCCCCGGCGGTGGCAGGCCGGATCAGGAGCCGGCGTCGAGGACCGCGTCAGCTCCGGGGACGTCCCTGACCGACCTGGGCGGTGGCCCGACGTACCGGGCGCTCGGCCTGATCAGCCTGCCGGTCCGCTTCTGCTCCAGGATGTGCGCCGCCCAGCCCGCCGTGCGCGCGCACGTGAACATCGAGGTGAACATGTGCGGCGGCACCTGCGCGAAGTCGAGGACGATGGCCGCCCAGAACTCCACGTTCGTGGCGAGGACCCGGTCCGGCCGGCGCGCGTGGAGCTCGCCGAGCGCGGCCTTCTCCAGCGCCGCGGCGACCTCGAAGCGCGGGGCGCCGAGGTCCCTGGCGGTCCGGCGGAGCACGCGAGCCCGCGGGTCCTCGGCGCGGTAGACGCGGTGGCCGAAGCCCATGAGCCGCTCGCCCCGGTCGAGCACGCCCTTGACGTACCCCTCCGCGTCGCCGGTCCGCTCCACCTCCTCGATCATGTGCAGCACCCGGGCCGGCGCGCCGCCGTGGAGCGGGCCGGACATCGCGCCCACGGCCCCGGACAGGGCCGCGGCCACGTCCGCCCCGGTCGAGGCGATCACCCGCGCGGTGAACGTCGAGGCGTTCATCCCGTGCTCGGCCGCCGATGTCCAGTACGCGTCGACGGCCTTGACGTGCCGGGGATCCGGCTCGCCCCGCCAGCGGATCATGAAGCGCTCGGTGATCGTCCTCGCCTCGTCCACCCGCCGCTGGGGCACCATCGGCAGCCCCGGGCCCCGGGCGGACTGGGCCACGAACGACAACGCCATGACCGAGGCGCGGGCGAGGTCCTCGCGGGCCTGATGGTCGTCGATGTCCAGGAGCTGCCGCATCCCCCACGCGGGCGCCAGCATCGCCAGGGCGCTCTGCACGTCCACCCGGATGTCGCCGGAGTGGACGGGTATGGGGTAGGGCTCGGCCGGCGGAAGGCCCGGCTCGAAGGCGTTGTCCACCAGCAGGCCCCAGACGTGCTGGTAGCTGACGTGCCCGACGAGTTCCTCGATGTCCACGCCCCGGTACCTGAGCGCGCCGCCCTCCCGGTCGGGCTCGGCGATCTGAGTTTCGAACGCGACGACGCCCTCAAGACCGGGCACGAAATCGGACATCCGGCGTTTCCTCCGTCCTTCGGTCGCGTCGGCAACCACCTCAAACGCCGCCAAGCTTACGACCGGTGGATATACGGTCCAATACGGCCGCCCGCCGGCCCGGGGCGGGCGCGCTGTGTGAGGATCTGTACCCATGGGACACGCCAGCGACGCGGCGCAGTGGCCGGCCGAGGGGCTCGATGAGTCGATGCTGGCCGATGACCCGCACGACCAGTTCGACCGGTGGATGGCGGACGTGGTCGCGGCGGGGCTGCCCGAGCCGACCGCGATGGTGCTCGCCACGGTCTCGGCCTCGGGCTGGCCGCGCGCGCGGATGGTCCTGCTCAAGGGTCACGACCGGCAGGGCTTTCGCTTCTACACCAACCGGACGTCGCGGAAGGGAAGCGATCTGGACGCCGTTCCCCGTGCCTGCCTGCTCTTCCCCTGGCACCCGATCTACCGGCAGGTGATCGTGGAGGGCGAGGTGTCGCGGCTGTCGGAGGCCGAGAGCGCGGAGTACTTCCGCACCAGGCCGCGCGGGTCGCAGCTGGCGGCGTGGGCGAGCAGGCAGTCCGCTGTGATCGGCTCGCGGCGCGAGCTGGAGGACAGGTACGCGCGGATGGCCGCCCGCTGGCCGGAGGGCGAGCCGGTGCCGCTTCCGCAGTTCTGGGGCGGGTACCTGCTGGTCCCCCGGGCCTTCGAGTTCTGGCACGGCCGCGCGAACCGCATGCACGACCGGCTCAGGTACCGCGAGCAGGACGGCGGATGGGTGGTGGAGCGGCTGGCCCCGTGAGCCCGGTCCAGGCAGCCGGCCGGCCCGGGGAGCCGGCCAGGCCCGGGAGCGCTGACCGGACGGCCCCGTCCCGCGTGACCGTAGCATCGGAAATGGGGCGGAGGGAGGCCGCGGTGACGGCGCAAGGCCTGATCGACACGACGGAGATGTACCTCCGCACGGTCTACGAGCTGGCCGAGGAGGGCACGGAGCCGCGCCGCGCGCGGATCGCCGAGCGGCTCGGGCACAGTGGCCCGACGGTCAGCCAGACCGTGGCCCGGATGGAGCGCGATGGCCTGCTCCAGGTCGGCGCCGACCGGCGGCTGACGCTGACCGCCGAGGGCGAGGCGCGGGCGACCAGGGTGATGCGCAAGCACCGGCTTGCCGAGTGCCTGCTCGTCGACGTCATTGGCCTGCCGTGGGAGGAGGTCCACGTCGAGGCCTGCCGCTGGGAGCACGTGATCTCCGACCAGGTGGAACGGCGCCTGGTCGCCCTGCTCGGAAGCCCGGTCCGGTGCCCGCACGGGAATGTCATTCCCGGGCTCGGCGAGCTCGGCGTGCCGGCGGCGGTGCTGGAGGCATCCCGGGCCGCGGCGCGGGATGCCGGGTCC
>JAJPIV010000148.1 GCA_021324595.1 Actinomycetota bacterium | reverse complement strand
GCACATCACCGCCAGCCCCGGCAAGATCGGCGACATCACCCGCGCCGCCCTCGTCCTCACCCATTTCGAGCACGGCTACATCACATGAATTCTCTGAGATCACTTCACCGCCCGGTTGAGCCATTCACGGCTCATCGGCCCCCCGTCGCGCCGCCAGAACAGGAGGGGGAACGTGGCTTGCTATGTGCTGGCTATGTGCTGGGCGGGGGCGCCGCCAGAACAGGAGGGGGAACGTGACCGGGCGGCCGCCGGGATCAGCCCACGGGAGGGTGACCGGCAGCGGCGGGTAGCGGGCGACGTGCGCGGACAGTATCAGGGCCAGGTGGTCGCCGAGGGGAACGTCACGGTGCTTGCCGCCCTTCGGAGGGGCGAACACGCCGGAGGTCCCGGGCAGCGTGGCCCGAGTACGCCGGCGAGCAGGATGACGACGAGTTCCAGTGCGCGAGCTGCGGGCACGAGCAGTGGCGGGACTGCGAGTGCCGCTGCTGCCCCCCGCGTGGCTGAGGGAGGTCCGATGAGCAGCGAGCCCGGTCCGAAGCGCGGCGAGCTGGGTGTTGATCCCTTCGCGGCCGTTGCTGAGCTTGTGATCGAGGGTGTTCCAGATCAGCTGCCGGAAGCCCTTCAGGGTCTTCGCCAGGGCCGCGGACTCGGGGATCTTCGGGTGCGAGGCCCAGGAGATCGGCCCGGCCGGCAGCGCCCGGCCGTTGACCGTATCCGGCGCGAAGACCTGCCTCAGTTGCTCTTTCATCAGGTAGCCCCGGTGGAGCTGGCCGTTGCCGCGGGCGGTCCGCGCCAGGGTGCCGCGCTGACCGGGGGTGAGGTCGGCCGGGTTCTTCACCGGCGCCCGGCGGGTGCCGTTGATAGCGGATGCCTGCCCGTCCCGGCCGGCGCCGCGAAGCTCGCCGGCCATCCGCCGGCGAAGCTTGTCCAGGGCGCCGGTGCCCCACGTGACGATGTGAAGGGGTCCAGGCGCATCACCGCCCCCGGCGCCTTCTCCGCGACGACCGCGTGGATCCTCTCCGCGCCGCCGGCCGGCACCTGCTCCAGCAGCGCCGGCCGCTCCGGCCCCAGATCACCGGAGAACTGGCGCGGCGTCTCCTGGTTGCGGCCCTCGGCGGCCCGCACTAGCCGCCCGGTGTCATGGCCGGTGACCACGGTGACGTGCCGGTGGCCCTTGCGCCAGGCCTTCTCATCGGCCCCGATCCGGCGCAGCCCGTCCAGCCGGCCCCGGCTCCCGGCCAGCTCGCCGGCGACGCGGACCAGGATCGCCTGAAGCGCCCGCCAGGTCGTGCGCAGCAGCACCGCCGCGGACGAGGCCGGCATCCGGGCGCACAGCCACGCCGCCTGGTCCTCGAACGCGATCGTGAACCGCGACCCCGGCCGCGCCCACGGCGCCCCGGCGACCACCACCCCGTGCTCCGGGCAGGTCACCCTCGGCGCCCCCGCGTCCAGATAGCACCGCGTCACGCCCAGGCCCGGCGCCCGCCACCCCCGCCGCCCGTCCCCGGTACCGCGCCGCGGCGCCCGCCGCCCGCACCGCGAGCACCGGTCCCGCCGCGGGCGACCCGGCCGGACAGCCAGCACCAGGACGTCCTCCCCGTCCGGCTGGGCCCCAGATCCCAGCCCTCGAACACCACGTGCCCGGCATCCAGCAGCTTCTCTACAGCCCGTTACCCCGCACGCCGTCCCCCCGGTGGCTCGCGAATGGCTCCCCGCTCCGGGCCAGAACGCTAGCCCCGTGACCACCAGCCCCATAACACCGACACGCCAGCCACCAGCGACAACGACCGATTACGGGACCGGCAGGAGAGCCCGCGAACGGCTGCCTGATCCTCATCACCGCCTGCATTATCGCCATCGCCGTGACGGTCGTCTGGGCTTCCCCTCGTACCGTGGACACATTGCCTTTGAGGAGGGGCGATGGCAGGAGCACGCGGGAAGTTCGATCAGGACTTCAGGGAAGGCGTGGTGCGGCTGGTCCGGGAGGCCGGCAGGCCGGTCGGGCAGGTGGCCCGGGACCTGGGGATCAACGAGGGCGCGCTGGGGAGCTGGGGGTGTGCCGCGAACGCGAGGAGGTTGCCTGGGGTAGCAAGGTGGTCGATTCGCGGTGCCATGCGGAAGATGGGGAATTGCTGGCTCCCTGGCGTCGCCCTGCGGTGGGGGCGTCAAGCCGCCTCATGCTGCGTTGGCTGAGGACCGTCGTGGTGGGCGATGAGGAGAAGGCCCGGGTTACGGGTCTGGCGGGGACCGGGAAGGCGAGCGTGAGGGAACCGCTGATGACGTGTCGAGACCAGGAGGATGGCATCAAGGCCGGGGCATCCCAGTGGCTCCGGGATGAGCCTGGCGGATACCCGTTGACTGGCCAGGCGGTGCCCGGCGTGAGGGCGGCGTGAGCCCGGTCTGCGGCTTTCGCATGGAGCGCGGGAAGGCGGATGCCGATACTGTGCCGGGCTATGCCGGGTACGAGAGGGAGCGCGCTGGACAGCCGGAACTGGGTAACCAGTCACGGGTCCCGGTTAGTTGATCATGCTGGTTGGGGTGGCATCCAGGGGTTGCCGTTGAGGGCGTCGCGGATGGCGGCGAGGGGGAGGTGGCCGTGGCT
>JAJPIV010000164.1 GCA_021324595.1 Actinomycetota bacterium | reverse complement strand
GGCCGTAAGCAGCCGGGCTGATCTGCAGCGGCAATCCTAGACCGCGGTGGAAGACGCCCCGGCCAGTCCATCAGGCCCGCCTTTCAGCGCCGCGGTGGGAGATGCCCCGGCCAATCCATCGGGCCGGGCCGCCGGGGCCGCAAGCGAGAGGCGCCGCCCGCAGATTCATCCGGCCGGGCGGCCCGGCCTGCGACCGATGGGCTCGGCCCGGCCGCGGCCGGGGGCATCCCTGGCCGACGCCGTACTGCGAGGGGGCCTGCCCGGCGGTCGGGAGAAGAGGCTTGACGTGCAGTCCGTACAGCGGGTATGATCGCGCCGCCATGGCTGACGTCCCGTCCGATGCTTCGCCGTCCCCTCGCCCGATCCTCATCGCCGGCTACTACGGCTTCGGCAACACCGGCGATGAGGCAATCCTCGCCGCCCTCCTCCGCGACCTGCGCGCCCTCGACCTCCCGCTCGCCCCTACCGTCGTCTCCGGCCGCCCGGCCGAGACCGCCGCGCTCCACGGCACCGACGCCCTCCTCTGGACGGACATCCCGGCCCTCATCGCCGCGGCCCGTACCAGCGCGCTGATCATCCTCGGCGGCGGCGGCCTCTTCCACGATTACTACGGCTTCGATCCCGGCACGGCGCTCACCAGCGACCACGCCGGCCTCGCCTTCTACGGCACCTTCCCCCTCCTCGCCGCCCTCCTCGACCGCCCGTTCCTGCTTTACGGCGTCGGCGTCGGCCCCCTGTTCTCGGACGACGGGCGGGCGTGGACCCGCGCCGCCTTCGCCCAGGCCGACCGGGCGACCGTTCGCGACCGCGCGTCCCGGGACCTCCTGCAGTCCCTCGGCCTCCCTGCCGACCGCGTCGAGGTCGCCGCCGACCCGGCCTTCCGCCTGCCGCCGGCCGAGCCGGCCCGGGTCCAGCACTGCCTCGCCGAGGTCGGCCTCGCCGACCCGCCCCGACCGCTGATCGGCGTCGCCCCGCGTCCCTGGAGCGTCGGCGTCGACCCGGATGCCTGGCTTGCCGCGCTCGCCCGCGCGCTCGATGCCTTCCTCGAGCGGCACGGCGGGAGCGTGCTCTTCCTCCCCTTCCAGGCGAGCAGTGACCCCTCCGCCCAGGATGCCGCGGCCGTCGCCCGCATCCGCGGCCAGATGCGCCGGGCCGACCGGACAGCGGTCCTGCCCGCCCCGGCCCCGCCGGCCGAGATGGCCGGGCTCATCGCCGCCTGCGACCTCGTCCTGGCCGTCCGCCTGCACGCGGCCATCTTCGCCGCCGCCGCCGGGGTGCCGGTCGTCGGGCTGGCCTACGACCCGAAGGTGCAGGGCATCCTCGCCGAGCTGGAGCTTCCCGCGCAGGCCCTCGACCTCGCCCCGGCGGGCCTGTCCGCCCTGCCGTCTGCGCTCACCGCGGCCTGGGAGCACCGCGCGGCGCTGTCGGCCCACCTGCGCACCGCCGCGGCCCGACTGGCCGTGCGCGCGGCCCGCCCGGCCCAGCACGCACGGGAGCTCCTGACCGCACCACCCCCGCCGCGCCCGGCGCTTGAACCGGCCGTTGCCGCCCTGCTCCCACCGCTCGTCCTCGCCCTGAGCCGGCGGCTCGCCGAGCGCGAGCAATGGGCGTTCCGCGCCTCCGCCGATGTGGTCGTGCGCGACCAGATCATCCGCGAGCTCCAGCGGAGGATCGAGGAGATAGACGCCCGGGCCCGCCAGGCGGCCGACGAGGTCGCCCAGCGCGACCAGACCATCCAGGAGCTCCAGGCACGGCTGAACAACGCGCTCGACCAGCTGGACGCGATCCGCTCGACCCGCGCCTACCGCGCCTACGCCCTCCTCAAGCGCGGCCTGCAGAGCGTCCGGGGCGAGCGGGACGGTGCAGAGTGACCGCCCGGCCTCTCCCCCGGCGGCAGGCTGTCCCTCCCCCGGCGGGCAGGTGTGCCGCCGCCGGCCCATCGGCCAGCGGGCCCGACCCCCGCGGCGCCGACCGCTCTCCCTGCACCGTCCGGTCAGGCCAGCCCAGCAAGCCAGCCAGGAGGTGATGCCAGCAGACTGCAGGCCCGCCGCACGGCCGGCGCCGTGCGGACCGGGCGGATGCTCGCGTTCATCGGCATTGTTCCCGATCTCGAGAAGGGAGGATGGTGAATGATCCCGCGCATCCTGCGCACCGCGCTCGCCGCCGCCCTCATCCTGGCGGCCCTGCCCGCAAGCGCCTTCGCAGCCGGACCATCAGTTTCGGCGCCGACCACGGTAAACGGCATATACGACAGCGTCACGTACACCGGGACGGGATTAGGGAATCCAGGTTTCATCTGGGCGCGCGTGCAGAACACCGCCAACCCCAATTCCTGGGTGTGTATTACTAACCTTCCAGGGGATCCCTCTACAGCCACCTCAGTCACCATCAACGGCCTGCTCACGTCCCTGCTGGCCCAGTCCCCGACCAACGGCAGCAAGATCGAGTGGAACGCAACAGTCGATACAGTGGCAACAAACTGTTTGATGAACCCGTCGTCACCGACTACATCAGCACAGGCGGTCAGCACCCTGGCTGGTCCCACGACGTCGATCACGGCGCCTGGCTTCGTGAACGGCTCCAGTGATACAGTCACCTACTCGGTCACCACCCCCTCCAGTCAGGGGGGCACCGTCCTCATCTGGGCGCGCGTGCATGCATCGCCCGCCAGCGGCTGGAACTGCGTCGCCACCGGCATCACCGCCGGGCCCAACAGCTCCAGCAGCAATAACACGATCTCCTTCAGCAGCTCGAATACCCCATCGAATGATCTGAACACGCTACTGTCCAATCCGCCCTACGGCAGTACGATCGAGTGGCTGGCCACGGTGGATACAGGAACCTGTTCTTCCCCGTCAGCTACGCCGCCGACGGGCGCAGCCCCCCAGGATACAAGCATCCTGGACAGCCAGGCGCCGAAGGGCTTTGCGGCCGCACCGCCGCAGACCGGGGCAGACCCCAGCAAGCCCAACGTGGCCTGCAATACCTTCGAGCTCTTCGGCATCGCCAAGGACGCTCTGCCTACACCAACGCCGAGCCTCACCCCGATCTCCGGGATCGCGAGCTTCTCCTTCTTCGGCAGCGGCTCCATCCCCCTGACCACCAGCGCCCTCGGCCCGCGCACCGCGGCCACCCCCGGCCCGACGGTGGTGTCCACCGCGGTCGTCGCCAGCTTCCCGAGCGGCACAACATCGGCGGCCTACTCCGCCCAGGCCAAGGATGTGGCGGGCAATACGGCAACACCGACAACCAACCCGTTCCTGACCGTGACCAGCTCGAACCAGGTGGGGGCCTGCACCGACTTCCCGGACCTGGACGGCCACTGGGCCGCCGTCTACGCCCGCTACCTCTC
>JAJPIV010000112.1 GCA_021324595.1 Actinomycetota bacterium | reverse complement strand
GGCGCCATCTCCACAACAGCAGTCATAAGTCAGGAGCATCCAGGGCGCCACCCGGACCGTCACGCCGCCACGCCGATCACATAACAGGCTGTCGCTGTAGTACTAGGAGGGCGTCCGCTCCACGGCCAGCCGGGCCAGCAGCCGGCGGCGCCATTCCTCGGTCCGCCCGACCTGGTTGAACGTGAACACGTGCAGTCCCTCGACCCTTGACTCCGGGGCGGTGAGCACGCCGCCGACCCGCGCGAGCAGGTGCTCGGGCTGATACGGGGCGGAGAGCCGGACCAGCGCCGAGGAATGGCCGGCGAGGAACCGCGCGGAGTCGGCGACCCCGATCTTGGCCGCCATCCGCATCAGCCTGGTCCGCTCCACCGGGCCGGCCAGGCCGATGAGGATCGGCAGCGTGACGCCGCGGCGGCGGACCCGCGTGATCCAGTGGCGCAGCGCCGCGGGGTCGAAGCAGAGGTTGCTCACGATGTAGGTGGCATGCCGCCGCTTGTCCCACATCGCCTGCACGGTCACGTCGTCGTCGATCTTCGGGTGGCTCTGCGGGTACCCGGTGATGCCGACCTCCGGGAACGGGCTGCCCATCTCGGTGAGCAGCTCGAGCACGTCGAGCGCGCTGGTGAACGGCCCGGCCGGCGGGTCGGCGTCGCCCGCCGGGACGAAGACGTCGCGGACGCCGGCCGCGGTCAGCCGGGCCACCAGCTCGGCGAGGTGCGCCCGGCCGCGGATGAGGCGCGCGGACAGGTGCGGCACGACCTGGTATCCCTCCGCCCGCAGCCGGCCCGCGAGCTCGATCGTGGGATCGAGTCCCTTCGTCGGCGAGGCCGTCACGGTCACCGGCACGTCCCGGGGGACCGCGGCGAGGACGGCGTCCCCGGCCCCGGCGGTCGGCAGCACCTCGTAACGGGCGCGCCGGAGCAGGGGCAGCGCCCGCGCCACGGAGCTCCTGGTGATCACGGAGGATTCGCCGCCGCGTGCGCCGGAGGGCCCTTGGCGATCACGGCTTCGAGCGCCCGCTCCAGGCGCGTCGTGCCGACCTCGATCACCGTGAGCGGCAGGCCGAACATCGCCGCGACCGACTCGGCCCGCCTGGCCAGCTCCGGCGTCGCGGCCTGGGCCAGCCAGACCAGCCGCCGGTAGTGCCCGAAGTAGTCGGACCACAGCTCCGGATGGTCCTCCAGGCCGAGCGGGGCGAGCACGCTCGCCCGGAAGCTGCGCACGAGAAAGTCGGTGAGCAGGTAGGTGCCGGGCTCCCTGGCGAGCATCGCCGCGATCGCCTCGGGCCCGGCGAGCACGTCATAGCAGTGCAGCCCGGGCAGCCGGGAGATGCCGAGCCTGGCGCACACCTCGTCCAGCGCCCCGTAGCTGCCGCAGTCGGCGTACCCGAGGACGACGCGGTAGCCCCGGCCGAGCAGGTCGAGCGCCATCCGCTCCGCCTCCGGGGCGATCTGGCCGGGCCGGTTGTGCAGCTGGGCGGGCAGGCTGCGGACGTGCAGCGGCCAGCCCCGGCGCGCGGCGATCTCCCGGACGTGCCCGGCGAGGGCACCGCAGGCGATCACCGCGACCTCATCCGGGGAAGCGCAGGTGCTCGACGAACCGGTCATTGAAGTCGGCGCGGTCGGAGAGCTCGACATACCTCACCTCCTCCAGCAGCGCCAGCGCCCCGGCGCGCTCCCGCACCGACAGCAGCGCCATCTTCGCGCCCTCGCCCGCCACGTTCCCGGCGCTGACCACGCGGAGCACCGGCAGCCTGGGCACCAGTCCCAGTCTGATCGCGTTCGCCGGCGAAAGGTAGCTGCCGAACGAGCCGGCGAGCAGTACCTGCTGGACGTCGGACGGGGCAAGGCCGGCCTCCTCCAGCAGCACGCTCCAGCCGGAGGCGATGGCCGCCTTGGCGAACTGCAGCTCGCGCACGTCCCGCTGGCTGAGGTAGACCGCGCCGGCCACGTCCTCCGGCCCGGCCCGCCAGTGCAGCACGAAGACCCGCTCGCGGCCGAGCCAGGTGAGCCGGCGGGCGAGCGCGGGGGCGGCGGCCTTGGCGGCCTCGTCGGTGACGAACCGGCCGGAGTGGTCGAGCAGCCCCGCGCCCAGCAGCGCGGCGACCGCGTCGACCAGCCCGGATCCGCAGATCCCGGCCGGCTCGCCGTCGCCGATCACGGTCAGCTCCAGGTCGCCGCCATCGGCGACCGACACCGCCTCGATCGCGCCGGGCGCGGCCCGCATGCCGCACCGGATCGCGGCCCCTTCGAACGCAGGCCCGGCCGGCGCGGCGGTGGCGAGCAGCCAGTCCCGGTTGCCGAGCACGATCTCGCAGTTCGTGCCCACGTCCACGAACAGCCGGACGCGGGGGTCGCGGTCCATGCCGGAGGCGAGCAGGCCCGCGGTGATGTCGCCGCCGACGTAGGCGCCGAACGCCGGGAACACGACGGCCCGGGCCCGGGGATGGACGGGGAGGCCGAGGTCGCCCGCCGCGAGCACCTCGGGCAGCAGGCGGGCCGCGAGGATGAACGGCGCCACCCCGAGCGGCTCCGGGTCGATCCCCAGCACCAGGTGGGTCATGGTCGCGTTCCCGGCGAGCGCCACCTCGTAGACGTCGGCCGGGTCCACGCCCGCCTCGGCGCAGACCTCGGCGGCCAGGTCGCGGAGCGTCTCCCGGGCCAGCGCGCCGAGCCGGTCCAGGTTCGCGGGCTCCAGCATCACCGCGCTGATCCGGCTGATCACGTCCGCGCCGAACGGCTGCTGCCGGTTCAGCATCGACGCCACCGCTTGCGGCGTGCCGGTGCCCAGGTCGAGCAGCGTGGCGACGACGGTCGTGGTGCCGAGGTCGAACGCGATCCCGTAGCAGCGGCTGGTCGTGTCGCCGGGCTGCACGTCGATCAGCACCTCGTCGGCGATCACGGCGGTCACCTTGTAGTCCGCAGCCCGGAGCACCCGGCCGGCGGCCCGGAGCACGGCGAGATCCACCCGGGGCTCCAGGTCGTCGAGCGCGGCGAGGATCCGCTCGATGTCGCTCCGCTGGTCGGCCAGCGAGGGCTCGGGCAGCTCCAGGTAGCGCTTGCGCACCGCCGGGCGGAGGATCACCTGCCGGCCCACGCCGACCGTCGCCGCCTTGGGCCGGGTCGTGAGCGGCGGCACCTCGACCCGCAGGCCGGCGGTCGCGGCCGCCCGGCAGGCCAGCCGCCAGCCGTCCCGCAGCTGCTCGGGGGTGAACGCGCGGGCGTCCAGGCTGGAGGGGGGGACCGAGCCGCCGGCGATCCGGACCTTGCACTTCTTGCACGTGCCGTGGCCGCCGCAGGTCGAATCGATGGCGATGCCGTTCCAGCTCGCCGCGTCGAAGACGGTGACCCCGGCTGGCACGCGCACCCTGGTCCCCTTGGGAGCGAAGACCAGGTCCACCCGGCCGGCCTGGCCGGCTCCGGCCGGCCCCGCCCGCTCGGCGGCCCCGGCGTGCCCGGCCGCGGCCAGCGCGGGCTCCTGCGGGGCGGCGCTCACGGCCCGGCCGTGGCCGCGGCCGCCCCCGCACGGTGCGCGGCGATCCAGGCGGCCCCCCACTCGTCCCGGTTGAGCAGCAGGTCGCAGGCGCGGACCGCCCTGACCAGCTCGGGCGAGCGGGCGTCCATGATCGCGCTGGTGAGCCCGGCGGCGGCGGCCATCGGCAGGAACGCCGCCGTCAGCGCGGTGCGGTCGGGCATCCCGAACGAGATGTTCGAGGCGCCGAGGGTGGTGTTCACCCCGTATCGCTCGCGGAGCAGGTCAAGCGTCTCCAGGGTGCGCAGCACCACCGACGTGTCGGCGCCGACCGGCATCGCCAGCGGGTCGATGATCACGTCCTCGACGGGGATGCCGTACCGCCCGGTCGCCACGTCGATGATCTTCCCGGCCAGCTCCAGGCGGCGCCGGGGGTCCTCGGGGATCTCCTGCTCGTCGTTGGGCAGCCCGATCACCGCCGCGCCGTGCCGGGCCACCAGCGGCAGGATGGCCTCCAGCCGCTCGTCCTCGGCGGTCACCGAGTTGACCAGGGCCTTGCCCTGGTAGGCCGCCAGCCCCGCCTCGAGCACCCCGACGATCGAGGAGTCCAGGCACAGCGGCAGGTCGGTCCGGGACTGGATCAGCCGGACGGCGGCGCTCATCAGCTCCGCCTCGTCGGCGAGCGGGGCGCCCATGTTGACGTCGAGCACCATGGCGCCCCCGGCGACCTGCTGGGCCACGTCGATCTCCACGCGGGACAGGTCTCCCCGGCGCAGCTGCTCGGCGAAGACCTTCCTGCCGGTCGGGTTGATCCGCTCGCCGATCACGCAGAACGGCCGGTCCGGCCCGATCACGACCTCGCGGGTCGCCGAGCGCAGCGTGGTGTGCATCGCCGCCCCGGCTCAGGCCGGGAGGGCGGCCGACCGGCGCCCGGCGATCAGCTGCTTGGCCTTCACCACGGCGGCCGACGCGTCGGCCGCGTACCCGTCCGCGCCGACCGCGTCGGCGTACTCCTGCGTGACCGGGGCGCCGCCGACCATGACGATCACCCGGTCACGCAGCCCCGCCTTGGTGAGCGCGTGGATGTTCGCCTTGAACATCGGCATCGTGGTGGTCAGGAACGCCGAGAACCCGACGATGTCGGGCTGGTGCTCGGCCACCGCCTCGACGAACTTCTCGGGCGCCACCTGGACACCCAGGTCGATCACCCGGAAGCCGGCGCCCTCGAACATGATGTTCACCAGGTTCTTGCCGATGTCGTGGACGTCGCCCTTGACCGTGCCCATCACGACCGTGCCGATCGACTCGGCGCCGGTCTCGGCGAGCAGCGGCCGGAGCACCTCGAGCGCGCCGGCCATCGCCTTGCCGGCGATCAGCATCTCGGGGACGAAGAAGTCTCCGCGCTCGAACCGCGCGCCGACCTCCTCCAGCGCCGGTATCAGCGCCTCGTACAGCAGCGTCTCCGGGCCGATCCCGCCGGCCAGGCCGGAGCGCGTGAGGTCGAGAACGGCGGGGCCGTTCCCGGTCAGGGTCTGGTCGTAGAGCTGGCGGAGCAGTTCCTCGGTCGTCATGCGGCACCTTCACGGGCAAGGCGGGCGGATGGTGGGGCGGGCGCGCCGAGCGGCCCGGCCAGTGCGTCGGAGAGGGCGCGCGCGGTGCTCACGCAGGCCTCCGCGGCCGCGTGCAGCCGGGGGGCGGCCATCCTGGCGGCGGGCGCGGAGACCGAGATCGCCGCGACTGCGGCCGGCGTCCCGGCGAAGACCGGGGCGGCCACCGCGACCAGGCCTGGCTCGAGCTCCTCATCGGTGATGGCCCAGCCGCGCTCGCGGACCCGGGCGAGCTCGGCGGCGAGCTCGTTCCGGTCGGTGATCGTCCGCGCCGTCCGGCGCTCCAGCGGGCCGTCGGGAAGCACGGCCGCTCCGAACGCGAGCAGCACCTTGCCGAGCGCCGAGCAGTGCAGCGGGACGGCGAGGCCGACCCAGTTCGTCCCGCCGATCAGGTACCGGCTGTCGACCTGGGCGATCTGCTCGACGGCGGGACCGGCGGTCCCGCCCGCGCCGCCCCCGCCCGCGCGGGCGGGACCGCCGCCTGCGATCCCGCCGCCTGCCCCGGCGGCGGCGCCGCCGGACGTCGCGCCGGCGCCGCCCGCCGGCGTCAGGCCGCTGCCCCCGACCACCCCGAGGTTGATCGTCTCGCCCGTCCGCTCGCCGAGCCGCTCCAGGAACGGCTGGGCGACTGCGACCAGGTCGGCTTCCGCGGTGCCCCGCCAGGCATACCTGAGGAACAGCTCGCCGGGCCAGAACCGCCCCCCGGTGTCACGGCGCACCAGCTGGTGCCGTTCCAGCGCCATGAGCAGCCGCGATGCCGTCGACTTGGCCAGCCCGCTGGCGGCGGCCAGCTGGGAGAAGCTGGCCGGCTCGCGGCCCTGGACCACCAGCGAGAGCAGCTCGGCGGCCCGGTCGATGGCCTGGGTTCCGGTCTGGCTGGCCAACGGATCGTCCTCCCGGCCGCGGGCGCCCCGGCCGTGCCGGGCGCCCGCCGTTCCATCCCGCTGTTCCATATTTCGGAACGAAGTTCTACGATGTGATCCTAGGTTTCCCGGCGATACGGGTCAAGTGGCTCGTCACCGGTGCGAGCGCGCGGGACCGGCGCGTGGCGCGTGCGGCGCGTGACCGTGACCGGGCGTGGCGCGTGACCGGGCGCGGCAAGGCGCGCGGGGTCGGCGCCGCGGGCGAGGGGCGCGGCGGGAAGGGCAGGCGCCGCGCCGGCCGGGAGCCGGGCAGGCCCGCGGAGCCGAGCGGCCCCGCACCGAACGCTGGCGAGGTGGTCATGTTCCGCAACCGGATGCCCCGTTACGAGATCCTGTCCCCCGACGCGGTCGCGGTCCTCGACGCGGGATGGCGGCGGATCGTCACCGAGATCGGCGTCCAGTTCGCCAAGCCGGAGGCGGTCGAGCTGTTCCGCCGGGCCGGGCAGCGGGTGGACGGCGAGGTCGTCCGGCTCGACCCGGAATTCGTTCTCGAGCAGGCCGCCAAGGCGCCGCGCGAGTTCGACGTGCAGGCGCGGAACCCGGCCCGCACGATCCACATCGGCGGCGACCACATGGCGTTCGGCGCGGTCTACGGGTCGCCGTTCGTGCGGTCCGGCGAGGTGCGGCGCGACGCGACGCTGGAGGACTTCCGCCGGCTGGCGATGCTCTCCCAGGGCTTCGCCGAGCTCGACTCGGCGGGCGGGGTGATCTGCGAGCCGAACGACGCCCCGCTCGACTCGCGCCACCTCGACATGGTCCACGCGCTGCTCACGCTGACCGACAAGGTCTACATGGGGAACGTGGTGTCCGGGCCGAACGCCGCCGACACGATCGCGATGACCGAGATCGCGTTCGGCCGCGGGGCGGGCCGGGAGGCCGGGCGGAAGGCGATCGAGGCCACTCCGGCGGTCATCTCCCTGATCAACTGCAACTCGCCGCTGCGCTGGGACGAGCGGATGCTCGACGCCCAGTTCGAGTACTGCGCGGCGAACCAGCCGGTGGTGCTCACGCCGTTCCTGCTCATGGGCGCGATGTCGCCGGTCTCGATCCCCGCCGCCCTGGCGCAGCAGCTGGCCGAGGCCCTCTCGGGCATCGCGCTCGCCCAGCTCATCCGGCCCGGCTGCCCGGTGATCTTCGGCTCGTTCCTGTCCAACATCGACATGCAGTCCGGCTCGCCGAGCTTCGGCACCCCGGAGTCGGCACTCGGCCTGCTCGCGACCGGCCAGCTCGCCCGCCACTACGGCCTGCCGTTCCGCACCGGCGGGGGGCTCACCTCCAGCCAGACGTGCGACGCGCAGGCCGCCTACGAGTCGCTGATGACGATGCTGCCGACGTTCCTGGCCGGGACCAACTGGGTCATGCACGCGGCGGGCTGGCTGGAGGGCGGGCTCGTGTCCTGCTACGAGAAGTTCGTGGTGGACGTCGAGATCCTGCGGATGCTCCAGGTCGAGTTCACGCCGCTGGAGATCGACGAGGAGTCGCTGGCGTTCGGCGCCCACGCCGAGGTCGGTCACGGCGGGCACTTCCTGGGCGCGCAGCACACGATGGAGCGGTTCCGCGACTGCTTCTACCGGCCGCTGCTGTCGTCCAGCGCGAACTACGAGCGCTGGCTCAAGCTCGGCGGCAAGGACGCGGCGGCGCGGGCCGCGGAGATCGCGGCAAAGCGGCTGGAGGAGTACGAGCCGCCTCCGATGGAGGAGGCGGTCCGGGCCGAGCTCGACGAGTTCGTGGCCCGCCGGCGCGCCGAGCTCGGAGACTGATCGGGGAACGCGCGCCGCCGGCCCGGCCCCGGCCCCGGCGCGCCGCGGTCAGCGGCGGACGGTGTGCCAGGCCTCGCAGGCCCACCTGGCCGGCCACCGCCGGAGCTGCGGGAACACTGTGACAACGGCCAGCAGGGCGAAGATGGCGCCGGCGACGACCAGGGCGGCGAACAGCGGCCCCGTCTTGGGTCCCGCGTAGCCGGCGCCGGTGAAGCACAGGGAGCCCAGGACGCCCCAGAGGCCGACAAGCACGCCCTGACGGCCGGCGTCGGCTGGCACCCCGGCTTCGCGCCCGGCGGAACCGCCCGGGGTCGTCTCATCGCGCGCCCGCGCCACTTTGCCTTCGCCGTCCGCGGTCAGCGTGACGTCGGGGAGATCCGGCGGCCGTGGCATCCTGCCGACGCGCAGCAGGCCGTCCGAGTCCAGTCGCCGCAGGGCCCCCACGACGAGGGCCCGGTCCGCGTCCTCGGGCAGCGGGCAGCTCACCGTGGCCCGCGCGGATCCGAGCCCCATCGCCGCGTCGTAGATGAGGCGGAGCAGCACGTCGCCGAGCACCTCCGGATCAGCCGCCCGCAGGCCGGCCCTGCCCCCGGCGCCCCGGGCGGCACCCGGGGGCGGAGGCAGCAGGCCCTGCCACTCCTCGTAGACGAGCTCATTGCGGCCCGCGTCGGTGATCTCGACCGCCTGGGTGGGCCCGATCCCGTGGAATGTCACCCAGCGGCTCGCATGGAGCGAATCGAGCAGTTCCCTGCCGCAGGCGGCGGCGCCCAGATCGGCGCGGCCCAGCACGTCGTGCGTGTTCAGCCTCCCGCCGGCGGCCCCGGCGAGCCAGCGCAGGACCTCCAGCTGCCTGGCGCGTTCGGCGTCCGCTGGCACGTCAGCCCCCGGACGACGCGATCGCGAGCTCGGCGAATCCGCGGGCGGGCTCGGGCGGCGTGAACGCCTCCCACCACCATGGCCCTTCGGACATGTGCGGTGGCAGGCCGGCGGCGATCCGCCGGACCTCGCCCTCGGCCGGCCGCGGCAGGTCGACCGGGCGGCCGAGCTGGAGCCGCCGCGCGGTTTCCACGTCGCGGCGCTCGAGGTAGCGGCCATAAGCCTGGCGGATCACCTGGTCGCCGGGTGCGAGCGCGAGGGCGTGCAGCCAGAGCAGCCCGGCGAGCTCGGCATACCTGGCGTCGCGGCGGGTGTTGTAGATCAGGGCCAGGTTGTTCAGCACGTCCGCGACGCTCTGCTCGTCCGGGCAGAACGCTGCGGCGACCAGGTGCCGCAGCATGTCGGTGCCCCGGGCTTCCAGTTCACCGGTCTCCTCGATGAGCTCGTCGCCGAGCATGCGAAGCAGCCGGTAGGTGTTGCCGCCCTGGTCGCCGGGGAGCCGGAGCTCCAGGCGATCGCGGACGAACTCCTCCATCCGGGCCCTGGCCTTCAGGTCCCTGAGCACCATGACGGCATATCCGACCTGCTCGAACGGTGCGTCGGGCCGGCCGGACCGGCTCAGGAACTCCTCGATGAGCTCCCTGCTCTTCGCCTGCTCCCCGCGGGCCTGCGCGAGCCGCGCGCGCAGCGCCAGCTGGCGTTCCGGGCGCTCGCCGGGAGCGTTCCCGAGGAGCCAGTCGAGCTGCCTTTCCACCTCGGTCCAGGCGGCCTCGCCCTGCGCATAGTCCAGCAGGAACTCGGCCAGGTTGAGGCGGACGTTCGGATGGTCCGGGTCGAGGCTGTGGGCGAGCCGGTGCAGCTCCCAGGCGAGCTCCGCGTCGGCCGACTCGAGCCGGAGCGCGGCGTTGCCGATCGTCGGCGCGGTCTGCCTCGCCTTGCCGCGGGCGTCCGGCCGCGCCAGGAGCTCCTGGATCTGCGCGGTCAGCCGCCGCGCCGTCCGCGCGTCGCCCTCGGCGGCGGCGAGCGACAGATCCCGGGCGAGGTTGCTGGCCTCGCGTTCCAGCCGGGTGTCCTTGAGGAGGATGCCATCCGCGTCCGGCGCGGCGGGCGCGGGCAGGGCGCCGTCCTCATCCAGGGCCTCGGGTGAGAACGCCGCGCCGTGCACGGGCCCTCCGGGCTCGAACAGCCTGCGCCTTTCCTGCTGGCCGATGCCGCCCGTGTCACTCATCCGCCCGCTATCCGGCACGGGGCTGATCGCCTTGGCCGCGACGGGAGACCACTGGAGCGGCGGGTCGGACGCCAGGTAGAGCAGCAGCGTGGGCGGCACCCCGTCCAGCGTGAACCGGGCCTCCGCCGCGAGCCGCGCCAGCCGGTCCGCCCATTCCTCCAGGCCGCCGTCCGGATTCTCGGCCAGCACGCCGGCGGCCAGGCCGATGCCGGTGTCGAGCGCCCGGGCCCGCGGCCCGGGCGGCCTGCCGGGCCCGCTGGGCTCGTTCAGGCCGGGGTGCACGAAGCGATCCCACGCGTCCCGCCACATCATCTCGGCGATGTTCCGCTTGAGCCAGTCCGGCGGGTCGTCGCGATAGTTGACGAGGATCCCGAGCAGGGCGTTGTACCGGCGCTTGGCCTCCCGCGGCAGCGCGGTGACCGGCAGCGACAGGTCAACGACCCGCGGCGACAGCAGCGGGGCGAGCAGCCCGAGCGGCTCGTTGGCCTCGAGCGCCGCTTCGATCACGCCCCGGCCCGGCAGATCCGCTGGACCGGCCGTGCGGCCGAGCAGCGCGCGCCAGTACCGGGCCGCGTCGTCGGTCGTCTCGAGCAGCATGGGCATGCGCAGGTCATGGTGCACGAACTTCTGCACCGCCGTCCCGGCGTCGGCCTGGAGCCCGGGCGGCATGGCCATGACCGCGGCCTCGCCCAGGTAGCGGGCGGATGAGGCGATGACGAAGAACATCCCCTTCGTGTCCACCCAGAACCGCACCGCGTTCAGGATCTGCGCGGTGTATCTCAGGTCGGCGCGGTCCAGGTCGTCGAGCATGGTGATGTGAACGTGGCGGCGCAGGATCTCAGGCGCAGCCGCGCCCTCCATGGCGCTCAGGTAATCCTCGCGCGCCTCCCTGATCCAGCGTTCGACATCGTCCCCGGTCGCCTGGCGCTCGCCGAGCACGCGGCGCAGCTCATCCGTGACCTTCTTCCGCCCTTCCGGGCTGTCCGCCTGCTGGATCTGGTAACCGGGGGAAAGAGAGCGGACGACAGCCTCGTGCATCCGCTCTGGGAGCCCGTACAGGATCGTCAGCGCCAGGTCGAGGCGGGCGTTCTCGTGCTGGTCCTGGCGGAGCGACAGCGGCGCACGCAGCACCGAGGTCGTGACCGGGTGGTACGTCGTGTCCCGGCATCTGACGCTGATCGCGCGCGCCAGCGGCTCCTGCGGCCACGGGCACACTTCGACCTCCGTGCCGCCGACGCCAGCCAGCGCGTGCTCCAGCCGCTGGGCGACCAGATCGCTCAGAATGAGCATGGCGCTGGTCTTCCCGGATCCCCACTCACCGAGCAGCCCCAGGACGAAGCCGTGCAGATCGCCCCCGGCCAGGGCTTCGATGATCTCGTCGGCGTACCGCCTGAGGGGGTGGACGATCCCGCTCTCCCGGTCATCACCGTGGTCGAAGACCCGGTCGATCCCGATTGGCCCCTCGTGCTCGAAGAGTCGCGCCATGCGATGGCCTTTCCGTGAGGCCCGGGCCCAGTCTATGCGGGAATGGCCCGGTTACCGGGGCCATTCTGGGGCGCCGGCGGGCCGTCGCTGGCGCGCGCGGCTGAGGTGATCACCGAGGCGGCGGTGCCCGGGCACGTGGCCGATTCCGGGCGTGCCCGTCCGGGCCCGCGGTCCCGGCGGACCGGGCGGGGCGAGCCGGCGCGGGCGCGTCGTCACTGGCCCGCGCGGAGCCTGGCCGCGGCCTGCGTCATCGCCTTGAGCTTGCCGAACGCCGACTCGCGGGGCAGGTACTTCATGCCGCAGTCCGGCGCCAGCACGATCTGCTCGGGGGGCACGTAGGGCAGCGCCCGCCGCACCCGCTCGGCGACCTGGCCGGCGCTCTCCACCGCCGGGTCGCCCAGGTTGAGCACGCCGAGGATGATGGTCTTGCCGGCCTCGGCCAGCCCGGCGAGCACCGAGCAGTCCAGGCCGGACTGCGCGGTCTCGATCGAGACCTGCTGCGCGGCGCAGCCCGCCAGCTCGGGCAGGAACGAGTACCCGCTGGGCCGGTCGTGGATGATCGCCGCGTAGCCGAAGCACAGGTGGACGGCGGTCGTGCCGGTGATGCCCTCCAGCGCCGCGTTCAGCACCCCGACCCCGTACTGGCGCGCCGCCTCCGGCCTGGCCTGCAGGTACGGCTCGTCGAGCTGGACCACGTCCGCCCCGGCGGCGAACAGGTCCGCGACCTCCTCGCGCACCGCCGCGGCGTAGGCGTAGGCGGCGGCCTCCAGCGAGGGATAGTGATCGTTCTGCGCCTGCTGGGCCATGGTGAACGGGCCCGGCACCGTGACCTTGACCGTCTTCCCCGGCGCGACCTGGGCGCGCAGGAACGCCAGGCCCGCCACGCCGACCGGCCGGGCGCGCCGGATCGGGCCGACGATGCGGGGGACCGGGTTCGGGTGGCCGCTGCGGTCGAGCGCGGTGCCCGGGTTGTCGATGTCCACGCCGTCCAGCGCGGTCGCGAACGCGTTGGAGTAGCTCTCCCGGTCGGTCTCGCCGTCGGTGATGATGTCGAGACCGGCCGCCTCCTGGTCGGCGATGGCCAGCCGGGTCGCGTCCCGCTGCGCCTGCGCCAGGTGGTCCGGGTGCACCCGCCACAGCTCGCGCGCGCGGACCCGGGGCGGGAACCGCCCCGCCAGCCGCTCCCGGTCGATCAGCCAGTCCGGCTGCGGGTAGCTGCCGACGAGGGACGTGGGGAAGAGCTGCCCGGGCATCGGCATGGGGCCTCCTGTGTCGTCAGGCCAACGTTAGCGCCGGCCTTCCCCCGGGCGAGGTGCCGACGGCCCGTGCCGGGCGCGCAGCGTCACCAGGGTGATCAGGCAGGCGGCTGCGAGCAGCGCGTAGGGCACCAGGTCGCTGGTCGCCTGCGCGATCGCCCCGCTGGCCGCGGCCGCCACCGTCTGGCCGGCGGCCCACACCAGGTTCCCGAGGCCGAACGCCAGGCCCTGGTTGAGGCCTAGCCGGTGCGCCGCCCCGCTGAACAGCGCGGTCGCCGGCGGGAAGAGCACGCCGTAGGCGGGCAGGCCCGCGACGAGCAGCGCGACGAGCGCCGCGGCGGGAGCGAGCACCGGCGCGAGGACGCTGACCAGCACGCCGGCGCCGAGCGCCGCGCGGACCGGCGGGTACGGCCCGCGCCGGTCCGACACCCGGCCGGCGACCGGCGCGAGCACCGCCTCGATCGCGGCGGCGGCCAGGAACGCCCCGCTGATCGCCAGCGAGCCCGCGCCGAGCGCGGCGAGCCGCAGCGGCGCGAGCACGTCCACGACGCCGAACGCGATGCCCGGCAGCATCGTCAGCCACAGGCCGGCCAGCACCCGCCGGTCCCGCAGCGCCGTGGCGGCGGCCCGCAGGCCCTGCGGTTGCGCCGGCAGGGGGGGCGGCACCGCGAACGCGGTGGCGATCAGGGCGGCGCCGATGACCGCGGCGCCGGAGAACGCCGGCCCGGTGCCGGCCGCGCCTCCGATCGCGCCGACCACCGGCCCGAACAGCGCGCCCCCGACCGCCGCGCCGAGCGCGGTGCCGAGCAGCTCGCCCCGGCGCTCCTCCGGCCCGGACGACGCCAGCCAGGCCAGGCCCGCAGCCCAGGTGCAGGATCCCCCGACCCCCTGGACCAGGCGGGCCGCGTCGAGCACCACGGCCGCCGTGGACCAGCCGAAGACGAGCGTCGACCCGCTCATCAGCGCCAGGCCGAGGAGCACCACCCTCCGGGCGCCCAGCCGGGCGGTGAGCAGCCCCGAAGGGAGCGCACCGAGCAGCGTCCCGAAGGCGTAGGCGGCCACCAGCAGCCCGGCGCCGGACTTGCCCAGGCGGGCGACGGCGACATAGTGCGGCAGCAGCGGCGTGAGCGCGGTGAAGAACACCGTGTCGGTGAAGACCAGCGCGCTGACGAAGATCAGCAGCGCGCGGACCCGCCCGGGGAGCGGGGGCCGGCGCGCGCGGCGGAGCCTGGATGACCGCCACGCCATCGAAGCCCCATCCGATCGACCCGCCCCTGCCCGGCCGGATGCCGAGAAGACCGCGCCCCAGCCGTGGCCCGAGCCTAGCGCGGCCCGCGGCTTGCGCGCCGGCCGGGGTGCCGCGCGCCGGCCGGGCGCGGCGGGGCGGCGGGGCGGCCGCGCGGCCGGAAGGAGGCGTGCCGGCTGGAACGGGAGACAGGGCGGCGGCGCCGCGTCCGTGCGGCGGAGCCCGCGGAGCGTCGCGGTCCGCTGGCCGTCCCGCCGCCCTGTTCCCCGCGTGGCCGCGCGACCCCCGAACGCGCGGCCCTCGGCGGGCGGCCTCCCCCGTGCGGCCGGCCGCCCGGCCGGCACTGACTGCCTGCCCGGCAGAATGTGAAGGCCCGCCCCGGGACGGGCCAAATCTCCGCCAACCCCGAAGGAGCCCTCCCATGAGCGCCATCGATGACCTGCTCGCCGGCAACCGGCGCTACGCCGCGTCCTTCCCCGGCGAGGCAGCGGCCAGGCCCTCCCGCGCGGTGGCCGTGGTGGCCTGCATGGACGCCCGGATGGACGTCTACGCGCTGCTGGGCCTGGCGCCCGGCGAGGCGCACGTGATCCGGAACGCGGGCGGCGCGGTGACAGAGGACGTGCTCCGGTCGCTCACGATCAGCCAGCGGCACCTCGGCACCCGGGAGGTGATGCTGATCCATCACGCCGGCTGCGGCATGCAGACCTTCACCGACGAGGAGTTCAAGGCGCGGATCGCCGCCGAGACCGGCATCAGGCCGCCGTGGGCCAGCGAGGCGTTCACCGACCTCGACGCCGACGTCCGGCAGTCGATGGCGCGGGTGCGGGCCTGCCCGTTCCTGCCGCACGCCGGCGCCGTCCGGGGCTTCGTCTACGAGGTGGGCACGGGCCTGCTCCGCGAGGTCAGCTAGCCGCGCTACCCGCCGCCCTCGCCGGCCCCGTCGCCCCGCTGCTGCTGCTCGGCGAGGAAGCGCTCGAACTGGGCCGCCAGCTCGTCGGCGGTCGGCATGTTCTCCGGCTGGCCCGCGAGCAGGCTCTCCCGCTGGGCGGTGAACGCGTCGTACTGCTCCTCCAGCGACCTGACCACCTCGCTGACCTCCTCCGAGCCGGCCACCTGCCGGGCGATCTCGGCGTCGGTCAGCTCGGCGGCCTCCCGCAAGGCGTCGGCGGGCAGGCTCAGGCCGGTCGCCCGCTCCACCGCGGCGAGCAGCGCCATCGCCGCGGCGGGGTAGGAGGCGTGGGCCAGGTAGTGCGGAACGTGCACCGCGAAGCCGGCCGCCGCCATGCCGGCCTCGCCCATGCGGTACTCGATCAGCGCCATCGCGCTGCCGGGGACCTGGAGCCGGTCCACGAACGGCTGGTAGCCCTCCAGCAGGCCCGGCTGCGTCGCGTGCCCGGTGATCCCGAGCGGCCTGGTGTGCGGCACGCCCATCGGTATCCCGTGGAAGCTGGTAGCCAGCCTGACCCTCAGCCGGGCCGCCAGGCGGAGCACCGCCGCGGTGAACGCCTCCCACTCCCGGTCCGGCTCCAGCCCGTGCAGCAGCAGGAACGGCGTCCCGGCCGCGTCACGGAGCTGGTACAGGACGATCTGCGCGGTCTCGGCGCTCTCCCAGTGGTCCTTGGCGAAGATCATCGCGGGGCGCCGTGAGCGGTAGTCGATCAGCAGGTCGGCGTCGAACCGCGCCACCTCGGCGTGCTCGAGCGCGGACAGCAGGTGCATCGCCAGGAGCCGCCCGGCCGCGCCCGCGTCGACGAACCCGTCCAGGTAGTAGAGCATGACCAGGTCCGGGCCGACCTCGGGGGCGTCGGCGCTCACCTGGTAGAGGTCTGCTGGGTCGCGCGCCACCTTCGCACCCTCCTGCGCCGCTGCTCACCTATCAGTCTTACCAGCGATCGGGCGCGGGCCAGCATCCCCGGCGTCACTTGTCACGGGTCGCGGTGGCACAATAGCCGCGAAACGGTCACGGCAACAACCGCAGCCCGTGATCAGCCGGTCCCGGCCGGCCGGGCGACGGCCGGCTCCCCGGGGCGTGGCCGACGCGGGCTCAGCCCGTGCCACCGGGCGCGCGCGCGCGCGACCTCAGCGCTGATGAACTCGAAGTACCCTACCGATTCCGCCAGCCTCGCGCCCGCTGGCGTGCCGGGCCCGAGGACCTCCGCGCCGTCCCGCAGCGCCGCCGCCCACCTGGCCAGGAGCCGCCCGCGCAGGCCGATGACCTCGTCCCACACGTCGTCGGGAACGCGGTAGTAGTGGCGCCGCGAGCCCGGCTCGTCCTCCCGGTGGACCATTCCCACGCCGACCAGGTAGCGCACGCTGCCGGAGACCGCCGCGGGGCTGGCCCGGAGCGCCCCGGCCAGCTCGGCGGCGCTCATCCTGCCCGAGTCGCGGGCGAGCAAGACGGCGAACGCCCGCGCGGCCATCCGGGGCATGCCGGCCTCGACCATCAGGCCGGCGAAGCGCTCCACGAACCGGCGCGCGGCCTGGTCGCGCTCCATGACCACCGGTCACCTCCCGTGGCTAGCCCGGAACCGAACCGCGCTCTCCTCAATTTCAAACTTTCAGAATCTTGTGAACGCAGTGTAGCCTCTGACCCGTGACCAACGCGATCGAGGCGGCGGGGCTGCGCAAGTCCTACGGCAAGACCGTGGCGCTCGACGGGCTGGACCTGGCGGTCGCCTCCGGGGAGGTCCACGGGTTCCTCGGGCCGAACGGCTCGGGCAAGACGACCACGATCAGGATCCTGCTCGGGCTGCTGCGCGCCGACGGCGGCACGGCGCGCGTCCTCGGGGGGGACCCGTGGGCCCAGGCCACCCGGCTGCACCGCAGGCTCGCCTACGTCCCCGGGGAGGTGAGCCTGTGGCCGAACCTCACCGGCGGCGAGGTGATCGACCTGCTGGGCAGGCTGCGCGGCGGCCTGGACCGCGCGCGGCGCGCCGAGCTCGTCGAGCGCTTCGAGCTCGACCCGGCGGTGCGGGCGCGGGCCTACTCCAAGGGGAACAGGCAGAAGGTCGCGCTGGTCGCGGCGCTCGCATCCGACGCCGAGCTGCTGCTGCTCGACGAGCCGACGGCGGGGCTGGACCCGCTGATGGAGGCGGCATTCCGGGCGACGGTCGAGGAGGAGCGCGCCCGGGGCCGCACGGTGCTGCTGTCCAGCCACATCCTGTCCGAGGTGGAGGCGCTCTGTGACCGGGTCACGATCATCAGGCGGGGGACGGCGGTGGAGAGCGGCAGCCTCGCCCAGCTTCGCCATCTGACCAGGACGTCGATCGCCGCCGAGCTGGCCGGCCCCCCGGACGGCCTGGCCGGCCTGCCCGGGGTTCACGACCTGGACGTCGAGGGGGCGCGGGTGCGCTGCCAGGTGGACACCGACCAGCTGGACCCGTTCCTGCGCGCGCTGGCGGCGGCCGGGGTGCGCAGCCTGGTGAGCCAGCCGCCGACCCTGGAGGAGCTCTTCCTGCGGCACTACGCGGGCGACGGGCCCGGCGTCCGCGCCGGCCCGGCCGGCGCGGAGCGGCCCGCGCCATGACGACGCTGACCGGCGCCGGCACGCTGATCAGGCTCGCCCTGCGCCGCGACCGGCTGATGCTCGCGGTCTGGCTTTACGCGTTCGCCGCGTTCGTGGGCGCGACGGTGTACGGATTCAGGGGGCTGTACCCGACGGCCGCGGCGCGCGCGGAGTTCGCCCGGACGGCCAACGGCAATCCCGCGCTGCTGTCGCTCTACGGGCCGCTCTACGGCAGCTCCCTTGGCTCGTTCACCGCCTGGCGGGACGTCACCGTCTGCGCCCTGCTGGCCGGGCTGATGAGCGTCTTCCTCGTGGTCAGGCACACGCGGGCGGAGGAGGAGGCCGGCCGGCTCGAGCTGGTCGGCGCCGCCGTGGTGGGGCGCCACGCCCCGCTGGCCGCGGTGGCGTCCGTCGCCGCCGGAGCGAACGCCGCGGTCGCCGCGGTGATGGCCGCCGTCGCCGCGGCGCTGGGCCTTCCGGCGGCCGGCTCGGTCGCCCTCGCCGCGGGAGTGGCGGCCTGCGGCCTGGCCACCGCGTCGGTGGCGGCGGTGACCGCGCAGCTCGCCCGGAGCGCCCGGACTGCCAGGGGCCTGGCCATCGGGGTGCTGGGGGCCGCCTTCCTGCTGCGGGCGGTCGGCGACTCGGTGAGCCGGACCGGCCCGCGCTGGCTGACCTGGCTCTCGCCCGTCGGCTGGGCCGAGCTGATCCGGTCGTTCGACGGGACCCGCTGGTGGACGCTGGCGCTGCCGCTCGCGCTCGCGGCCGCTGCCGCGGCGGCGGCGGCCCTGCTCGCCCGGCGGCGCGACTACGGCGCCGGGGTGCTCGCCGGGCGGCCCGGCCGGGCCGCGGCCGGCCGGGCCCTGGCGTCGCCGCTGGGGCTCGCCTGGCGGCTCCAGCGGGCGTCGCTGCTGAGCTGGGCGGGCGGCGCGCTCGTCTACGGCGTGGTCATCGGGTCGGCCTCCCGGGGGATCGGGGGGCTCTACGGGAGCGCCCAGGTGCGGCGCGCGATGGCCGAGCTCGGCGGCAGGGCCGGGCTGGTGGACGCGTTCCTGGCGGCGATGGTCCTCTTCGCCGGCCTCGCGGTCGCCGGGTTCGCGATCTCGGCGGTGCTGCGCCTGCGGTCAGAGGAGGCCGGCCAGCGCGCGGACGCCGTGCTCGCGACCGCGGTGAGCCGCACCGGCTGGGCGCTGAGCCACCTGGTGATCGCTGCCGCCGGGGCCGCTGCGATCCTCCTCGCCGCGGGCCTTGGCCTCGGCGTGGGGGCCGGCGCGCAGTCCGGCGGCCTGGGGCACCAGATCGCCCGCATGACTGGCGCCGGGATCGCCGAGCTGCCCGCGGTCCTGGTGATGGCCGGGATCGCGGTCGCGCTGCTCGGGCTCAGGCCCCGGATCGGCGCCATAGTGAGCTGGTCGGCCCTCGGGCTGGTGGTCGCGCTCGCCTTTGTCGGCGCGATCCTGCGGCTGAGCCACTGGGTGCTGGACGCCTCGCCGTTCACCCACCTGCCGAAGCTGCCGGGCGGCACGGTGAGCGCCACGCCGCTGGCGGCGCTTAGCGCGGTCGCCGCGGCGCTTGGCGCTGCGGGCCTGGCCGGCCTGCGCCGCCGCGACATCGGGTGAGCGAGCCTCCGGGCGCGGTCGTGGCCGGCCCGGCACGGGGCGGGCACGCCGTGCCCGCCCGCCCGCGCCCACGTGGCCGGCGGGCATACTGTGCGGGTGGACGACGGGCAGCTGACCAGGTCGCGGCGGATGCTCGTCCTGGCCATCTGCTGCATGAGCCTGCTCATCGTCGGCCTCGACGTGACGGTCGTCAACCTGGCGCTGCCGTCGATCCAGCGCGAGCTGCACGCGAAGGTCTCCGGGCTGCAGTGGGTGATCGCGGCGTACACGCTCGTGCTGGCCAGCCTGCTCACGCTCTCCGGGTCCACCGGGGACCGGATCGGCCGCCGGCGCACCTTCCAGGCGGGGCTGGCGACCTTCACCGCCGGCTCGCTGCTGTGCAGCCTGGCGCCCAGCCTCGGCGCGCTGGTCGCGTTCCGCATGCTGCAGGCGGTCGGGGGCTCGATGCTCAACCCGGTCGCGCTGTCGATCATCACGAACACGTTCACCGAGCCCCGGGAGCGGGCCCGCGCGATCGGGATCTGGGGCGCCGTGATCGGCGTGTCCATGGCCCTCGGGCCGATCATCGGCGGCCTGCTGGTCACCACCGTGGGCTGGCGGAGCATCTTCTGGGTGAACATCCCGGTCGGCCTGGCCGCCCTCGCCCTCACCGCCCTGTTCGTGCCCGAGTCGAGGGCGCCGCGGCCGCGCCGCGTGGACCCGCCCGGCCAGCTGCTCGTCATGGCCACTCTCGCCACCCTGGTGTTCTCGATCATCGAGGGCCCGGGCCGCGGCTGGTCCTCGCCGGCCATCCTCGGCGGCTTCGCCGCCTGCGCCGCCTGCGCCGCCGGGCTGGCCGCGTGGGAGTCCCGCCGCGCCGAGCCGCTGCTCGACCCGCGCTTCTTCCGCAGCGTCCCGTTCACCGGGGCGACCGTGATCGCGGTCTGCGCGTTCGCCGCCATGGGCGGCTTCCTCCTGCTGTCCACGATCTACCTGCAGGACGTGCGCGGCTACAGCGCGCTGCACGCCGGGCTGTTCATGCTGCCGATGGCGACGATGACCGCCCTGTGCAGCCCGCTGTCCGGCCGGATCGTCGGCGTGCGCGGCCCGCGGCTGCCGCTGGCGGGGGCCGGCCTGGCGCTGACCGCGAGCGCGGTCACGCTGACCAGGCTGGCGCCCGGGACCCCGCCGGGCAGCCTGGTGGTCAGCTACCTGCTCTTCGGCCTGGGCTTCGGCCTGGTGAACGCGCCGATCACCAACACGGCCGTGTCGGGCATGCCCAGCGCCCAGGCGGGCGTGGCCGCCGCGATCGCCTCGACCAGCAGGCAGATCGGATCCTCGCTGGGCGTCGCGGTGATCGGGTCGGCGGTCGTCTCCGCCATGACCGGGCCGCTGCGGGCCGGGTTCACCGCGGCCAGCCACGTCGGCTGGTGGATCATCGCCGGGTGCGGGGCCGCCATCCTGCTGATCGGCCTGGGCACGACCGGCCGGTGGGCGCGGCGGACCGCGGAGCGGGTGGCCGAGAGCCTGTTCCCGCCGCCCGTCGAGATCGGCGCCCGGGGCTGAGCGGCCCCGGCGCCGTCCTCCCCGCGCCGGGGCGAGGCCGGTGCGATCCGTGCGCGCGGCCGGCCGGTTCCGTAGCATGGCGCCATGGGAAGCCACCGGGCCCCGTACGGGGGCGGCGCGGGAGACCGGGTGCCGACGGGGCTCCGCCCGCCCGGCCCTGCCGGGGCCAGGCCGGCGTTCGCCCGGCCGCCCCGCCGGCGCGCGGCGCCGCGGTCCACCCTGATCATCCTCATCACCTGCGCCGCGCTGGTCATCGCCGCGGTGCTGTTCTTCGCGGCGGGGGCGGCCGCGCGGCGCCAGCCGGCCGCCTCGGGGCACCGGTCGGTCACCACCGCCTCCCGGCCGGCGCCGGCCGGCTCCGGCCGGCCAGGCTCCGGGCAGGGCGGCGGAGGGCGAGCCGGGGGCGGCGCCTCCGGGCATCCCGCGGGGCAGGTCAGGCCGGCCGCGGTGGCCCCGGGCATCGGGCTGCGCCCGGGCGCGGTGTCGCCGGTCCGGGCCGGGTACGCGATGGCCGAGGCGGCCATCCCGAAGCTGACCCCGCTGCAGCTGGCCGGCCAGCGGGTCATCTACAGCTACCGCGGCCTCAACCCGCCGCGCGGCCTGCTCTGGCTGATCGCGCACGGCGAGGCGGCGGGGGTCATCTTCTTCAGCGGAAACGTGGGCAGCCCGGCTCACCTGGCCGCCGTGGTCCGCGAGCTGGAGCGGGCCGCGGCCAGCCCGGGCAACCCGGTCCGCGCCCCGCTGCTGCTCATGACCGACCAGGAGGGCGGCCTGGTGCGCCGCCTGCCCGGCCCGCCGCTGCTGTCGGCCAAGCAGATCGGGGAGTCGGCGCACCCGTGGGCGGCCGCGCGGGCGGCGGGCGCGGGCGCGGGCGCCAACCTGCGCGGGGTCGGGCTGAACGTCAACCTGGCGCCGGTCCTCGACGTGTACCGGACGCCGGGGAACTTCATCGACCAGTACCAGCGCTCGTTCAGCAGCAACCCGAAGAAGGTGGCCAAGCTCGGCCAGCTGTACGCGACCGCCGAGCAGGCCAAGGGCGTGGCCGCCACCGTCAAGCACTTCCCCGGCCTGGGCGCGGCGGCGACCTGGCAGAACACCGACGAGCGCCCGGTCACGCTGAACCTGACGCTCCATCAGATCCGCACGATCGACGAGCTGCCCTACCGGTCGGCGATCGCCGCGAAGGTCAAGCTCGTGATGGTCTCCTGGGCGATCTACCCGGCGCTGGATCCCGCCCGCCCGGCCGGGCTGTCGAGCCGCGTCGTGCAGGGCGAGCTGCGGCGGCGGCTGGGGTTCGCCGGGGTCACGATCACCGATGCCCTGGAGGCCGGCGCGCTGGGGCCGTTCGGCTCGATCGCGCGCCGCGCCCGGCTGGCGGCGGCCGCGGGCATGGACCTGATCCTGTGCGCCGAGCAGGACTACCACGAGGGGTCGGCGGCGATGCACGCGCTGGAGGCCGCCTACCTGGCGGGCACTGCGGCGCAGCGGGCCGCGTTCACCGCCGCCGCCGAGCGGGCGATCGCGCTGCGCCACACCCTGCCCGGCTAGCCGCGGCGCGCCCGGCCCCCGGCACGCCGCCGCGGCACGTCCCGCCCGGCGCCCGCTTCCCCGGCAGGCGGTCCCGGCGCGGGCCGGGCCGGCGAGCGCCGGCGGCTCAGCCGGCCGGGGCGCCGGTCACCGGCGTCCCCGTGGCCAGCGTCGCCTCGTCGAGCAGGGCGGACAGCCGGGCGGTGACGGGCCCGGGCCGGCCATCGCCGATCACCCGCCCGTCGATGCGGGTCACCGGCGCGATCCCGCCCATCGTGCCGGTCACGAACACCTCGTCGGCGGCGTAGAACTGGGCCAGCGAGAAGTCGCCCACCTCGCACGCGATGCCCGCCGCGGCGGCCAGCTCGAGCACCGCGGCGCGGGTGATCCCCTCGGGGCAGGCGGCGGTCGACGGCGTGCCGAGGGCGCCGCCGCCGACCAGGAACAGGTGGGTGGCGTTCGTCTCGGCCACGAACCCGCGCTGGTCGAGCATGATCGCCTCATCCGCCCCGGCCGCGTTCGCCTCGATCTTCGCCAGGATCGAGGGGAGCAGGTTCGCGTGGTGGATCTTCGGGTCGAGGCAGTCCGGCGGGGGCCGCCGCACGCTGGAGGTGATCAGCGTGATCCCGGCCGGGTCGTAGACCGGGTCCTTGTGCTCGGGCAGCACGATCAGCGTCGGCCCGGCCTGATTGAGCCGCGGGTCCATGCCGCTGGTGATCTTCACCCCGCGGGTCAGCGTGAGCCTGATGTGGACGCCGTCGGTCATCCCGTTGGCGGCGAGCGTCCGCCTGATCTCTGCGGTGATCTGCTCATCGGACGGGACCGACGTGAACGCGAGCGCCAGCGCCGACCGGCGCAGCCTGGCCAGGTGCTGCTCGAGCCGGAAGATCCGGCCGCGGAACAGCCGCAGCCCCTCCCACACCGCGTCGCCGCCCTGGACCGCCGAGTCGAACGGGCTGACCGCGGCCTTGTCCCGGTGGGTGAGCCTGCCGCCGACGCTGACGATGATGTCGCGGTTGCGCTCGTCGAACCTCTGGAGCATCGCGGTGTCCTCCCGCCGTCATGCTAGGCGCGGGCCAGCCGGACGGCGGCGAGCTCGGCGTAGTACGGCTGGCAGCGGTCCGCGAGCCGCTCGAGCTCCGGGGGCAGCCCGCGAGCCGGGCCGTTCGCCGCATCCGGGCCGGGCCCCGCGCCGAACCCGGTCGAGGCCCACACGCTCGCGTACCAGTGCCTGCCCCACACCCCGTCCTCCGGGCGCGGCCCGGGCGCCCAGGAGAGCATGGCCGGGTCGAAGGCGATCCCCAGCGCGCCGCAGAGCGCCTCCAGGACCGGCCGCGGCCTGGCCACCAGGTCCGCCGCGTCGATCACCGGCCCGCCGAACCGGCGGAAGATCTCGACCTGCTGCTCCAGGCCCAGGTCGGCCAGCGTGGGCGTGGCCCGCACCCGCGCGTAGGAGGCGAGGAGCCGGCGCGGGTCGCGGATCAGGAACGCGTGCCGGAGCCCGGCGAGCGCGCCGCGGTCCACCTCGGGCAGCAGGTGGTGGGTCATGTGCTTGGCGTAGCACACGGTCTTGCCCTCCGGCAGCGCGCCCGAGGTGAGCCGCCGGACCACCTCGCGCCAGTCCGTGGGCATCGAGGCGAGGATCTCCTGCCGCCCCGGATGGTCGATGCCGGTGCGGGCCAGGTAGTAGCCGTAGAGCGGCTCGTCGACGACGACGGCGTCCGCCCGGCTGCCGAACGAGCGCATCAGGGCCGTGGACAGCGTCCTGGGCCCGGACCACATCGCGATCCTGGCGACCTCGCTCATCGGAGCCGGCCCCGTGCCCCGCGCGGCCCCGCACCGCGCGCCACCGCGCCCGGCTGCGTCACCCTTCCCGCCGGTCAGAACGCCACCACGCTGCGCAGCACCTCGCCGCGGCCCATCTTGGCGAACGCCTCCTCGACTCCGTCGAGCGGGATCGTCTCGGTCACGAACTTCTCCAGCGGCAGCCGCCCGCGCAGGTGCAGGTCGGTGAGCATCGGGAAGTCCCGGTCCGGGAGGCAGTCGCCGTACCAGGACGACCGTAGCTGCCCGCCCCGGCCGAACACGTCGAGCAGCGGGAGCTCCAGCCGCATGTCCGGCGTCGGCACCCCGACCAGCACCACGGTCCCGGCCAGGTCGCGGGCGTAGAACGCCTGCGTGTACGTCTCCGGGCGGCCCACCGCCTCGATCACCACGTCGGCGCCGTGGCCGCCGGTCAGCTCCCGGATCCGCTCCACCGGGTCGGCGGCGCGGGAGTTGACGGTGTCCGTGGCGCCGAGCTCGCGGGCCCAGGCGAGCTTGCGGTCGTCGATGTCCACCCCGATGACCGTGCCCGCCCCGGCCAGGCGCGCGCCGAGGACCGCCGCGCAGCCGACGCCGCCGCAGCCGATCACCGCCACGGAGTCGCCCCGGCTCACCTGGCCGGTGTTGAGCGCCGCGCCGAGCCCTGCCATCACGCCGCAGCCGAGCAGCCCGGCCACCTCGGGCCTGACCCGCGGGCTCACCTTGGTGCACTGCCCGGCCGCGACGAGGGTCTTCCCGGCGAACGCGCCGATCCCCAGCGCGGGGGAGAGCACGCTCCCGTCGGCCAGGGTCATCTTCTGCGCGGCGTTGCGGGTGGCGAAGCAGTACCATGGCCGCCCGCGCCGGCACGCGCGGCACTGCCCGCAGACCGCGCGCCAGTTGAGGATCACGAAGTCGCCGGGTGCGACGTCGGTCACGCCGCCGCCGACCGCCTCCACGATCCCGGCCGCCTCGTGGCCGAGCAGGTACGGGAAGTCCCCGCCGATCCCGCCCTCGCGGTAGTGCAGGTCGGTGTGGCAGACCCCGCACGCCTGGACCCGGACCAGCGCCTCGCCCGGCCCCGGGTCGGGGACGATCACGGTGGCGAGCTCGACCGGAGCGCCCTTGCTGCGGGCGATCACGCCCGTCACCTCGTGTGCCATGGGGTCCCGTGCCTTTCCTTCCGAGGAGGACGATGCCTGCGCGCCGGCCCGGGCCGGCGGCGGCCGCCTCAGCCGGCCGTCTCCGGCTGGGCCGATGATACGGTTCAGCCCCGCCGGACCAGAACCGCGACCGGGACCTCCCGCGGCGCCAGCGAGCGCAGCGCCTGCCTGACCTCGTCGAGCGTGACGCCCCGGACCGTCAGCCGGTACGTCGGCGACGGCCCGTGCAGCGGCGTGACCAGCGCCGTGGGCCGCAGCAGGTACCAGAACGGGATGAGCAGCAGAAGCCAGCGCCGCGCCCGGGACAGCGGCCCGTGCGCGAAGCCGCGGGTCATGACCGGAGCGGTCGGGCTCACCACGAACTCCAGGCGCACCCCGCCCCGGCGCTGCGCGATCCGCACCCGCTCGATGTGCTGCCAGGGCAGGTGCCGTGCCTCGCGGCGGCGCCGCCCGCGGCGCCGGGTGGAGGCGGGCAGGCCGAGGCGGACGCCATCGGCGTCGGCGGCGAACGCGCGCACCCGCAGCGCGGCCAGCGTCGCGAGGAGCGTGATCACCGCGCCGAGCAGGCCCGCCGCCGCGGCCAGCCGGAACCAGCCGGGCAGCTGCCGGGCGTACGCGAGCAGGAGCGCGGCGGCCGCGTACCAGACCGGGACCTGCCAGAGGAAGCCGCGCGGGAAGATCGCCGAAGGCCCGGCCACCGGGGTGGAGATGCGCTCCTGCATGGTTGGCTCCTCCATGTCGCGGCTATGCCGATCGTCCACCGGGCGGCCCCGGACGGCAACCCCGCCCCGTCCGGGCGCGCGCCCCCGCAGCCCGGGCTGTGCCGCCTGCGGGTTCGCCCCGCCTGGGCGATGTTCTCCGGCCCGGCGCGATCTCCCGCCCGGCCGGGGCGGACGGTAACCGGTTCGGGCCGTTCTTGTCGCGGCGAGGCCGGCGATGCCGGATGATGAAGCAATCTCGGCACGGCTGAGAGCCGCCAGCGATCGAACCGCCAGCGTCAGGGGGACCGCTTCGGATGAGCAACGGTCGGCCGTACGGTGACTTCCGGGCCCCGTCCGGGTCGCCCACGGGCCGCTTCGGCTCGGCCGGGAGCGACTGGCCTGATGGCGAGGAGCCGGGGATCGTGAGCTCGGACGGCTTCGGGCCCACGTGGCTGGATGAGGACGCGGGCAGGGCATGGCCCGGCAGCGGGCCGGGCGACGGGCGGCGCAGCGAGCGGCCGGGGCGCCGGGAACGGCGCGCGGGCGGACGGGGCGGCCACCACCCGGCGAGCCGTGACATCGACGACGCCGACTACGAGTGGTACCGCTACCTGGGCGAGGGGCGGGGCGGCGCGCCTTCCGGGCCGGATCGCCGGGCTCCGGCCTCTTCCGAGCCGCCGCGGACCGGGCCCGGGCGGCTCGCCGGGGGAACGGCCGGCCGGCGGGCGGCGGACGAGCAGTCCCGGCCGCTCTACCCGTCGTGGGATGACGACTACGCCCGGCCGCTGTACCCGGCCCAGGACCTCGCCGCTCCGCCCCGGCCGGCGTCAGCGCCCCGGCCGGCCGGCCCACCGCGGCCCGCGGGCCTTCAGCCCCTGGCCGATCCCCCCCCGTTGGCCGGCCTTCCGCGGCCGGCCGTGGGCAGGCAGTCGCCGTCCGGTGAGTTCCCAGTGCGCGGGCCTGGCGCGGCCGGAACCCGGGACGACCGGTCCTGGGACCGGGGCGGCCGCGAGCGGCCGGGCCAGGGTGATCACGCGCCTGGCAGCCGGGGCCGGCCGCTCGGCGACTCCGCCCCGGACCGCACCGGGCGCCCTGGCACCCGCGGTGCGGCCGTTCCGCCCGGGGAACGGCCCCCCGGACCCGGGCCGGCGCGAGGGCCACGGCCCAGGCCCCTGGCCGACGGTGAGTGGCCGCCCCGGAGCGCGGCCGGGCGGCTGCCCGTGGAGGACCGGGACGCCGGCGCCGCGTCCGCGCGCCAGCGGCGCTCCGGCGATCCGGTGCCGCCCGGCGACCTGGACATCGACCTGGACGGGGAGATCGGGTTCCGGCAGCTGCGCGGCCGCGCCGGACGTGGCGCAGCGACCCGGCCAGGGCGCGGCGGCCGGCCCGGGCGAGGCGGCCGGGGAGGCGGGGACGGCCAGTCGGCCGGGCCGGCGTCGGACCGCGGGCATGAGGTGTTCGCCGGCTCCGAGCGGGAGGCCCCGCGCGGGCTCAGGGCACGCCCGGAGCACGAGGCAAGGCCGGGGACGGCCGGGGCGCCCGGGCCCGCCGCGAAGCCGGGCCGCGCCACAGCCTCGCACCTGGCTGGGCCAGCCCGTGCGGCCCGGCCGGAGCGCACCCTGGGACCGGCCGGCGCGACCGGGCCGTCCCGCGTGATCGGGCCGGTCCAGGTGACCGGGGAAGGCCGCCTGCCTGCGGGACTCCCGGCCGGCCCGGACACAGATCTCGCGGCTGATCCGCCACGCCGCGCCGTGGCCCGGGCCGCGGCCGGCCCTGCCGCCTGGGCCGCCTCCGCGGGCGGACCAGCAGCAGCCGCCCGGCCTCCGGCCGCCGAGCGGGCCCCGGCCGCCGAGCGGACCGCTCGCTCGGCGCTCCGGCGCGCCCGGGCAGGCGGTCCCCTGGGCGTGATCCGGCGGCTGCCCATGCGAGCGCGGATCGTGAGCGGCTCGGCGATCCTCGCGGTGCTCGCCGTCGCGGCCTACTTCCTGCTATCCGGCCCGCCCAGTCACGTGATCACGGTGCCGGCCAGGCTGGGCGGCTGGGTCAAGGAGGCCGCCCTCGCCAACGAGACGGCCCTGCAGCTCAGGAGCCGGATCGTGTCGCAGGCGCAGGGCGAGGTCAGCAACGTCGTCGCCGCGGTCTATGAGAAGAAGACCGGCCCGGGCACCGCCGCTGGGCCGCAGGTCATCGTGCTCATCGGCGGGAACCTGGCCGGCGGGGAATCGGCGAGCAGCTTCATCAGCGGCATGGTGACCCAGCTGCGCGGGTCCGTCACCACGAGCCCGGGCCGGCTGGGCGGCGAGGCTGCCTGCGCGCCCGGGGTGAACGGCGGGCCGGCCGAGTGCGCGTGGGCCGACAACGACACGTTCGGGGTGCTGGTGTCGGCGACGATGAGCGTTCCAGGGCTCGCCGCGCAGTTGCGGCTGATGCGCCCGCTGGTCGAGCACGTTCGCCGCTGAGCGGCGCCGGGCTCTGCGCGGTGGCTGGGCTGTCAGCCGCCGGCGCGGCCCGGGTCCTCCGCGGTCTCCTCCGGGTTCGCGCCCGGCTTCGGGGCGGCCGGGCGCAGCGACACCCGGGCCACCGCCATCGCGATCGCCGCCGCGAGGATCGCCAGCCCGGCCAGCTGGCCGCCGATCAGGCGCGGGTCCAGCGGAAGGGTCGATGACGCCGGGGCGACGCTCACGGCCCGCTGGCGGCGAGCGTGCCTGGCGCTGGCCGACGGGGTGACGACGGGGAACAGGGTGGACAGGTTGCTCGGCGGCACCGTCGTGCCCGGCAGCGGGGGGTAGGAGATCGGAGGCAGCCCGGACCCGGTCGCCGGCGGCGTGGGCGACGGCATGGCCTGGCCCACCAGGACCGCCACCGAGGCCTGAGCCGGGGACAGGTCCGGTGCCTGAACGGTCACGATCAGGGTGATCTGCTCCCCGGCGGTCGCGGGAAGCCCGACGTGGACCCGGACCAGCAACTCGACCGCCTGACCGGCTCCGAGCGGCCCCACCGAGCAGACGCGGTGGCGCGCCGCCGGGCACAGGGTGAACCGGGGAGGCCAGGCGCCCTTCCCGGTGCTGCGGGCCTGGACCGTCATCCGCTGGGTCGCGAGCGTGCTCCACACCCAGATCGAGTAGGTCAGCTCGCCGCCCGGCACGTCCCGCGAGTCCCGCCGCACGAGCCGCGCGGTGACGCAGATCGCGCCAGGCGAGGGAGACGGCGACGGCGTGCCGGTCGGGCTCGGCGTCGGGGGCGGCGTGGACGAAGGCGCGGGAGACGGGGTCGGGCTGGCAGATGACGGGCTCGGGGACGGGGCCGGGCTCGGCGAGGATGGCCCCGGGGTTGGGGACGGGCTCGCCGAGGACGGGCTCGCCGAGGACGGGCTCGCCGAGGACGGGCTCGCCGAGGACGGGCTCGCCGAGGACGGGCTCGGGCTCGGCGTGCCGGACGCCGAGCGCGTGCCCGCCCGCGAGGGCCGCGCGGCGCTGCCCGAGGGGCTCGGCGCGAGACGCGCGGCGTGAGGGCCTGACGGCCTCGGGCCATGACTGGCCTGGCGGGCGGGGGAGCGCGGGGTTCCGGGGGCTGCCAGCCGCTTGGCGTACCGGGCGTTCCGCCCGGTACCGGCCGCGCACGGCGAGCCCTGAGCCCTGGCCGGCGCCGACGGCACCTGCCGAGCCGGTGACATCGCCCGCGCGGGCGGCGTCCCGGGCGGCGAGGCAGTCCCCGCCACCGCGAGGGCCGGCGCGATCAGGAACGCGCCCGCCAGCGCGCCCGCGGCCACCACCGCCGTCCGCCCAGTTCGCACGATCCCGAACGGCACCGCACCACCCCGGCAATTGAACGGGCAAGACCACGTCGCCGTGCTGACGTCCACAGTATCCGGCGGAGCATCGCCGTGCCATCGGCCGGCGCCCGGGCGCCCGCCGCGCGGCGCGGCACGCGAGGCCGGCCTGCGGTCGCCGGGATTGTCGCGCTCGCCACGGCAGCGACCTGCTCGTGTGCCATCGGCTCGCGCTCGGCCGCCAGGCCGTCGGAGACCTGATGGGCGGCGGGCCGGACCAGGTGCCGGACCGGTACGCCAGGGCCGGCCCGGCCAAGCTGCTGCCGACGGGAGTGGCGGTGCGGCTGGTTCACGGCACGGCCGACGACCAGGTCCCGTGGCAGGTGAGCGTGAGCTACGCCCGCAGGGCGCGCGCGGCGGGCGATCATGCGATCTGCGTCCTGCGGCCCGGTGCCGGGCACTTCGACGTGATCGACCCGATGTCGGGCGCCTGGCCTGCGGTGCTGGCGGCGTTCCGGGCCGCAGCGGAGACGGGGCCTGCGGCGGGCTGAACGCCGCGACCGCCCGGCGGATGGCCCGGGACCGGATCTGCCGCGTTCGCCGGCGAGGTGGCGCGATCCGCGCCGCGGGATGGTGCGGCGCGGCTGCCGGATCGTGGCGCGGCCCGGCCGCGAGGATCGCGGTCCGCGGCGCCCGCCGTGATCGTGTATGCTCGCCTAGCACGCTGCGGCGCAGGCGATCACCCGAGATGCCTGCGTGCGGCCCGGGCGGGCACGGCCCGCCTCGCCCCCTTAGCTCAGTCGGCAGAGCGTCTCCATGGTAAGGAGAAGGTCTACGGTTCGATTCCGTAAGGGGGCTCCAGGTCAGAGGCATGATTCGAATGACTCGAACAAGCTGGTGGGGCCATAGACGGGGCCAAGAGGCTTGCGGTCCGGCTGCGTGGTCTGGAGTAGCCAGCGGACGGTGTCAGCCATGACCCGATCCGCAAGGCAGACGGCCGTAGGCCGAGTCGGCAAGAGCGCTGCTGTAGCGGCTACGCGCAGAATGAGCGTTTCCACTGGCCGAACGGCTTGGCCGGCAACCGGGCGGTGGATCGCGACCCGAGACGCTTCCGCACTTGACAGGGCGATGACAGCCCAAGGACAGATGCCGAGATAAACACACCGGCAACCCGGGAGGCATGCAGTCCCTGCTCATACAGCATAGTGATGTCGCAACCGAGGGTTATCTTGATGGCAGACATGCAAGCCGAGGGGAGCAGCCATGACGCGCTTGCCGGAGACCGTGCCCCCCGACTACGACAACCCTCTGCCGATCCCGCAAGCCGACCACGCCGGGGAGGAGGGGGAAGACCAGGCGGCAGCCATGGAGGAGCAGCGCGAAGTCGCGGTCGAGGCATGGAAGATGGGGCGCAAGCTGAGGGCGTCCAAGCGGATCCCGCGAGCGGCCCGGATCCCGCGCATGCACCCGGGAATGTGGAGGAGCGGCCGGTAAGCTACACGCCGCTCTTCGAGGCGCAGCACGAAGCCCGCTACCTGCGCCGCAGTCTAATTCGCGCATACCAGGACCATCATGACTGTCGATTGGCGGTCATGATCGATCTGATCCACCCCGATAGCATCACGCTCTTCGCCGAACTCCTCCATGGCGCCGATCCCAGCAAAGAGCTTCACCTGCTGCTCCGCTCCCCAGGAGGAGACGGCGAAATAGCGATCCGGCTGGCCCGGATGGCCCAGGCATCTTGCGCCAAGTTCGTCGTCGTGGTACCGGACATCGCCAAGAGCGCTGCAACGATCTTCGCTCTGGGCGCCGATGAGATCATCATGGGACCGCCATCTGATCTCGGCCCGATCGATCCCCAGGTGCTCGTACCGGAGCGGGGCTATGTCAGCGCCAAGGAGGTGATCGCCGCCGTCGACGATGCACTGGACGACGTGCACAAGCGGTCCGGCACCTACGCGCTACATTCCGCTCTGCTCGGCATGGGCAACGTCGATGCCACGCTCTACCAATTCGCGAAATCTGCGCTTGGGCAGACCAAGGAGATCGCCCGTCAGGCCATCGAGAGCAATCCGCGCCGTACGGGAGAGAGAATGGACGCGCTGATCGAGGCAGTTGCTGAGAGGCTGATCACCGATCCGCGAGTGCATTCGGCGGTGATCGGGGCTGCCGAGGCGCGCAAAGTCGGTCTTCCCATCAAGGAACTCAAGCCCGGCTCCGAATGGTGGCAGGAGATCTGGACGATCTGGACTCGCTACTTCGCCATGCGAGTAGACGACAAGCTGATCTACGAAGGCGAAACGGCTTCCCAGGTCTACCGACGCTACTTCGAACCCCCCGATCGCACCGAGCCCGACCGGAACGCGTCGGCTCGGCCCTAACCCGGCTGGTTCGTCCCGCCGCCAGCCCCGCCGGCCAGGTGCGGCCTCCGGGGTGATGGCTTGCGTGACTTGAAGTGATCCCGGCAGTCTGGTCAGTGGCTGGCGACAGCCGCATGGTTGAGGAGTTGCTCCGTCACAAGTGCCCATTGGTGCGATCCTCGGGAGGCGCTGACGCGTCTTGTCTGTGGACGTACGCCGGGCGGAGGGAACCCGGATGCTCGATGCCACGCTGGAGGTGCCGGAGGCTGGGCAGCTGGTGCGGGTGCGCGGTCAGCAGTGGGTGGTGGCGGCGGTCAAGCAGAGCAGCCAGCCGGTCGATGAGCTGGCCGCGACCCACCTGCCCGGCCGGACCCTGGTGCAGTTGACGAGCGTCAGCGACGACGACCTGGGGGAGGAGCTGACGCTGGTCTGGGAGGTGGAGCCGGGGCGGGAGGTCG
This sequence comes from Actinomycetota bacterium, assembly GCA_021324595.1. Taxonomy (GTDB): domain Bacteria; phylum Actinomycetota; class Actinomycetes; order Streptosporangiales; family Streptosporangiaceae; genus Chersky-822. The sequence goes on along the minus strand of JAJPIV010000112.1, from coordinate 50,292 downwards.
TCCCGGCGACCAAGCTTCCCGAGGTCACCGGGGACGGCTGGGATGACCCGCAGCGGCTGGGCGCGTTCTTGGACGCGGTCCGGTGGGGGACGGTGGCGAGCGCGGATACCCGCACGTTGCAGGCGCCGTTCCGGTCCGGGGTGCGGATCGAGGAGTACCAGCTGGAGCCGGTGGCACGGGCGCTGGCGATGCCGCGGGTGAACCTGCTGATCGCCGACGACGTGGGGCTGGGGAAGACGGTCGAGGCCGGCCTGGTGATCCAGGAGATGCTGCTGCGGCACCGGGCCCGGCGGGTGCTGGTGGTCTGCCCGGCGTCGCTGACGCTGAAGTGGCGCGAGGAGTTGGCCGAGAAGTTCGGCCTGGAGTTCACGATCCTGGACGCCGCCGCGCTGCGGGAGCTGCGGCGCACCCACGGCCTGGAGGCGAACCCGTTCGCGGTGTACCCGCGGACGGTGATCAGCCTGCAGTGGCTGCGCACCCCCCGGGTGCAGCGGCTGCTGGATGAGGTGCTGACCCCGCAGGCCCGGTACCCGGGCTATATCGACCTGCTGGTGGTGGACGAGGCACACCACTGCGCACCCCCGGCCCCGCCGCGGGCCACCGGGTACCCGGTGGACAGCAAGCAGACCCAGGCGGTGCGCCGGCTGGGGGAGTACAGCCAGCACCGGCTGTTCTTGTCGGCGACCCCGCACAACGGGTACCCGGAGTCGTGGCAGGCGCTGCTGGCGATGCTCGACCCGCAGCGGTTCGTCCGCGGCCAGGATCCCGATGAGGCCCTGGTGCGCCAGGTGATGGTGCGCCGCCTCAAGGGCGACATCCGCGAACCCGACGGCTCGCCCCGGTTCCCGGGGCGGCGCAACCGCGCGATCGACATCGCCTACACCGACGCCGAGCGGGCGGCGCACGCGCTCATCGACCAGTACGCCACGCTGCAACGGAGCCGGCCGGGCCGGGCGCGCGCCCGGGCCACCGACCTGATCACGCTGCTGCTGAAGAAGCGGCTGTTCTCCTCCCCGGCCGCGTTCGCCGCCACCCTCGATGGCTACCTGGACAGCCGGGGCACCGGGAGCCGGCCGGCCAGCCGCGTGGCCGGCCCCGGCGACGATGACGGCGAGGTTCCCTCCTGGCTGGCCGAGGCGCTGGACTGGGACACTGACCCCTCCGATGAGGAGCCCGGCAGCGACCCCGAGCGGGAGCTGCTCGACCGGATCGCGGAACTCCAGCCCGAGTCGTCGGTGATGGAGCAGGCGCTGCTGGACCAGCTCGCCGCCTGGGCGCACCGCCACGCCGAGCCCGCCGACAGCAAGGCCAAGGCCCTGATCGCGGAGCTGGACCGGATCTGCAGGCCCGGCGGCACCTGGAACGACCAGCGGGTCGTGGTGTTCACCGAGTACCGGGCGACCCAGACCTGGCTGGCGGGCCTGCTGGAGGCGCGCGGCCTGGGCGGGGAGCGGCTCGGCCTGCTGCATGGCGGGATGGACGAGGCCCGCCGTGAGCGGCTCAAGGCCGCGTTCCAGGCCGCCCCGGAACGGGACCCGGTGCGGATACTGCTGGCGACCGACGCCGCCAGCGAGGGGATCGACCTGCAGCGTCACTGCCACCACATGATCCACTACGACATCCCGTTCAACCCCAACCGGCTGGAGCAGCGGATCGGGCGCCTGGACCGCTACCTCCAGGAACACCAGGTGGACGTGGCCCACTTCGCGGGCGCGAGCTGGCACGACGCGCCGCCCGGGTCGTATGAGGCGGACCTGGAGTACCTGTCCCGCGTCGCGCAGAAGATCGCGGTCGCGAGGGAAGACCTGGGCAGTGTCAACCCGGTCCTGGCCTACGCGGTCGAGGCGCGGATGCTGGGCCGCCCGGTGCTGGCGGACCCGCTGGCCGTCAGCCCCAAGCCGTCAACGAGCGCGCTGAAAGCCGAAGCAGACGTGCGGGAGCAGGTCCGCAGGCTCCGCCGGCAGCTCGATGACAGCGTGCACACTCTGCACGTGGCCCCGGCCAACGTCCGCCGGGTGGTGGACACCGGCCTGGCGCTGGCGGGCCAGCCGCCGCTGGCCGGCCTGGACGGCCCGGTCAGCGGCCTGGTCGCGCCGCCGGACCTGCGGGCCGGGTGGGAGCGTACCGTCACCGGGCTGGCGGACCCGCTGACCGGCGAGCCCCGGCCGCTGACGTTCGACCCGCGGCTGGCCGCCGGGCGCGACGATGTGGTGCTCGCTCACCTGGAGCACCCGCTGGTGGCCCAGGCGACCCGGCTGCTGCGCAGCGCGCTGTGGGGCGGGCGCCTCCCGCTGCACCGGGCCGCGGCGGTGCGGTTCACCCCGCCGGCCGGCGCCGGCATCGACGGGGTGCTGGTGGCGGTGTTCGCCCGGCTGGTGATCGTGGGCGCCGACGGCAGGCGGCTGCATGAGGAGGTGATGCTGGCCGCCCGCGTCGTGCCGCCGGAGGGCCGGTCCCGCCGGCTGGAGCTGGAGCAGCCCCGGTACGCGCGGCTGCGCGGTGCGGTGGAAACTGCCCTGGAGCCGCAGTCCTGCAGGCAGGCATCCGCGGCAGAACGGCAGCTCGTGGTGGACCGCTGGCCAGAGCTGGAGGCCCCGCTCGCGGCCGATGTCCAGGCCCGCGCTGCCGAGCGGGTCGCCGCCCTGGAGCGCGACCTGGCCCGCCGCCGGGACGAGGAGATCAGGCGCACCGGGGCGGTGTTCGATCAGCTCCGGCTCACCCTGGAATCGGCCCTGCAGGGCCCCGCGCCGGTCCAGCTCACCTTCGACGACCTCGATGCCGCCGAACGGGCGCAACTGGACCGGGACCGGGCGGCGTGGCAGGCGCGGCTGGACGGGCTGGACGAGGAGCGGGCCCGGGAGCTGGCCGCGGTCGGGCACCGGTACGCCGGGGTGCGCGAGCTGGTGTTCCCGTTCGCGGTCGCGGTGTGCGTGCCCGAGGGCGGTGGCGGCCGGTGAGCCCGCGGCGGGCCCGCGGCGCCCCCGGCGGGCCGCATGCCTGGCTGGAGCTGCTGCAAACCTCGGGGCCGTTCCTGACGCTGCCGGTCGTCCAGCGGGCCTTCCCCGGCGGGCTGCCCCCGGTCCCGGCCGGGCAGCGGGCAAGAGTCCGGGCGCTGGCCGCGGACATGCTGGACAGCCGCGGCGCCAGCCGGCATGCGCTGATCGCCGCCGTGCTGCGCGACGTGCTCGACTGGCAGCATCACCTGCGCATCGACGCGGACATGCCGGAGCACCTGGCCGAGCCGGTGCCCGAGCACGGCCTGCTGGTCCGCCCCGATTTCGGCTTCTACGCCGACGACGCCAGCAGCGGGGACGACACTGGCGGCGGGGCTGGCGAGGACGACGGCCCCGCAGAGGGCGATGAGGAGAGCGGCGACGCTGAGGAAGGCGCGGCCGCTGGCCTGCCCGGTGCGCCCGACGGCGGGCGCGGGCCGTGGCGGCTGCTTGGCATCTACCTGCCGTGGGGCACGCACCCGCTGGCCCGCACGACCACCGGCGGCTGGGCCGCCAGCGGGGTCGAGCGGCTCGCCGTGCTGCTGCGCGCCCGCGACGTGCCGGTCGGCGTGGCCACCGACGGTCGCTGGTGGGCGCTGGTGTGGGCGCCGCGCGGCGGCACGACCGGCGCGGCGGTGTGGGATGCGGGCTGGTTCAGCGAGGACCCCGCCTCGCTGCGGGCCCTGGCCGCGCTGCTGCACCGGGCCCGGTTCCTGGCCGTCGCGCCGGGCGACCGGCTGCCCGCGCTGCTGCGCGAAAGCCTGCAACGGCAGGAGGAGGTCACCGAAACCCTGGGCCGCCAGGTCCGGGAGGCGGTCGAGATGCTCGCCGTCACGCTGGACGGGCTGGACCGGGAATCGTCCGGGCGGCTGCTCGCCGGGGTGGACGACGACGAGTTCTTCAGCGGCGTGGTCACGGTGATGATGCGGGTCGTGTTCCTGCTGTTCGCCGAGGAACGGCGGCTGCTGCCCAGCGACGATGACCTCTACGTCACCGGGTACGGCGTCGGCCAGCTCGTGGAGCAGCTTGAGCAGCAGGCCAGCCTGGCCGGGGAGCAGGCCCTGGAGCACCGCACCGCCGCCTGGCACCGGCTGCTCGCCCTCACCCGGGCCGTCCACGCCGGGGTGGCGCACGAGGACCTGCGGCTGCCCGCCTACGGCGGCGGCCTGTTCGACCCCGGCCGGTACCCGTGGCTGGAGGGCCATCGGCCAGGTGAGCCCGCCGCCGCGGCGCGGCCGCCCGCGGTGGACGACCGGACGGTGCTGCGGATGCTGCGCGCCGTCCAGTACGTGCAGATCGGCGGGGAGCGGAGGCGGCTCAGCTTCCGCGCCCTGGACGTGGAACAGATCGGCTACGTCTACGAGGGCCTGCTCGAACTGGAAATCCGCACCGCCGGCGAGGTCGTGCTCGGCCTGCACCGGCCCGCCCGGTGGCCGCGCAAGATCAAGCACGACAGCGAGGCCAGCCTGGCGGAGGCGGCAGCCCGCCAAGACGACGGGACGCTGGTCACCTGGCTGGCCGAGCGCACCGGCTGGCCTGCCGCCACGGTGAAGGCCCGGCTCGCCGGCGGCGCCACGGCCGACCAGCGCGCCGCCATCGCCCGGGTCACCGGCGCCGACCCGGGGCTGGCCGCAGCGATCGCACCGCTGGCCGGGGTGCTGCGCTACGACGAGCGCGGCCTGCCCGCGATCACGCTGCCCGGTGGCAGGTACGTGTCCCGCTCCAGCCGCCGCGCCGCCACCGGCACCCACTACACGCCCCGCTCGCTGGCCGAGGAGGTCGCGGCCGGGGCGCTGGAGCCGCTGGTCTACCGGCCCGGCCCGCTCGACACCGCCGACGAGTCCGCCTGGCAGCTCCGGCCCTCCCCCGAGATCCTCCAGCTCCGCGTCGCCGACATCGCCATGGGCTCCGGCGCGTTCCTGGTCGCCGCCTGCCGCTACCTCGCCTACCGGCTGGTCGAAGCCTGGCGCGCCGAAGGCCGCGCCGACGCCCTCGCCGCCCGGCTGCACCAGGACAGTTACCGGGCCGGGGCGGACGCCGAGGCCGAGCAGGTGCTGCTGGAAGCCCGCCGCCAGGTCGCCGAGCACTGCCTGTACGGGGTGGACATCAACCCGCTCGCGGTCGAGATGGCCAAGCTGTCGCTCTGGCTGATCACCATGGACCGCGAGCGCCCGTTCGGGTTCCTCGACGACCGGCTGGTCAGCGGCGACAGCCTGCTCGGCCTCACCAGCCTGGACCAGCTTGAGGAGCTGCACATGGACCCGGCCGCCGGGCGCCGCCTGCACGCCGGGACGCTGGACTTCACCTCCGGCTGGCGCACCCTGCTGCTGCGCGCCGCGGGCCTGCGGCGGCGGATCACCGCCACCCCGGTGACCACGATCCGCGACGTGGAGCACAAGGCCCGGCTGCTCACCGAGGCCAACGGCCTGTCGGGCACCCTGGCTGCGGTCGCCGACGCTATCACCGCGGCCGGCCTGGCCTGCGCCGGGCAGAAGGGGAAGAAGTCCGACGCCGCGTTCCTGGGCCTGGAGGTACGGGTCGCCAACGCCATGGCCGACGGCACGGGCAGCCTCCGGGACTGGGCCGGTGAGCTGCTGCAAGCCGGGCGCCCGGAAGGCACTGCGGAACGAACGGCCGTGCACTGGCCGCTGGCCTTCCCCGAGGTGTTCGCCGACACCCCGCAGCCAGGCTTCGACGCCATCATCGGTAACCCGCCATTTCTAGGGGGCAAGAAGATATCCGGCACGCTGGGTGACGACTACCTCGGATGGCTCCAGCGCTGGGACGGCAACACCGTTCGTGGTAGCGCCGATCTGGCGGCCCGGTTCGTGCTCCGCGCGCAGCGCCTGCTGTCCGCGCGCGGCCAGCTTGGCTTCGTCACGGTCAACACCCTCATCGAGGGAGACACCCTGGAAGTCGGCCTGGTTCAGGCGGCCGGCCGCGGGCTGGCCATCCGCGCCGGGCGGTCCCCGCATCCGTGGCCGACCGCGAGCGCGAGCCTGCAGATCGTGGAGACCTGGGCCAGCCGGGCACCTCTCGCTAAGGCGGCCGCGCACTGGCTGGACGGCGAGGCAGTCCCTGCCATCGGCCCCGACCTCCAGCCGTACGGGCGGGTCCGGGAACGCCCCAGACGGCTGCGCGAGAACGACGGTATCGCGTTCATCGGCTCCTATGTGCTCGGCACGGGGTTTGTCCTGGCGCCCGAGCAGGCGCGGGAGCTGATCGCCCGCGACCCGCGCAACGCCGACGTGCTCCAGCCGTATGTGATCGGCAGGGACCTCAACCAGCGGCCGGACTGCTCGGCCAGCCGGTGGGTCATCAACTTCCAAGAATGGTCGCTCGAACGCTGTCAAAAGTATCCGGACGTCTTGGCGATTGTGGAACGCAAGGTACGCCCAGAGCGGCAACGAAAGAACGTGGCCAAGTATCCGCGAATGGTCTATGAATGGTGGAAGTTCTGGCAGAACCGTCAAGGACTTGAAGAGGCGATCCAGGGGCTCGATCACGTGCTGGCGATCGCCCGGGTGTCCAGCTCGCTGGCACCGGTGTGCGTACCAACCGGACCCGTGTACTCGGAGAAAGTGGTCATCTTCGCGACCGACGCTCTCGACCAGCTTGCGGTGTTGGCATCCAGCGCGCACATTGCCTGGACTATCCGTTACACCTCGACGCTTGGGACTTCTATCAATTACTCACCCTCAGATGTCTTCCTGACGCTGCCGAGGCCGCAGCCGACGGCGGAACTGCATGAGCTGGGGGAGGAGCTGGACCGGGTGCGGCGGGAGGTGATGCTGGGGCGGTGGTGGGGGCTGACCACGACGTACAACCAGGTGCACGATCCCGATTGCCACGATGCTGGCGTTCAGGAACTTCGGGACATTCACGTGGCGGTCGACGAGGCGGTGCTGCGGGCGTACGGGTGGGCGGACCTGGACCTGAAGATCGGGCACCACCCGACGAAGATCGGGGTGCGGTGGACGGTGAGCGCGGAGGCCCGGTTCGAGTTGCTGGACCGGCTGCTGGAGGAGAACCTGCGGCGGTGGCGGGAGGAGAACCCGTGACCGAGGCGGGCGCCGGGCGCCCGGACGGGCCGGTCACCTCGTTGGAGGTGCGCGCGGAGCTGGAGGACCGGCTGGAGCGGGACCTGCTGGGCCCCTGGGATGGGCCAGAGGAGGAACTGCCGCCGGGCACGTCGCCGGCGGAGCGGTACCTGCTGGGGCGCCTGGTCCCCCGGGACGCGCCGGTCGACCCGGCGACGGCCGATGCAGCGGGCACGGGAGACGATCCGGCGCTGGTGGAGCGCGAGGTCGCCGCGGCAGCCGACGCCGGCGACACCGACGTGGAGAGCGAGGCGGCGGTCCGCGCCGGGAGCCTGGCCGCCTCGGCGATCGGCCTGTCGTTCACCGTGCCCGGGGATGTGGGCGCCGTGGCGGTGAGCGCGGAGTGGGGCCGGTACGAGCGGGTGCCCTCGGAGGTCCACGAGACCGAGCAGGGCCGGCCGCGGACGGTGTGGAAGCGCCGCCCGGCCGGGGGACCGGTGACGGTGCCGCTCGATGCCGAGGGCTCCGGCGGCCTGGTACCGGACCCCCGGCAGGAGGGGGTGGTGGTCCGCTACACCGTGCGGCACCGGGGCCGGCGGCGGGTGGTGGAGCTGGCCTTGGTGAACGCCCAGCGGCCGGTCACCTCGCTGCCGGACACGGCGCGGGTGTACCAGGCGCGGCTGACGGTGACCGCGGCCGATGGCCGCAGCGCAATCTTCGTCGGGCACAACGACCCGGAGCTGGGCAACCCGCCCAGCAGCTACGACGATGAGCTGCTGCACCTGGCGCTGCTGCACCGCGCCCACCGCGAGTACGCGCACGGCCGCCAGTGCGCGGTGGACGCCGAGGTCCGCGACGGGGAGGCCCGGGCCTGGCGGCTGACCACCACGTGTTTCCCGGCGGCGGAGGTCCCGCTGGTGGAGCCGGGCAGCGTGCCCGGCGTGGTGCTGGACATGGCCCGGCTGGGTAGCCCGGAGCTGGCCCGTGACGAGCTGGAGCGGGCGCTGCGCCCGCTGGCCGCCGGGTACCGGGCCTGGCTGGAGGAGCAAGAGAGCCGGATGGGCAGCGACCCGGAGGTGGCGCGGTACGCCCCGGCCGGGGAGCAGGCCCTGGCCACCGCGCGGGCGGTGGTCGGCCGGCTGGACCGGGCGATCGACCTGCTGCGCGACGACGGGATCGCGCGGGAGGCGTTCCGGTTCGCCAACCAGGCGATGGCCTTGCAGCGGGTGCGCAGCGAAGTGGTGCGCGCCCGCCTCGCCGACCCGGCCGCGGATGTCACCGGGCTGCTGCGCCGGTTCGACCGGGCCGAGTACCGGTCCTGGCGGCCGTTCCAGCTCGCGTTCGTGCTGCTGTGCCTGCCGGGGCTCACCGACCCCGCCCACCCCGACGCCCGGCGCGGCGCGCAGGACGCGCAGGTGCAGTTGCTGTTCTTCCCCACCGGCGGCGGCAAGACCGAGGCGTACCTGGGGCTGACCGCCTACACGTTCGCGATCCGCCGCCTGCAGGGCACGGTCGGCGAGGGAGCGGATGCCCGGGACGGGAGCCGGGGCGTGGCGGTGCTGATGCGGTACACGCTGCGGCTGCTGACCGCCCAGCAGTTCCAGCGGGCCGCCGCGCTGGTGTGCGCGTGCGAGTCGCTGCGCCGCGAGCGGCTGGACGCCGGGGACCGCCGGTGGGGGACCACCCCGTTCCGGGTGGGCCTGTGGGTCGGCGCGAGCGTCACGCCCAACAGCTACGAGGACGCCTACCGGCAGGTGACCGAGGCACGGCAGGCGGAGCAGTCGCTGGGGGGGCCGCTGCAACTGGCCGCGTGCCCCTGGTGCGGGTCGCCGCTGTCGGGCAGCCGGGACCTGGTCACCCACGACCTGCGGCGGCGGGTGCTGCTGTATTGCAGCGACCCGGAAGGCAACTGCCTGTTCACCCCGCGGCGCTCCCCCGGCGAGGGGCTGCCGGTGCTGACCGTGGACGAGGAGATCTACCGGCTCACGCCCGCGCTGATCATCGCCACCGTGGACAAGCTCGCCCAGTTGCCATGGCGGGCCGCCACCGCCCCGGTGTTCGGCCTGGTCGCCAGCGAATGCCCGCGTCATGGCTGGCAGAACCCGGAGTTCGAGTCGTTCTGCCGGACACGGCACCCGGCGGCCGGCGGCCTGCCCGCGGCGGTGCCGGTGCCGGCGATGCGGCTGCGCCCGCCGGACCTGATCATCCAGGACGAGCTGCACCTGATCAGCGACGCGCTCGGGTCGATGGTCGGCCTGTACGAGACCGCCATCGACCGGCTGTGCACGTGGCCGGTGAACGGCCAGGTGGTCCGGCCGGTCCTGGTGGCCTCGACCGCCACGGTGCGGCGGGCCCGGGACCAGGTGGGGCAGGTGTTCGCCCGGGGGCTGGCGGTGTTCCCGCCGCAGGTGCTCGACGCCGGGGACACGTTCTTCTCCCGGATGGTCCGGCCGGGGCCGGGCAGCCCCGGGCGGCGGTACCGTGGCGTGCTGGCGCCGGGCGAGCGGCTGAAGTCGGTGGAGATCCGGGTGGTCGCGGCCCTGATGGAGCACGCCCAGTACCTGCTGGACCGCTGCGGCGAGGCCGCCGACCCGTACATGACGGTGGTCGACTACTTCACCTCCACCCGGGAGCTCGCCGGGATGCGCCGGCTGATGGACGACGACGTCGCCGACCGGCTGGCCAGCCAGCAGGTCCGCACCCGGCGGCGCCGCCCGGTGGTGAGCGAGCTGACCAGCCGGATGCCCAGCAGCCAGATCGCGGGCACGCTGGCCGGCCTGGAACGCCCGTTCGACCCGGAGTTCGATTCCACCGCGGCGCTGGAACGGTTCCGCGCCGACCCCGCCGCGGCCAGGGAGCGGGACCGGCCGCAGCCGCTGGACGTGCTGCTGGCCACCAGCATGCTGCAGGTTGGCGTGGACGTGCCGCGGCTGGGGCTCATGGTGGTGACCGGGCAGCCGAAGAACACCGCCGAGTACATCCAGGTCACCTCCCGGATCGGCCGGGACCGGCGCCGGCCCGGCCTGGTGGTCACCATCTACCAGTGGAGCCGGCCGCGTGACCTGGCGCACCTGGAGTCGTTCGGGTACGGCCACGCGACGTTCGGGCTGCGGATCGAGGGGCTCACCACGACCCCGTTCAGCGACCGGGCGCTGGACCGTGGCCTGACCGGGGTGCTGGTGACGGCGATGCGGCACTCGGGGACGGCCGCGCTGCCCAACACCGCCGCGCACACCATCCCGCTCACCGGGCCCGCGGTCACCGGGCTGCTGGACGGGGTGCAGCACCGCGCCGAACAGGTGACCCACGACACCGGGCAGGCGCTGGCGGCCCGCCAGCAGCTTCAGCACCGGCTCGATAGCTGGCATGGCCTGCGCAAGACCGTCGCCACGGGCAGGCTCGGCTACCAGGAGGCGGCGGACGTGACCGGGCTGCTCCGTGACCCGGACGCGGGGCCGTGGGGCCTGTGGTCGGTGCCGAACAGCCTGCGGGAGGTCGAGGCGGAGATCACCCTCCAGCTCGACCGGCCCGACCGGAGCCTGGCGGACGCCCCGTCCTGGAGTTACGAGCGCGCACCGGGCGCGGGCGGGGGACGGCGCGGCCGGGCGGCGCGCGCTGGAGGTGGCTCTGGCACCGGTGGCGCCGCCGGGGCCGCGGGCGCGCCCGGCGGGCAGGGGGGGCCGCGGTGAGGCTGGCCGGCGGCGCGGCCGCGGGCCCGCGCCGGGATCCGACCAGGATCGGCCAGGCCCGGCCGAGCCAGCTCATCACCACGTTCGGGGTGGGCTCGGTGATCGACCTGCCGTCGATGAGCGTGATCGTGCGCGGCCTTGACGCGTGGAGCCCGGAACGGCAGGACACCATCGACGAGCCCCGGCTGCTGGCCAGGATCCGTGAGGTACTCGGGGACCAGGTCCGGGCGCTGCGCAGCGCACCCTGGGATCCCGCCGAACGCGACGACCCGTGGAGCCGGACCGGGGTGCCGGTGACCCCGTTCCCGCGCTGGGTGCGCTGCCCCCGCTGCCACCGGCTCGGCCCCCTCGACCCGCCCGGCCAGTTCGAACTCGTCCACCGCTTCGGCCGCCGCCCCGACCTGGCCAAGTTCGTCCACGCCCGCTGCCCGCGGCAGGCCACCACCCGCAACGCCAACAGGCGCGCCTGCGTCCCGGCCCGGTTCCTGGTCGTGTGCGAGGCCGGGCACCTGGACGACTTCCCCTACGTCGAGTACGTCCACGCGCAGGCCGCCGGGCCGTGCGACGGCCCGCAGCTCACGATGCGGGATGCCGCCAGCACGCTGGGACCGCGGGTCACGGTGCGCTGCACCGAATGCGGCGCGTCCCGCAACATCCAGGACGCGGCCGGCCGGGACGGCTGGGAGAAGCTGCCCGCCTGCCGCGGCCGCCACCCGCACCTGCAGCGGTTCAGCCCCTGCGGGAAACCGCTGCACCTGATCGTGCTCGGCGCCAGCAACCTGTGGTTCAGCGTCACCGCCAGCGCCCTGCACCTGCCGCAGGGCCAAAGCGTCGAGGACCAGGTGAGCGCGCACTGGGAGATCCTCGGCGCCCAGCACGATCCCGGCGTCGCCCAGGCGATCATCGACGGGATGGACGCGCTGCGCGGCCTGCGCGGGACCCCGATCGAGGAGGTGTGGGCGTGCATCGAGAAGCTCCGGGCCGCCGGCGGCCCGGCCGCCGCGGCCCCGGCCGGGCTGCTCGATGCCGAATGGCGGCTGCTGTCGCGGCCCACCACCGACCGGCAGGACCCAGACTTCCGCGCCGTCCCCACCCCCACCCCCAAGGGCTACGACCGGCTGCTCGACCAGGTGGTGCTGGTGTCCCGGCTGCGCGAGGTCCGCGCACTGGCCGGGTTCACCCGGCTCGCCGCCCCCGACCGCGACGATCTGCAGCCGGTCCAGCGGGTCCCGCTCGCCCGCGCGGCCCCGACCTGGGTGCCCGCCGTGGAGCAGCGGGGCGAGGGCATCTTCCTGGAGCTGCGGGAGAGTGAGGTAGCCCGGTGGGCAGCCCGCGTCGCCGGCCACGAGCGGATCGTGGCGCTGGAGGAGGCGTTCCGCCGCTGGCGCCACGACCGGGGCCGGGCGGCACCGGGCGCCTTCCCGGTCGCGCGGCTCACGCTGATCCACACCCTCAGCCACATGCTGATCCGCCAGGTCGCACTGGAATGCGGGTACTCCTCCGCCAGCATCCGCGAGCGCCTCTACATCGGCACGCCCCAGGCGCCCACCGCCGGGGTGCTGCTGTCTACCGCCGCCAGTGACAGCGAGGGCACCCTCGGCGGCCTGGTCGCCCTCGGCCAGCCACGCTACCTCCGGCGGCTGCTGGACCAGGCCTTCCAGGACGGCGAGTGCTGCTCGTCCGACCCGCTGTGCGCCGAGCACGTGCCGATCGACCCCTCCGCCGACCTGCACGCCGCCGCCTGCCACGCCTGCCTGTTCGCCTCCGAGACCAGTTGCGAGAACAACAACCGCTGGCTGGACCGGGCCGTGCTGGTGGACCTCACCGGTGACGGCCTGGCGTTCCCGCGATGACCGCGCGGCACGCCGCCCGGCCCTCCGACGTGGACTGGGCCAGCCGGATCGCCGAACGGCTGCCCGAGGCTGACGTGCTCCGGCTCGCCGCCGCGGCGGCCAGCGGGGCCGGCGCCGTGCATGCCCTGCGCGCGCAAGCCCCTGGCCCGGTCCGCGATGCCTGCGATCAGGTGATCGCACAGCTCGGCGGCCAGGTGCCCGCCTTCGCGGCGGGGGCGTTGCTGGGCGCGGCCGCCGCGGTCCGCCGGGCCCGTGCCCGCCAGTCCCTGGACGTGGTCTGGACCGGGCCGGAGTCCGGGATCTCCACGAGCCGGCTCACCGCCGCCACCGTGACCGGGCTGGTCAGCGCGGCCCGCCACGAGATCCTGCTGGTCAGCTACGCGACCCAGGCCGAACCCGCGCTGGAGGAGGCGCTTGCCGGTGCGGCGCGCCGCCGTGTCGAGATCGTGCTGGTCGCCGAACGGCACGCGGACAATCCCGGCTACCACGGCCCGGACCTCCCGTTCCCAGGCATCCCCGCGACCCGGCTGTCCTGGCCCGCCGGCCGGCGGCCCCCGGGCGCGTCGCTGCACGCGAAGGCCATTGTCGTGGACGACGAGATCGCCCTGGTCACCAGCGCCAACCTGACCAGCCGGGCCATGGAGGCCAACCTCGAATGCGGCATCCTCATCCGCGGCGGCCCGCAGCCCCGGGCCATCCGCGACCACGTCCATGCGCTCTGGTCACTCGGCCAGCTACGGCGGCTCTGATCATGCTTCGTGGCTGATCTTCCACCGGGATGGCTCCTGCCCCGGACCCGGGAGCGGCAGAAGCGCGGCGCCGGTGACCTGGACCGGGACGCTCTCCCAGTCCAGGGCGTCCAGTTCCTCCCAGGGCTTCTTCGTGTTGCACGTAGACGTGAAGACGTGTGCGCGAGCAGCTTCTCGCAGATCAGCGTGGCGTGGACCTTGACGGTGCGGCCGGCGCGGCGGTGATGACGTGGGTGACGGCGGCCAGCAGGTACCGGATCAGGCCGTCCTGGCCGGCCGCGCTGCGCATGGCCTTGCCGTCGACGGCGATGGCGGGCAGCCAGCCCGGCCCGGCGAGGGGATATGCCACCGGGATGCCTGATCTCCCGCGGATCCCGGGGATCGGGCACCGCCGCGAAGCAGGCCAGCAGGTTCCCGTCCGACGCCCCTCAAGCCGACCATTACGGCGGCTCGGCGCGCGAACATGACCGGCCGTATGGCTGCGGATGGTGGCTGGTTCCTGGTTAGTCGATCTTGGGGGTGTCGCGGACGTTGCGCTCGCGGAGGTCGGGCAGGTAGCGGGCGGCGGCGCTGAAGTCGTTGTCGTCGTGCAGCACGGTGAGGTCGTGCTGGGCGGCGGTGGCGCAGATCAGCAGGTCGACTGCGGACATGGCGCGGTGGGCGCCGTTGCGCAGGAGCCGGTACTGGGCTGATTCCATCCAACGCCAGGTGGTCTTGGGTAGCGGGACGTCCGGGTAGAGCGCGGCGAACATCTCCGTCATCTGTTCGTACTCGTCGAGATTGCGGGCTGACCGGCGAAACTCGACTCGCTGGGGATGACAGGAGCCGACCGCGCCGTCGGAGACCACCGGCGCCCATGCCGCCCGCAGTTCGGCGTCTCGCAGCACGCGCCATAGCGCCGAGGAATCCAGCAGGAAGCGGATCACGCCGCGGGATCCTTCTCCTCCGCCCGGCGCCGCTCCCAGTCCTGATAGTCCCAGCTCGCCGCGAGCGCCGCGTAATGCTCCAGCGCCTCGATCCGTCGGTGCCGGGCCGCGTATTCGCGCAGGGCCAGGTTAACGGTCTCCTTCTTCGTCTTCGCCCCAGACAGCCGCATGGCCTCGGCTAGAGCGTCCTCGTCGAGATCTATCTGTGTCAGCGCCACCGGTCCCCCCAGTCTCATGTTGACGATGTACATATCCTACATCGAAGATCAACGTCGAGGTGCTGACTGGCGCTGACGGCGCTCCCTCAGGATTGACGTGCCGTTACAGCGGGCTGACTGGCGGATGCTGGCGACGCCCCATCCCGCAGAGTCCTGGCGGACCTGTGGGTACCGCCGGGAAACCAGCTGGAGAATAGGGCTGGAGGCCCCTCGGCCGGTACAAACTGGCCGGGATGGCGTCGCGGAGTCGCGGGTCTCCGAGGCGCGAGCTGGCAAAGATGCCGCACCCGCCGCCTTCGCGATCTTCCGGCCAAAGTCGCCAGGTCCAGCCAGCCTGGGTGGCCACGCTGGTACGGACCACCTCCGGCCAGCCCGCACCGCCGAGGTCGACGCGCAGTTCGGCCCGGTCGTGGACGCGCTGCTGGGCAAGATCCCCGCCGCCACGCGCCTGCCCGACGCCCATGATGACCTGCTCGCCTTCACCGCCGAGCCACGCGAGATCTGGCGCCAAGCCTGGTCGTCCAACCCCAAGGAGCGGCTCAACCGGGAACTGCGCCGCAGAGCCGGCGGGGCTGGCATCTTCCCCGGCGGCGAGGCTGTCACCCGCCTCGCCGGCGCCGTGTTCCTGGAGCAGAACGACGAATGGACCGAAGCCCGCCGCTACATGGGACCTGGCGGGGGCCTCTGGCCGGGAGCGTCCTCAGCCGAGGGCGCTGCCCGCCGCGGAAGATGTGCGCCGCGGAGTGCCTCACCGCGACGCGCCGACCTGCCCAGCGTGACCGGACCGGCAACGGTCCCGTTCCGGCTCCGGCCTTGTTCCCCTGGCCGCTAGGCGCGGCGGGCGACGTGCAGGATCGCGCCCCAGTGCCGCCGCAGGACCGGTTCCGGCCGCAGCGCGACCCGGCGGCGGATCTCGGCGTAGAGCCGGTCCCGCTTCCACTTCTCCATCGCGAGGTGGCCGGAGAACGTCTCCAGCAGCTCGATGTACCGCTGCGCGCTGTAGCGGGTCTCCCAGTCGTACTGCCGGATCCCGACGACCTCGAACAGCTTGCTCTCCTCGATCTCGGCGCGGTCGTCGCCGAGCTCACCGGGCGTGGGCCAGCCGTGCCCGGCGTCCGCGCGGCCCTCGCCGATCTCGTCGTAGATGTCCTGGATCTCGCGGAAGAACGGGTCGCCGTCCTCCGGGTACACGTGGGCGGCCAGCCAGAACGCCAGGTACCCGCCGGGCCGCAGCAGGCCGAAGGCACGCCGGTAGCGCACCGAGGGGTCGATCCAGTGCCAGGCCGTCGCTGCGTAGACGAGGTCGAACCGCGAGCCGTCGGCCGGGGCCCAGGTCTCGAAGTCGGCCTCCACCACCTCGACCTGCGGGAACGGCGCGAGGTTGCGCCGCGCCGCGGCGGCTAGCCGCGAGCCGATGTCCAGCGCGGTGATCGCGAACCCGCGCCGCGCCAGCGGCAGGGTCGCCTTGCCCGTCGCGCAGCCCACCTCGAGCAGCCGCGCGCTGCGGGAGAGCCCGCAGAGCAGGATGAGGTCCTCGTAGAGCCGGTCGGGGTAGTCGGGGCGGGCACGCTGGTACCGGTCCGCCGCGGAGTCGAAGATCCGCCGCAGCTGCTCCCGCTCGTTCGGCATCGCGCCTCCGCTGTCGGCCCGCCGACCTGTCACCGCGGTCCCGCGACCGCCGGGAGGCGGTGCGCCGATCGCCCGTCACTCGCGGGCCGGGCGATCACCTCGCCGGGCGCGGCGGCTGGGGCATGGCACGTCGCTCGTGGCGGAGGGGGAGCGACGGCACATCGTTCAGTGTAGCCCGCTCCCGGGGGCCGGCCGTGCCGCCGCGCGGCCATCGCCGCCGCCCGCTGCCCGGCCCGCCTGCCGGCTTGACCGCCGAGCGGCCGGGCGCGGCGGACGGGCTCAGCCGCCGGCCAGGTTCCGGGCCGCGGCCGGCCGGCCCTGCGGGACGTCGTGAACCTGCCTGCCGCCCGACGGCTCGGATCACCTTTCAGATCCGCGCGCTGGCCATCAGCGCCGCGAGGCCGGGCTCGGGCTCCAGCACGTAGAGCCCGCCGCCGATGCGGTCCGTCACCCAGATCAGGCCGCCGGAGTCCACGAACAGGTCGTTGATCTGGGCGGCGGCCTGCCCGCGCGGCGGCACGGGCACCCAGTGCGCGACCTCGGCGGGGTGCTCGGGGTCGGCCAGGTCATACACCCGCACCCCGGCGGCGAAGTAGGTGGCGAACACCAGCCGCTCGCTGCGGTACGCCCCTGGCTGATTCTCGTGCAGGTTGTGCGCGCCGAACCGCAGCGGCACGGAATCGTAGCCCGCCGGGTGGGGGCACATCCCCAGCACCCGTGGCGCGCCGCCCGCCGTGCCGACGACCCGGACCGCCCGCTGCGGGGCGCTGGGGCCGTTGTGCACCTGCTCGTCGGTGACCACGACGAGGCCCCGGCCGGGCAGCGGCAGGCACGTGTGCGTGGAGCCGCCGCCCCACTGCAGCGAGGCCACCTTCCGCGGCCTGGTCATGTCGCTCACGTCGAGCACGACCATCCCGGCGTCGTCGTAGCCGAGGTACGCGCGGTCGCCGGCGATGAGCGCGTGATGGGCCGCGTAGCGCGCGCCCTCGGGCCAGCCGGGCTCTTCCCCCTCCCGCTGCCCCGGCCACCACCAGCGCGCGGCCTCCGCGGGATGCGCCGGGTCGCTCATGTCGAGGACGAGCCAGATCCGGTCGCGGAAGCCGTCCGGCGTCGCGGACATGTGCGCGTAGCGGCCGCCGGTCCACACGATGCGGTGCACGCCGCCGCCGCCGCCGCGCCAGAACCCGGCCTCGGCCGGGTTCAGCGGGTCGTCGAGGCGGTAGACGGCGAGCCCGGCGGAGAACGGCCCGCCGGCCGGTCCCCTGACCGGGAACTTCTCATGGTTGACCAGCAGCAGGCCGTCGGCGACCTGGACCTTGTGCGTGTGGGTGAACCGCGGCGCGGGCCACTGCCTCACCAGGCGCGGGCGCCGCGGGTCGCCGACGTCGAGGATCGAGGTGCCCATCCCGCTCGTGCCCGCGTGGCCGACGTACAGGGCGTCGCCGTGCCGGATGACCTGCATCCCGTCGCCGTGACCCGCCAGGTCGTGGCGGGCTAGCAGCCGCAGGCCCGCCGCCGTCGCCGTCCGGTTGTCCACGCGCGCTCCCTTCACCGAGTGCTGGCCGTGCCACGCGTCCGGGCTAGCCGCCCCGCCGGGCAGCTAGCCCGGACGGACGCGGTGCAGCGGCGGCAGGCCCCGCACGAGCACCCGCGTGACGTTGTCCCAGGCCTGGCTGTACAGGGCGCGCGCCGCCTCGTAGGCGACCCCGGCGATGTGCGGGGTGAACAGGACCCGCTCGGCGACGCCGGGGGGCAGGCTCAGCAGCGGCGAGCCCGCCGGAGGAGGCTCCTGCTCGTACACGTCGACCGCCGCGCCGCCGAGGTGCCCGTCGGCCAGCGCGCGGGCGAGCGCGCCCTCGTCCACCACGCCGCCCCGCGAGGCGTTGATGAGCAGCGCGCCGCGGGGCATCGCCCGGAGCCTGTCCTCGCCGATCAGGCCGCGGGTTCCCGGCAGCAGCGGCACGTGCAGGGTCACCACGTCGCACCGGGCGAGCAGGTCGTCAAGGCCGAGGCGGACCAGGCCGAGCTCGTCCGCCGCTGCGAGGTCGGGTGGCGCGGGGTCGCAGTAGCAGACGGCTGCCCCGGCGGCGCGCAGCAGGCGGGCCACCGCGAGGCCGACCTGCCCGAGGCCGACCACCCCGACGGTGCGCGAGTGGATGCTGCGCACCGCTGCTGGCGTCAGGGACGCGCGGACCTCCGCGTACCGGCCCGCCCTGACGCCGCGGTCCGCGCGGGCCAGGCCGCGCAGCAGGACGCCGGCCGCCAGCAGCACGTACTCGGCGACCTCGCGCACGTTGGCGGCCGGCACGTTCGCCACCGCCACCTCCGGCCGGTGCGCGCAGGCGGTGCCGAGCCTGTCCACCCCCGCGCCGGTGAACTGGACGAGCTGCAGGTTCGGGATCCGGTCGAGCCAGGATCGCTCGATCCGGGGGCCGACCGACGCGAGGACGAGCGCGCGGGCGCTGGCCAGGTCGGCCTCGGGCACCTGCCCGGGCTCGGCGTAGCGGATCCGCAGGGCGCCCGGCGGGGCCACCTCCACCTCCCGGAAGTCCGCCTCGGGCCGCAGGCAGATCACGTCGGCGCTCACCGCGCCGGCCCCGGCAGCTCGGTGGTCACCGCGGCCAGGTCGGGCACCGGGAAGAAGCACAGGCTCACCAGGTCGCCGGTGCCGGTGTTGCGGGTCCGGTGCGGCTCCCCGGGCGAGACCACGATCACGTCGCCCGGGCCCACGGGCACCGCCCGGCCGCCCGCCTCGAACGTGCCGTTGCCCGCCTGGATGACGATCACCTCCTCGCACCCGTCATGCCGGTGGGGGCCGCGCGGCCGCGCCGCGCCGCCCGGACGCGCCCGCTCCGGCTTGCCGGGCTCGCCCTCCGGCGGGATCGTCACCAGGCGCACTGTCACGCCGTGGCCGCCCTCGGCCGCGGACGCCAGCTCGATCGCCGAGCGCCCGGGCAGCGCCAGCCGCCGGCCCGATCCCGCCGGGATCACCGCGGTCATGCGGGCAGCCCCGGTGCGCGCGCCGAGGCGCCCCGCTGCGCGCCACGGGCCTGCGCGCCACGGGCCTGCGCGCCACGGGCCTGCGCCTGCGCCGGCCCGGGCTGGACCTGGGCGAGCGCGTCGAGCACCCCGATCAGCCGGTCGGCGATCTCGGCTCCGAGCCCCGCGACGAACTCACGGGCCTCCTGCTCGGTGGCGCCCGCGGGATCGCCATACCAGCCGGCCGGCGACATGGTCCGCACGTCGGTGAGCACCGGCTGGAACGCGCGGTCCCTGCGGAGCCGGTCCACGAGCTCGCCCTGCCGCCGGTCCCCGCTGCCGGCCGCCCGGTCCAGGTGCACCAGGTCGGGCCGGCAGCTGAGCACCGACCAGGCCTCGATCTTGCCGCCGTGGGTGAGCCCGCCGGCCTGCGGGCCGTACCGCTCCTCCGCGACGTAGCAGGCCTGCACGACGACCACCGCCAGGCCCAGGTCACGGTGGAGGTGCTCGGCGGCGAGCGCCAGCGACGGGATGTTGCCCTCGTGCCAGTTGAGGATCACGAACTCCGTGCATCCGTGCCCCGCAACGGACGCGCCGATGTCGGCGACCACGTCCTGCAGGGTCTGCGGCCGCAGCGACACGGTCCCGGGGAACGGCATGTGCATCGGCGTGACGCCGAGCGGGCACACGGGGAGCACGAGGGCGTCCAGGTGATCGGCCACGGCCAGCGCGATCGAGGTGGCCGCGAAGAAGTCGGTGCCGGTCGGCAGGTGCGGCCCGTGCTGCTCGATGCTGCCCATGGGCAGGATCACCCGGGGGCTGCGCGCGAGGGCGGCCGCGATCTCCGGGTCAGTGAGCTCGTCGAAGCGGCGCCGGGACGGGACGGCCGTCATGCGCGGCGACCTCCCCTCGGATGCGGCGGGCGCGGGCCCGCGGTCACGGTCATGGCCGGTCAGTCCTCCCCGATCTCCGCCATGATCTCGCCGACCTCGACCGGCCTGGCGTCGGCCAGGGACCGCGCGGCCGCCTGGAGCACGGCGACGTTGGACACCGCCTCGGCGAGCCCGACCTCGACCGCGTCGTCGCCGCGCACCGCCCGTCCGAACTCCTCGATCTCCTCGCGCAGGTGATCGCGGGGCGACAGCGGCACGTCGTCGGCCCGCAGGACGCGGGCGTCCGGGTCGGCGCTGTCGGCGGCGATGACCGTGCGGGTCAGGCGGGTGTGCGCGTCGGTCTGCGCCGACTTGCTCCACCAGGTGAAGTCCAGCTCGTACCGCAGCCGCGCCGCCGTGCAGTACACGTCGATGGTGAAGCTGCCCGGGGAGAGCCAGTTGCAGCCCAGGTACCCCAGCGACTCCTCGAACTCCAGCAGCACGCCGACCGCCAGCTCGTTGGCGATTCCCGGCCGGGGGGCCCGGCCCATGGCGACCGCGCGCCTGGCCGGGCCGAGCAGGTACTGCAGGTTGTCGATCTGGTGGATGCCGAGCTGGGTCAGCGGCCCGCCCGGGCACTGCGCCGGGTCCGCGCGCCAGTCCCCCTCCTTCAGCTCGAGCCCGCGCTCGTTCCCGAAGACGGCCTCGGCCATGGACGGTGAGCCCGCCTGCCCGGAGTCGAGCATCCGCTTCATCTCCCGCAGGCCGGCCAGGCGCCGCGCGCTGTGCCCGCAGGCGAAGACGATCTGCGACCCGCGCACCGCGCGGCGGATGCGCCGGACGTCGGCCAGGCTGACGGCGACCGGCTTCTCCGTGTAGACGTGCTTGCCCGCGGCGGCCGCCGCCTCGATGATCGGCGCGTGCTGGTCGTTGGGCGCGGTGACCACGAGTGCGTCGACGTCGTCGCGCGCGAGCAGCGCCTCGAGCGACTCGTCCGCCTGGCACCCGAAGTCGGCGGCGAACGCGGCCCGGCGCTCGGCGTTGCGGGTGTAGCAGGTTCGCAGCTCCACCACCTCGCTGCCGGCGTAGGCGCGGGCCATGACCCGGGCCCACCGGCCGAGGCCGACCGCGGCCAGGCCGACCCGGGCCGTGCCCGGGTCGGCCTGGCGGGACCGGGCCCCGCCCGGGTCGGCCGTCGCCGCCGGCCCGCTGCCAGGCGCGGTCCCGCGGGACGGCGCGGTCCCGCGGGACGGCGAGGTTCCCCGGGCCGTCACGGCGCTCCCAGCCTGGCCGCGGCCTGGTCGGCGTAGCTCGGGTCGACGATCTGGCTGAAGCTGGGCTGGGACGGGATGTCCTTGTACTTGGCCAGGATCCCCGCCGTGTAGTTGACCTGCGCCGGGTCAAGGCCGACGCTGTCGGGCCAGGTGCCCGACTTGCGCAGGAAGCTGATGGCGTACGCCACGGCCGCCGGGTCCTCCTGGGTGGTCTTGACCGCCAGCGCCACCAGCGCGGCGTTGTTCGCCGGGTTGTTCATCCAGCGGTCCGCCAGCATCATCGCCATCAGGAAGCGGACGACCACGTCGTGGTGGGCCTTGCCGTAGGCGTCCAGCATGCTCACGCCCCCGTACCACCACTGGGGGATGGTCTTGTACTCCGACTCCAGGACGGAGGCGCCCTTGAGCTGGTGCGTGATCACGTAGGCGTCATCGGCGTGGAAGACCGCCGCGTCGATCTTCCCCGCGACCATGGCGGGGACGAACTCCGAGCGGGTCATGTTGATCGGCTTGACCTGGCTCAGGTGCACCCCGGCCGGCTCCAGGCAGGCCTGGAGCAAGGTGATCGAGAAGCCGTCGGTCCCCGTGGAGCCTACCGGCTTGCCGATCAGGTCCCTGGCGGACTTGATGCCCGGCGCGCCGATGCACTGGGTGTCCAGCTTGGTGCCGTACGACCAGATCGCGTGGATCGGCGCGTGCTGCGCGGCCGCCTCGATCGAATCGCTCGCCGAGCTGAACCCGAAGTCGATGCTCCCCGCCGTGGTGCCGAGCTCGGTCTGCAGGCCGTTGGGCATGCTGATGAACTTGACGTGCAGGTGCTCCCTGGCGAAGAAGCCCTCGGCCTGGGCGACGTAGGGCCCCATGAAGATTGCCTTCGGGGGCGACAGCGCGATGCCGACGTTGACCGTGGCCCAGCCGTTGGCGCCCGAGCCGCCCGAGCCGCCCGAGCCGCCGCCGCAGGCGCTGAGGGCCAGCGCAAAGGCGGCGGCGGCAGCTACGGCGGCGGCGGCCTGGCCGTAGCGGCCGCCACGGCCGCGCCGGGCCGCGCGTGAGGAGCCGTCAGTGACTTTCATGGGGGTACCTCTCATCGTTGTGCGGGGTTGGCGGGAGCGGACCGGGATGCGGGCGCGGGGAGGTGCTACTTCGCCCACGGCGCGACCTTGCGCTGGACGACGGTGATCAGGGCGCGCAGCAGCACGCCCAGCGTCATGATCACGACGATCACGGCCAGCGCCTGATCGGTGTGGTAGGTCTGCGCCGCGGTCTGCAGCAGGTTCCCGAGCCCGGACAGCTGCGTGAAGATCTCGGCGATGAACATGCCGACCAGGCCCATGGCGACGCCCTGGGCGGCGCCGGCCGCGATGTAGGGGACCGTGCCGGGGATCAGCACGTGCCGCCACAGGTTCATCCGGCTCATCCGCAGCGACCTGGCGACCTCGAGCAGGTCGGCGTCGAGGTTGCGGACTCCGTAGGAGACCGTCACCACGCTGGGGAACAGCACGAACAGCGCGATGATCAGCTCCTGGGTGAGGACGCCGAACCCGAACCAGATGCTCAGCAGCGGGACGACCGCCACCATCGGCGTCGCGTACAGGGCCTGCAGGTACAGGCCGACGGCCGCCTCGGCCTTCTGGTAGGCGCCGACGCACATGCCGATGACGACGCCGGCGATCAGCCCGCTGAGGTAGCCGAGGACGAACGTCCACAGGCTGTACCAGATCGCGCCGGGGAGGCCGCCCTGGGTCCACAGGTGACCCAGCGCGGCGAGGACCGTGGTGATCGGGTCGAAGATGATCGAGATCGAGTGCATGCCGTACCACTGCCAGGCGGCGAGGACGACGACCAGCGAGCCGATCCGGATGGCGCGGTAGACCCGGCGCTCACGGCGTTCCCGGCGGCGCCGGCGCTCGGCGATGGCGGCGTCGATCTGCTCCCGGGTGCCTGCGGCGCCCGGGCCGCCGGCACCCGTGCCTCCCGGGCCCGTGCCCGCGGGCCGGGCGCCCGCCGCCGGGCCGAGGGGCGCGGGCGTGGTGCTTGCCGGATCGATCACTGGTCACCTGCCCGGTCGATGGCGGACTGCCGGAGCTGGCCCCAGATCTCGTCCCGCAGCCCGGCGTAGGCGGGGTGGTGGCGGACCTGGGAGATGGTGCGGGGCTGCTCGATGGGCACCGTGATGTCGCGCACGACACGCCCGGGCCTGGCATCCATGACCAGGATGCGGTCACCGAGCGTGATGGCCTCGTCGATGCTGTGCGTGATGAACACGATCGTCTGGCGCAGCCGGTCCCGCAGCGCGAGCAGGTCCTCCTGCAGCACCTCGCGCACCTGGGCGTCCACCGCCGCGAACGGCTCGTCCATCAGGAGCACGTCGGGGGCGGCGGCCAGGGCCCTGGCCAGGCCCGCGCGCTGCTTCATCCCGCCGGACAGCTGGGCGGGGAACTTCCGCTCGTGGCCCGCCAGGCCGACGGCGCGCAGCGCCTCGGTCACCCGGCTGTCCAGCTCGTCGCGCGCGACCTTGGCAAGCTGCAGCGGCAGCGCCACGTTGCGGTAGACGCTCTTCCACGGGAACAGGCCGAAGTGCTGGAACACGACCGCCACGCGCGGATCGGGCCCGGTCACCGTCGACCCGCCGATGGTGACCCGGCCGTGGTCCGGCTCAGCGAGCCCCGCCATCATCCGCAGCAGCGTGGTCTTGCCGCATCCGGAGGGCCCGACGATGCAGACGAACTGGCCCGAGTCCACCGCTAGGCTGACGTCTTCCAGGACGATCCCGCCGGGGAACCACTTGTAGACGCTCTCGCACTCGATGCGGCCGCCTCCCGCGGCGGCAGGCCCGGCCGCGCCCGCCGCCGGCTCGGACCCGGCGGCCGTGACGCCGGCGCGTGCCCCGGCCTGCTCTGCCACGTGACCGCCTCCCTTTCGCAGCCCGCCAGTGGACAGGTCATCTAAGGTCTGACCATTTGGTGCCGGGACACTAACCTCTGGGCCGCCGCGCTGTCAACGCCCCGCTCGGGCGAATCCGCCCGTGCGTGCGAGATCGCAGGTTGCAGGCGCATTGGTTGACAGGCCGGGGCTGAGGCCCCTACTGTGACGGCGGCATACAGAAGAGGTCTGACCACGGAGGTCACATGCCGGACACCACGTCTCCGCCACCCGTGGACCGCGTCGCCTTCCTGGCTCATCACGACGGCGACGACGTCGCGGTGGCCGTGCGCGACACAGAGCCGGGGCCTGCCGTCGGCGCGTGCCTGGCGACCGGCGAGCGATTCAGCGTCGATGTCCGCGAGGCCATACCGCTCGGGCACAAGATCGCGCTGCGCGACATCGCCCCGGATGGCGAGGTGACCGAGTACAGCGTCACCATCGGCCTTGCCCGGCTGCCGATCGCCCGCGGGAGCCTCGTCCATACCCACAACCTGAGGAGCGCGCGGTGGCGCACCAGCGTCTGACCGGTTACCGCAGGGCCGATGGCCGCGTCGGGATCCGCAACCACGTCCTGATCATCCCCGTGGATGACCTGTCGAACGCCGTGAGCGAATCCGCGGCCAGGGCGGTCCCCGGCGCGCTCGCCCTGCCGCACCCGTACGGCAGGCTGCAGTTCGGCGCCGACCTGGAGCTGTTCTTCCGCACCCTGATCGGCACCGGCGCCAACCCGAACGTCGCCGCCGCGATCGTCATCGGCATCGAGCCCGCCTGGACCGAGCGGATCGCCTCGGGCATCGCGGAGACGGGAAAGCCGGTCGCGCAGTTCTCGATTGAGCGCAACGGCGACCTGCGAGTGCTCGAGATGGCGGCCCGGCGGGCCGCGCAGATGATGCAGGATGCGAGCGAGCTGGTCAGAGAGCCCATCGAGCGCGGGGAGCTGCTCATGAGCATCAAGTGCGGCGAGTCCGACACCACCAGCGGCCTGGGCGCCAATCCCGCGACCTCGCAGGCCGTGGACCGGCACATCGCCGCGGGCGGCACGGTCATCTTCGGCGAGACCACCGAGCTGACCGGCGGCGAGCATCTCATCGCGGCGCGCTGCGCCACCGACGAGGTCCGCGAGAAGTTCCAGCGCTTCTACGACGACTACGTCGCCATGGTCGAGCGAACCGGCGCGAACCTCCTCGGTTCCCAGCCCACGCAGGGGAACATCCGCGGCGGCCTGTCCACCATCGAGGAGAAGGCGCTCGGCAACATCGAGAAGACCGGGACCTTCCCGGTCGTGGACGCGCTCGCCCCGGGCGAGCGGCCGACGGTGCCCGGCCTGAATTTCATGGACACTTCGTGCGCCGCGGCCGAGTTCATCACGCTCACCGCGGCCGCGGGCGCGGTCATTCACCTGTTCCCCACCGGCCAGGGCAACGTGGTCGGCCACCCGGTCGAGCCGGTCATCAAGATCAGCGCGAACCCGGTGACGGTGGCCACCATGAGCGAGCACATCGACGTCGACGTCTCCGGCCTGCTGAGTTTGGACTACAGCCTGGCAGAGGCCGGTGACAGGCTGGAGAATGTCATCGACCGCACGATCAATGGCCGGCTGACCTGCGCCGAGGTCCTCGGACACCGGGAGTTCGCGCCGACCCGCCTGTTCCCAAGCGCGTAGGAGCGCTCGTTGTCGCAGCGTGCCGATCCGGCCCCGGTGACACCCGCCGCAGGCGGCGGCGATGCCAGCGGGGCCGGCGCTGCCGCGCAGGCCGGCGCCCCCCCGCCAGCCGGCCATCCCCGGGCAGCCGTCCGCCGCGCAGGAGCCGGCCACTCCCCGGCAGCCGGTGACCCCGCGGCAGCGGGCACCCCCTCGGCCGGGGGCACGGCCATGGGGGTCGGGTGGCGGTGGATCGGGGCGGACAGCCCGCTGTTCCTCCGGGTCGCCGACCAGATCGAGCGCTACATCGAGGGCAACGGCATGTCCTCCGGGGACCGCCTGCCCGGCGAGCGCGAGCTGTGCGAGCTGCTGGGGGTCAGCCGCGCGTCGGTCCGCGAGGCGCTGCGCTCGCTGCAAGCCCGCGGCGTGATCGGCGTGCGGCACGGCAAGGGCGTGTTCGTCGCCGCGCCGGGCGGGGACGACCTGGCGGTGCGCCGGTTCGCCCGGCTGCGCGAGGTCGGGTTGGACGAGCTGTTCGCCATGCGCGAGGTGCTCGAGGTCCCGGCCGCGGGCTGGGCCGCGATCGCGGCCAGCGACGAGCAGCTGCAGCAGCTGGTGGTGACCTTCGAGCGCCTGGAGCAGGCCGTCCTGGCCGGCAGGCCGCCCGCCGAGCTCCAGGCCATGGACGCGCGCCTGCACCTGCAGATCGCCGAGTTCGCCAGCAACCGGTTCCTCGCCATGACCCAGTCCGTCCTGCACGAGATGCTCGAGCGCAGCATGGAGACCACCCTGGCCATCGCCGGCCGCCCGGCCCGGTCGGTCCGCGAGCATTCCGACATCATCGCCGCCCTGCTGGCCAGGGACCCGGCCCGGGCCAAGGCCGCGGCCCGGCGGCACATCCACAGCGCCCGCCGCGCCGCCTTCCGGCGGCTGGCCACCGAGCAGGCCGCCGGGCACCCCGGCTAGGAGCCGGGCCCCGGGCGGGTCCCGGCGGGCGCCCGGGCACTCGCGAGGACCGGCCGGGTTCCCGGATGCAGGCCGTTCCGCATGCCTACGGGGACCAGTTCCGGCCCGGTGGCTCGGCGATCTGGCACCCCAGCCGGCCTCGGCGGCAACGGCGCCGCGGCGCGGTGATGACGCCCGCGCCTAAGGCGCCGGGGCCGGGACGTTAGGGCATCTGTCCGATGCGGCAAGGGGGGCCTTACGGCGAGCCTGGACGGTGCCGGGCCAGGTCGGCCCGGACGCCCATGGAGGTCGCCATGCAGTTGCATCCGGAACTGGTCGCACAGCTTGCCGCCGAGCACGTCAGGGACATGCGGGCGGTGGCTGCCGGGGCGCGGCGGGCTCGTCAGGCCCGCCGCGCCCGGCGCGGCGGGGTCCCCGGCGCGGCGGCCCTGGACACCACGGCCCGCGGGCGGCCTGCGCCGCGCGGCGGGCTTCCGCCTCGCCTCAGGCTCCTGTCACGCCGCGGGCCCCTGTCACCCCGCAGGCCACCGCCGTCCCACGGTCCGTCGCCGTCCCGCAGGCCGCCCCTGCGCTACAGGCCCTCGCGGTGAGCGACCGCAGCCGCCTCGGTGCGACTGGACGCGCGAAGCTTGGCCAGGATGTTCGACACGTGCACGCTGGCGGTCTTCGGCGAGATGAACAGCTCCGCGCCGATCTCCCGGTTGCTGCGCCCGGCTGCGAGCAGCCGGAGAACCTCGCGCTCCCGGTCGGTCAGCCCGGCGATGGGACCGGCCCGAGCGCCCTGGTCGCCGTCCGCGCCGCCGATCCGCGCCCGCCGGCCGAGGTCCGCCAGCGCCTCCTGCAAGGGTGCGGCGCGTAGCCCGGCGGCCGCCCGCACCGCGGGCAGCCACTCCCGCCGGGCCGCGTCCCGGTCCCCCGCCTCGGCCAGCGCCTCGGCCAGCCGCCACCGCGACCGCGCGGCCTCGTAGGCGAACCCGGGGCCGAACGCGGCCGTGACCGCCCGCCACGCACCAGGGTCGTTGCTGCCCTGGCAGCGCCGCCACTCCGCCTCCGCCCGTGCCAGCCAGCCGCGTCCGTCGATGCCGAGCACGAAGCCGGGGCGACCGCGATGGGCCGCCCCGTCCCTGGCGGTCGCGATCAGCTCTTCGGCCTGGCCGGCCAGCGCCGCGGCCCGGGCGCCATCACCGGCCGCGCGTGCCTGGGCCGCCTGGTCGGCGAGCGCGGCGAGCCCCACCGCCGCGACCCGGATTGCCTGGGGGCCTGGCTCCTGCGCGCGGTCGGCTGCCAGCGCGCCGAGCGCGGCACGGGCCAGCCTGACCGCTGCCTCGGGATCGCCCCGCCACAGGGCGTGCTCGGCCAGGGCCCCCTGGACCAGGTACTCGACGAACCGGTCCTGCTCGAACATCGGCCCGAGCCAGCGGACCCGCTCGTCCACCACGGCGTCCGCCCTGGCCACGGCCAGGAACAGCGCCATCGCGGACAGCCTGGCCTCAGGCAGGCTCGTCACCCGGACCGTGAATCCGTCAGCGATCTCCTGCGCGTGGTCCCAGTCGCCGTCGGCGAAGTGCGTCAGGTAGTGCAGGTACTGCAGGTCGTATCCGTATGGCGCGAGCCCCAGCCCGGCCCGCTGAGCCCGGGTCGTGCCCTGGTGCGCGACCTGGGCGGCCTCGGCCAGGTCGCCTTGTTCAAGGTGAACCCTGGCCAGCATGAACGCCGCCCGGAGCTCGACGCCGAGCCCCTTGGCCTCCATCGCCTGCTGGTGCGCCCGGGTGAACTGGTCCAGGGCGACGCCGATCCGCCCGGTGCGCTCGCTGATCAGGCCGAGGGTGACCAGCGCGTCCGCCTCCACCCACGGCGCGCGCGCCGCGCGCGCCGCAGCCATCGCCTCGTTGGCCCGCACGGCCGCCTGCGCGTGATCCGGCAGGGACAGCAGCGCCCTGGCGTAGGTGGCAAGCGCCCTGGCGCGCTGCCAGGCCGGCGGGTCGGCGGGCAGCACCGCGACCGCCGCCTCGGCTGCGCTCACCGCCCCGGGGCCGTCACCGAGGTCATTGAGGAAGTAGGACAGCCGCTCATGCACCCGGCAGCGCAGCTGCGGGTCGGTGTCCGGGCCGAGGGCGGCGACCAGCCGCCGCAGCTGGCCCACGGCGCGGGCCAGGTCGCCGCCGTCCGCGGCGCTGATCGCGGACTTGAAGGCGAGCCTTCCCCTCCCGAGCCCGCCGGCGTTCTCCGGGTCCTCCACCCGCTCCCAGAGGGCGAGCGCCTGGTCGTAGTGCCGGTGCGCCTCGGCGGGCGCTGCCAGGCGCTCCGCCTCCCGCCCGGCCAGCACCGACGCGGTGAACGCGCCCTGGATATCGTGGCTGGCCAGGCAGTGGTGCGCGAGTTCTGCCGCCGTGCCGGGCACCTCGGCCAGCCGCCGCTCGTCGGACAGCAGCTCGGCCAGCCGGGCGTGCAGCCTGGTCCGCTCGCCCGGCATCAGGTCGGCGTAGATCGCCTCGCGGAGCAGCGCGTGCCGGAACGCGTAGCCCGCGTCCCCCTCCGGCACGAGAAGCTGATGGGCGACGGCTTCCCGGATCGCCTGGTCATAGCTGGCGTCGTCCAGCTGGGAGGCGGACCGGGCCAGCTCGTCGTCGACCCGGCGGCCGGCCACGGCGGCGGCCCGCAGCGCCTGCTGGGCATTGGCCGACAGCCGTTCCACCCTGGCCAGCAGCAGGTCGGCGAGGCCGGCCGGCAGCCGTGAGCCGACGGCTGAGGCGGCGAGCAGCTCCTCGGCGTAGTACGCGTTCCCCTCTGCCCGGGTGATCAGCCTGCTCACGGTCGCCGCGTCCAGCGGTCGCTCCGCCAACGCGGTCAGGTGCTCGGCGATGGCCGACGGCGCCAGCGGCCCCAGCTCGATCGCGCTGACCGCCGGCAGCCGGAGCAGCTCGGCGACCACCGGCCGCAGCGGGTGCCGGCGGTGCAGGTCGTCGGCGCGGTAGGTGGCCACGATCGCGATCGGCCCGGAATGCAGCATCCGGCCGAGGAAGGTCACCAGGTCGCGGGTCGACCTGTCCGCCCAGTGCAGGTCCTCCAGGATCAGCAGCACCGGGCTGGCCGCGGCCAGCTCGGCCAGCAGCCCGAGTACCGCGCCGAACAGCCGCTGCTGCACCAGGCCGGGCAGGTCGCCGCCGGCGGGCTGGCTGTCGTCCCGGTCCGGGAGCAGCCGGGACAGCACCGGCCGGGCCGCGAGCGCGTCCAGCAGCGCCCCGCCCGGCGACGGCCCGGTTACCGCGTCCCGCAGCGCGTCGGCCAGTGGCAGGTAGGGCACCGCCTCGCCGAGCCCGGCGCACCGGCCCGCCAGCACCGTGAACCCCTGCCGTTCCGCCAGCATGGCCACCTCGGTGACCAGCCGGGTCTTGCCGACCCCGGCGTCGCCGCTGAGCATCGCGACCACGGGACGGCCCGCCGCCGCCTCGCCGAGCAGGCCGAGCAGCCGGCCCAGCTCGGCGTCGCGGCCGACCAGCCGTCCGCGCGGAGCCGCAAGCACGTGCTCCAGTATCGCCGGGACCTCTGACGCTGGCGACCGCCGGCGTTGCGGGGGGTCCGGGCCTTCAGCCTGTCACGGAGGCGGCGACATGCCGGTACCGCATCGCGCAGGCCGCGGCCGCCGCGGGGTGGCCGGCCCAGGCGAGGCCATTGCGCCAGCCGTGCGCCGCGTTTACTATTCTAGACGTTCCATCACCTATCCGACTCTTCCAGGTGCCCAGCCGGCGGATGGTGATCGTGCACGGCAACGGTCCGCAGGTGGGGATCTGCGGCACAGCAGCAGGAGGGAGCGGGTCAGATGGCAGGTGATCGAGTGCCGCGGCGGACGATCGACGGGCATTCGCACATCGGGGCGATGGACGCGTGGAAGTTCTACGACTTGAAGGAGCCGGTCAAGCCGACCGTGTACGAGTTCGCCACCAGCGATGACTACCGGCGGCACATGGATGATCTCGGGGTTGAGCGTGCCCTCGTGCTCCCCAACTACGGGATCCCGGTGCAGGGCCAGCCGTTCTCGCTGAACCCGCTGGTGCTCGACACGGTCAAGGCCCACGACCGGATCAAGGGCGGGCTGTGGGTGTCGTTCCTGCCGCAGAACAAGGAGATGACCCTGGAGGCGCTGCGGCACGCGGGTGAGGACGGCATCGTCGCGCTCAAGACCACGTTCCTGCTCGGCGGCAACCCCGACCCGGGCACCTGGGACGAGGAGACCCGGGAGATCGCCGAGGCCTGCTTCGCGGCGGCCCGCGAGCACGACCTGGTATTCCATTTCCACACCAGCCCCGGCGGCACCTCGGACCTGAACAACTACATCCCCCTGGTCGAGCGGTATGCCCGGGAGGTCAAGACCTACCTGGTGCACTTCGGCGGCGGGGTGAGCGGTCACATCCGCCTGGTGCCCCGGTTCCTGGACTGGGTCGAGCAGGGCTACCAGGTGTACACCGACACCACCTGGGCGATCGGGTTCGGGGTCCGGTGGCTGCTGACCGAGATCGAGCGGCGGGGCGTCGGCGCCGACCGGGTGCTGTTCGCCTCCGACGAGCCGTGGAGCGACTTCTGGGGCGAGTACTACAAGATCGCAGGCCAGCCGGTCAGCGAGGAGCTGAAGAACCGGATCCTGCACCAGAACTTCGAGGACCTCTACGGCGGCTGAGGCTGACGACGCCTACCGGACGGCACCAGGCTGGTGGGCGGCGGACGGGCCGCGACGGCCCGCTGTCGCCGTCCGGAGTAGGTCCCCTGCGCCGCGGCGGTCATCGCCGCGGCGCCGAGATCGCAGCCGCGCACAGCAGATGCTGCCGGATGCGGCGACGCCGGCCAGGACAGCAAGCAACGGCGTCCTGCGGCGGTGGCCTCCCCCACAGCGCCAGCCGCAGCCCGGCCAGCGCCTCGGCGACCAGCGCGGCGACATGCTCCTCCGGTTCAGCTCGCGCACCCGGTTCCGGCCCATCTCTGTCGCGGCGCTGATGGCCAGCGCGCGGATCTGAAGGGCTCCCGCCGACGTCAGTCCACGTAGACGACCGGGGCGCCGTGGTCGGCAGCCTCGGCGACCTCGTGGGGTGCTGCTGGCCGTGGGAATGCCGGTGCCGATGCCGAGGAACGCCGTATGCCGACCATGCGGGTCAGGTGCCGGACCGCGGCGGCGAGGAACGCCCGCTGGGCCCGGACGCCGCGCCGCAGCCCGGATCGGCAGCCAGCGCCTGCTCGGCGGCGAAGTTGTCCTTGCCGCCGAGCCAGTGGTCGTAGACCCGCGCCTGATGCCGTGTCGATCAGTGCCCGGAGGTCCCGGCTGCCCGGCACCATTTGCGGCGCCCCGCTGGCCCGCGGTGGTCGGCCCGCCGCGAGTGCGACCGACCGGTCGGTACTATACTGGCCGCTCACCGGACAGCCCAGGGCGGTGCGCAGCAGGGAGGGAACATGCAGTTCGCGGATGCGGTCGCGCTCGTCACGGGCGGCGCCTCGGGACTCGGCGCGGGCACGGCCCGCGCCGTGGTGGCGGCAGGGGGCAAGGTGGGAATCGTCGACCTCCCGTCGAGCGCGGGGGAGGCCCTGGCGGCGGAGCTGGGCAGCTCGGCCGCCTTCCTGCCGGCCGACGTGACGGTTCCCGGGCAGGTGCGGGCTGCGGTTGACGGGGTGGTCGAGCGGTTCGGCCGCCTCGACCTCACGGCGAACTGCGCCGGGGTGGCCGATGCGGCCCGGGTGCTGGACCACGACGGGTCAATGTTCCCGCTGGAGACCTACGCCCGCGTCGTGGGCATCAACCTGATCGGCCTCTTCGACGTGGTGCGCAACAGCGCCCGGGTGATGAGCGGCAACGAGCCCGACGCCGACGGCTGCCGCGGCGTCATCGTGAACGTCGCGTCGATCGCGGGCTACGAGGGCCAGGCCGGGCAGGCCGCCTACTCGAGCTCGAAGGCGGGCGTCATCGGCATGACCCTCCCGCTGGCCCGGGACCTTGCCTCGCACGGCATCCGGGTGGTGTGCGTCTGCCCGGGCATCTTCGACACCGGCATGCTGGCCGCGGCCAGCGACAAGCTCCGGCAGCGCCTGGCAGACATCCACGTCTTCCCCAAGCGGCTGGGCACCCCGGCCGACTTCGCGAAGCTGGTCCAGGCGATCTGCGAGAACCCGATGCTCAACGGCGAGGTCATCCGGCTGGACGCGGCCACCCGGCTCGCCCATGGCTGACCCTCAGGCGCGGGCGGCCGCGCGGATCGCCTCGGCGATGTCGGCGCGGCCCGGCAGCCAGCGGCGCTCGGCGGCCGGCGCGTACGGGGCCGGGCTGCTCCGGGCGCCGACCCGCAGGACGGGCGCGTCCAGGCTCCAGATCGCGGAGTCCGCCGCCGTCGCCGCGATCTCGGCGCCGACGCCGAACTCGGTGACGGCCTCCTGGGCAATGACGAGCCTCGACGTGCGGCGGACCGAGGCCACGATCGCGGCCCGGTCCAGCGGCGTGATCGTCCTGAGGTCGATGACCTCGGCGGAGATCCCCTCGGCGGCGACGTCCTCCGCGGCGGCGAGGGCCTCCGAGCACATCCGCGACCACGAGACCACGGTCACGTCGGTGCCCGGCCGGACGACGGCGGCCTGGCCGAGCGGGACCAGGTGGTCCCCGGGCGGGCGCTCCCCGCTGGTCCCGTACAGCAGGCGGTTCTCGATGAAGACCACCGGAGCCGGGTCCCTGATCGCCGCGCGCAGCAGCCCGTAGGCATCCGCGGGGGTCCGGGGCATCACCACCTTCAGCCCCGGGACGTGCGCCAGCAGGGCCTCCAGGCTCTGCGAGTGCTGGGCCCCCGAGGACCGGCCGGCCCCGAACTGGGTGCGGATCGTCAAGCCCAGGGCCGCGGCGCCGCCGGTCATAAAGCGCATCTTCGCGGCCTGGTTGAGAATCTGGTCGAAGCAGACGCCGACGAAGTCCAGGTACATCAGCTCGACGACCGGCCGCAGGCCCGACATGGCGGCGCCGACCGCCAGGCCCACGATCGCGGTCTCGGAGATGGGCGTGTCCAGCACCCGGTCCGGCCAGCGGGAATGCAGCCCGCGGGTGATGCCGAAGACGTTGCCCCCGGCGCCGACGTCGACGCCGGCCAG
Source organism: Actinomycetota bacterium (assembly GCA_021324595.1). Classification (GTDB taxonomy): domain Bacteria; phylum Actinomycetota; class Actinomycetes; order Streptosporangiales; family Streptosporangiaceae; genus Chersky-822. The sequence goes on along the minus strand of JAJPIV010000112.1, from coordinate 16,424 downwards.
GAAGACGCGCTCATCGTCGCCCAGTTCGCGCGCGAGCGCCTCGCGCACGGCGTCCGTCAGGCGGAACGTCCCGCGGCCGACCCCGGCGGGCGGGAGGCAGCTGGCCAGGGGAGGGCCGCCGGGGCGGGGTAGGTCGCGGCCGGGGTGTAGGTCGCGGCCGGGGTCCTCCGCCCGCGGCAGCGCCAGCGCGGCGGCGGTCTCCCAGTCGGCGTCCGGGGCGCGGCGGGCGGCGGCCTCGGCGTCGGCCAGCAATCGCCCGACGGCCGCGCGGATCCGGGCGACGGCCACCGGCGCCGCGCCGGCGGCGGCGAGGCGGGCCTCGTGTAGCAGGATCGGGTCGCTGCCGGGCGGCTCCTCCTCGACCCGGTAGCGCTGCGGGTCGCCCTCGTAGTGGCCCCGCCGCCGGTGGGTCATCGCCTCGATCATGCGCGGCCCGCGCCCCGCCCGGAGTTCGCCGCAGGCCGCCGCGGCGGCGTCCGCCACGGCCAGCACGTCGTCGCCGTCCACCCGATCGAACCCGAGGCCGTAGCCGGCGGCCCGCTGCGCGAGCGAGACGGGATGCTGGTCGGAGGTCCTGGAGAACTCCGCGTACCCGTTGTTCTCGCAGAAGAACAGGACGGGCAGCCGCCACAGGGCGGCGAGGTTGACGGCCTCGTGGAAGGCGCCCTGGGCGGTGGCACCGTCGCCGAAGAACGCGACCACGACCTCACAGCCCCTCTTGAGCCTGATGGCGGCGGCGGCGCCCACCGCGATCGGCAGGCCCGCCGCCACGATGCCGTTCGCCCCGAACACGCCCAGGCGCGGGTCGGCGATGTGCATGGACCCGCCCATGCCGCGGTTGGTGCCGGTGGTCTTCCCCATCAGCTCCGCGAGCATCGGCGCGACCTCCATGCCCTTGGCGATGCAGTGGCCGTGACCGCGGTGGGTGGAGGTGATGACGTCCCCGGGGCCGAGGGGCCAGCAGGCGCCCACGGCGGACGCCTCCTGGCCCACCGACAGGTGCACGAAGCCGGGGATGTCGCCGTCGCGGTACAGGGCAGCCGCCCGCTCCTCGAAGGCGCGGATCAGCAGCATCCGCCGGTACATCTCCAGCAGGTCCGGCAGCGGCGGGAGGGGCCGCGGGAACGCGGCACCCGCCCCTGGATCGGCTCGCTCCATCCTTGTAGTGTACCGACTGTTCGGTAAAAGACGGCGCGCCCGGGCCGCCCCGGGAAGGCCCGGGCGCGCCGGGACGGGACGGGAGCGGCGCCGATGAGAGCGGCCGTGTGGCACGCCGCGGGCGACCTGCGAGTGGAGGACGTCCCGGAGCCGGGTGACCCCGGGCCGGGCCAGGCCGTCGTGGCGGTGCGTTTCTGCGGCATCTGCGGCACCGACGTGCACGAGTTCGCCGAGGGCCCGGTGCTGATCCGCCCGTCCGCCCACCCGCTGACCGGGAAGGCCCCGCCGGTGGTGCTCGGCCACGAGTTCAGCGGCATGGTGGCGGCGATCGGCCCGGGCGGCCCGGCGGGCCTGGTGGGCGCGCGGGTCGCGGTCGACCCGTGCTGGCGGTGCGGGACCTGCTACTGGTGCCTGCGCGGCGACTACCACATCTGCCGGCTGGGGGGATCGGTCGGCCTCGCCTCCGACGGCGCGCTCGCGCCCCTGGTCACCGTCCCGGCCGAGGGGCTCGTGCCGCTGCCCGACGAGGTCGGCGACACGGTCGCCGCCCTGGCCGAGCCGCTCGCGGTCGCCCTGCACGCCGTGCGCCGCGGAGGCGTCGGCGTCGGCGACACGGTCCTGGTCGTCGGCGCCGGCCCGATCGGCGCCGCCGTCGTGCTCGTCGCCCGCGCTGCGGGCGCCGCCGCGGTCTACGCCAGCGACCCGGCTCCTGCCCGCCGCGAGAGCGCGCTGCGGCTCGGCGCGGCGCAGGCGTTCGACCCCACCGCCGACGACGTCCGCCGCGAGGTCTTCCTGCGCTGTGGCAGGGTGGGCCCGGACGTCGTGTTCGAGTGCACGGGCGTCCCGGCTGCGGTCGCAGGGGCGGTGGAGGCGGCTCGGCGCGGCGGCGTGGTCGTGCTGCTGGGCGTCGGGCACGGGGCGGCCGAGGTGCGCCCGGCAGCGGTGACCGCGTACGAGCGGACGATCGTCGGCTCGCTCGGCTACAACCGGGACCTGCCCCGCGTGGTCGGCCTGGTCGCCGCGGGCTCCATCGACCCGGGGCCGCTCGTCTCCGCGGTCGTGCCGCTCGCCGACGTGGTCGGCTCGGCGTTCGAGCCCATGGCCGCGGGTGCCCACGCCGGCCTCAAGATCCTCGTGGACGTCACGGCCTGAGCGCCCCACGTTGACCGGGCCGCCGACGGCGGGGCATACTTTGTACCAACCGTTCGGTCGGGAGGACTCGTGACGACACCGGCGCAGCAGCACCCTGTACCGGCCGGCCAGGTGGAGCCCTGGCAGGACATCCCGGACGACTACCGGGCGGCGGCCACCCGGATGATCGAGTTCCACATGATGAGCGAGATCGTCGGGCCCGTGCACGAGTTCCGGTGGGTGCCCAGGGCGCCATCGCTGCAGGCCAAGCTGATGTTCGCGGCCAAGTCCCAGGACGAGGTCGGCCACGGGCTGATGCTGCTGCGCGTCTGCGAGGACCTCACCGGCAAGTCGCGCGCCCAGTACCTCGAGCAGATCCTCGACGGCCCGCCCCGGTTCATGAACATCTTCCACTACCCGTGGGACGAGTGGGTGGACCCGGCGATCGTGGCCTGGCTCATCGACGGCGCCGAGATCGAGCGCCAGGCCACGCTGCTGCGGAGCAGCTACGGACCGTACGCGCGGGCGATGCGGAAGATCCTCAAGGAGGAGGGGTTCCATCACCACTGCGGCCGGTACCTCATCGGGCGGATGATGGCGGGCGGCCCGCGGCAGCGCGCCGCCGTGCAGCGCGGGGTGGACCGCTGGTGGCTGCGGACCCTGGCGATGTTCGGCCCGCGGGACGAGAACTCCCGGCATGGCCCGGCGCTGATGGCCTTCGGCCTCAAGCTGGCGCGGAACGAGGACCTGCGCCAGTCGTGGCTGACGAAGTTCGTCCCGCAGATCCGGGCCATGGGCTTGGAGATCCCCGACGACAGCCTCGCGCGCGACGAGGAGGCCGGGCAGTGGGCCTACACCGAGCCCGACTGGGCGGAGTTCTCCTCGCTCCTGCGCGGCGGCAGCCCGGTGGGAGCCGACCTGCAGCGCGACCTGCGCACGGCCCGCAGGGTCAACGACTGGCTGCTCGCGGAGGACTAGGTGGCGTACCTACGCATTTTCGAGGTCTTCCGGCAGAAGGCGCCGGGGGATGCGCACCAGCACGTGGGCGAGGTGGAGGCGCCCGACGCCCCGGCCGCCATGGTGCTCGCCAAGGAGCACTTCGCGCGGCGCGAGGCCTGCTGCAGCCTGTGGGTCGTCGACAGGGCCGACGTGCTGGCCAGTCACTGGGCGCCGGAGGTGTTCGACGCGGGCCGGGCGAAGGGCTACCGGCGCTCCGGCGGGGCCCGGGCGAGATCCGCGGGGCCGGCGTGAGGCCCGCCTCCGCGGTCGCCGAGGCGGCCGACGGGGACCTTGAGCCGACGCTGACCTGGCTCGCCGACGACGAGCTGCTGACCGGGCACGTGCTCACCTCGGTGGCCGGCTGGGGGCCGGAGCTGGAGATCAACGTCGCCATGTCCTCGATGGGCCAGGACGAGATCGGCCATGCCCGCCGGCTCTACGGCCTGTTCGCCGACGCCGGGCAGGCCGAGCGCCTCGTCTACGAGCGGCCCGCGGCCGCCTTCCGCGCCGGCCTGCTGGCCCGCACCTACCCGCGGGAATGGGAGCTGCTGCTGGCCCGCCAGTATCTGTTCGAGACCGCCGCGGACGCCCGCGCCGCCGTGCTCGCCCGCGCCACGGCGGCCGGCGTCGCCGCGCTGATGGCGGAGATGGCCCACGAGGAGCGGTACCACCTCGACTTCTGGCGGACGTGGCTAGCCACCACCAGCCGCCGGTCGGATGCCGCCCGGGCCCGGGTCCAGCGAGCCCTGGACCGGATGTGGCCGCTCGCGGCGGCATCGTTCCTGCCGGAGCGCCCCGGCGCGGCGGAGCGGGCGCTGGGCCTGCCGGAGGGGGCCCTGAGCCGGGCCCGCCGGGAGTGGGCCAGCGCCGAGCGCGAAGCCTGCCAGCGGCTCGGGCTCAGCCTTTGCGACGGCCCGCCGGAGGCCGGGGCGGACCAGCTCGGCGCGATGCTGGACGAGATGCGCGACGTCTACCAGACGGCGCCGGGGAGCTGGTGAGCGCCGTGCCCCCGCCGGACCGCGCGCGGGAGCGGGAGGTCATGCGGGCCCTCGCCGCGGTCGAGGACCCCGAGCTGCCGGTGAGCATCGTGGACCTGGGCATGGTGCGCGCGGTCACCGTCCGCGGCAGCCGTGCCGTGGTGGAGCTGGTGCCGACCTTCCTCGCCTGCCCGGCGCTGTGGATGGTGGAGTCCGAGGTCAGGCGGTCCGTCACCGCGCTGCCCGGGGTGGCGGAGTGCGAGGTCGCCTGGCGGGCGGGCGGCTGGTCGGGAGCGGACGTGACCGAGGCCGGGCGCCGGGCGCTGGCCGGCGCGGGGCTGGCGGCGCCGGCGGCCGGGGGGGAGGTCGCCTGCCCGTTCTGCGGCTCGCCCGACGTCCGCCCGGCGAGCCCGTTCGGGTCGGCGGTCTGCCGGTCCGCCGCCTACTGCGACCGGTGCCGCACGCCGTTCGAGGTGCTGAAGGACAAGCGTTCCACCGGGGGAGCCGCGCCGGTCAGCGGGGCGCCGGACGTCCCTGCCCCGGTCGGCCCGCCGGCGGGCGGGCACCCGGCGCCCTGATCCCGTCGGTGAACAGCGCGTAGTACTCGGCGGCGAGCCGCTCTACGGTCAGCGCCTCGCTCGGCTGGTACCACAGGTACGTGTAGTTGTGCATCCCGAGCCAGGCGAGCGCCGCGATCCGGATGTCGGCAATGGCGAACTCGCCCGAGCGCACGCCGTCGGTGAGGATCTTCTCGATGCGGCGCTCGTACTGCCGGCGGCTCGCGGTGAACCGCCGGGCGCGCTCGCCGGTCAGGGCCCTGTGCTCGTGCAGGAAGACCCAGACGTGGTCGGGGTAGGCGGCGATGACCGCGATCTGCTCCCGGCCGAGCTGGCGCAGGCGCTCGCCCGCAGGCTCGTCCATCTCGGAGATGCGGGTGGCCAGCTCTAGCACCTGGCTCATGACCCGGTCGTGGATGAGGTAGAGGAGGTTCTCCTTGGACTCCACGTAGTAGTACAGGGAGCCCTTGCCTAGCCCCACGGCCTCGCAGAGCTCGGCGGTGCCGGTGGCGTGATAGCCGCGCTCGGCGAACAGCCTCGCCGCGGCGTCCACGATCGACGTGCGGCGGTCATGCCAGCGCTGGCCCCGTTGCCCCGGCACCCTGCTCCTTCGCGTGGGCTTCCCGATCCGGCAGAAAGGTACCACCGGCGGGCGCGGCCGGGGTCAGGCGAGCCCGCGGGCGATCACCATCTGCTGGATCTCGCTGGTCCCCTCGCCGATCTCGAGGATCTTGGCGTCGCAGTAGAAGCGCGCCACGTCGGTGTCGAGCATGTAGCCATATCCGCCGTGGATCTGGACCGCCTCCCGCGCCGCGTCCACGGCGGTCCTGCTGGCCTTGAGCTTGGCCATCGCGGCCGCGTGCTCGAACGGCCGCCCGGCGTCGCGCAGGGCGGCGGCCCGGTAGGTCATCAGCCGGGCGGCCTCGAGCTCGGTCGCCATGTCCGCCAGCTTGAACGCGATCGCCTGGTTCTCGATCAGCGGGCGCCCGAACTGCCGGCGCCGGCGGGCGTGCTCGGTCGACATCTCCAGCAGTGCCGCGGACAGGCTCACCGCGAGCGCGGCCACGGCGATCCGCCCGACCGCCAGGACCGACAGGAACTGCGACAGGCCCCGCCCCGGGCTCCCGAGCAGGTGGTCGCCGGGGACCCAGACGTCCTCGAAGACGAGCTCGCGCGTGTCGAGCGCCTTCCAGCCGATCCCGTTCAGCTTCGGTCCGAGGCTGAAGCCGGGCGTGCCGTTCTCCACCACCAGGTTCGCGTACGCCGGCCGGCCATCCTGGCCGGCGTCGTCGCCGAGGCGGGCGAGGATCGTCACCCCGAAGCTCATCGGCGTGCCGGCGTTGGAGATGAACATCTTCCGGCCGTTGATGAGCCAGCCGCCGTCGCGCCGCTCCGCCCGGGTGCTGACCGCCCCGGCGTCGCTGCCCGCGCCGGGCTCGGTGAGGCCGAAGGCGCCGAGCGCCCGCCCCTCCGCCAGCGGCCTGAGCCAGCGGTCGCGCTGCTCGTCGGTGCCGAAGCGCAGCAGCGGCATGCTGCCGATCGTGGAATGGGCCTGCCATGCCGCGGCGACGGACTGGTCGGCCTTGCCGATCTGCTCCATGGCCGCCACGAACCCGACCGTCGTAGCGCCGCCCCCACCCCACTCCTCGGGGACCAGGAGCCCGAGCAGCCCGGCCTCGCCCATGCGGCGCAGTACCTCGACCGGGCAGCGGCCCGCGGCCCACGCCTGCGCCGCCACCGGGGCGATCTCGCGCCGGGCGATGGTGGCGGCCAGGTCCGCGAGCGCGGCCTCGTCCTCGGACAGGTCCAGGTCCACCGGGCCAGTCTTGTACCGACCGGTCAATAATGTCAACCCGGCGTCGGCCAGCGCGGGTCGCGGCCCTCCGCGCGGGCGGCCAGCGCCTCGGCGAGATCGGGGCCGCCGAACGCGGCGGCCATCTCGGCCTCCTCCTCTTCCAGGGCGCGGTCGAGGGCCGCTCCCGACCCCTCCAGGCGGAGCACCTGCCGCTTGGTGGCCGCCAGGGCCGCGGGGGAGCGGCGGGTGTAGGCCAGGGCGCGCTCCCGCGCCGCGTCCTCCAGGCGGTCGGCCGGGACGACCTCGTCGGCCAGGCCCAGCCCCAGCGCCTGCGCCGCGGTCAGGACCGCTCCGTGGGCGAGCAGCTGCCAGGCCCGGTGCGTCCCCACCCGGCGGGACAGCAGCCAGGTCGCCGCGCTGTCCCCGCCGGGCAGCCCCAGGCTGGTGAAGACCAGGCCGAGGCGGGCGTCCTCGGCCAGGACCACGTCGTCGCAGGCCAGCGCGATGCAGGCGCCGCCGCCGAAGGCGGCCCCGCGCACTGCCGCCACCGTCGGCTTGGCGAGCCCCGCAAGGCGGCGGACGGCGGACGGGGCGAGCGCCAGCGCGGCGGGGCGGCCAGCCGCGGGGGAGCGCCGGATCTCCTCGATGAACGCCAGGTCGGCCCCGGCGCAGAACGCCCGTCCGCGGCCGCCGACCACGACGCAGCGCACGCCGGGATCGCGCTCGCAGGCCCCGAGTGCCCGGTGCAGGTCCCGCAGGTCCTGGCGGCCGAACGCGTTCAGGCGCTCGGGCGCGTCGAGGGTGATGCCCGCGACCGCGGAGCCGAGACCGCTCACATGGACAGCCATGGGAACCTCCGGCTGGTGTTTTTGACCGACCAGTCGTACGATACTCGGGACCGGCGAAGGAGGGCCGATGCCAGAGCGCCTGCTGGACAAGTGGTTCGACGACATGACGGTCGGCGACGAGGAGATCTCCCGCGGCCGGACCATCACCGAGACCGACGTCGTGACCTGGTGCATGTTCACCGGCGACTGGTTCCCGATCCACTCGGACGTCGTCTACTCCGAGGAGTCGATGTTCGGCGAGCGGCTGGCGCCCGGGCTGATGGTGATGGCGATTGCGGGCGGCCTGGTGGTCCCCGCCGAGAGCGTGGCGATCCTGGCCCAGTACGGCATCGACCGGGTGCGCTACCCGGCCCCCACCTTCATCGGCGACACCATCCGGGTGCGTAACCGGATCGCCAGGCTCGAGCGCCGCGATGACCGGACCGGCATCGTCGACCTGGACTGGGACGTGATGAACCAGAACGGCCGCACGACCTGCAACGTCCTGATCCGCGTGCTGCAGGCCTGCCGTCCGGAGGAGTGACATGACACGGTATGACGGCTACACCACGCTCGCCTGCGACCTCGACCGCGACGGCGTCCTGCTGGTCCTGCTCAACCGGCCGGACAAGATGAACAGCCTCGACGAGACCATGGTCGCCGAGCTCCGGGACGCGATGGCGGCGGCCGACGCGGACCTTGAGGTGCGGTGCGTCCTCATCACCGGCGCGGGCCGGGCATTCTCGGCCGGGCGGGACATCTCCTCCGCCGAGCCGGACGAGGACGCCTACGACATCATCGCCAACCACGTGAACCCCATGCTCGCGGCGGTCTACCACTGCCGCAAGCCGACCGTCGCCGCCGTCAACGGCCCCGCGATGGGGATCGGCCTGGGGATCGCCCTCGCCTGCGACATCGTGCTCGCGGCCGACAACGCCCGGATGTCGTCGCCGTTCGCGCGGCTGGGAGTGGCACTGGACTCCGGCGGCCACTACTTCCTGCCCCGGCTCGTCGGCTATCAGCGGGCGATGGAGATGGTCTACACCTCCGACATCATCCGCGGGAAGCAGGCCGCCGCGTGGGGCCTGGTCAACCGGTCGGTCCCGGGCATCCGGCTGCGCGACCGCTCGCTGGACCTCGCGCGGCGCATCGCGCGGGGGCCGGTGAACGCGTTCATGGCCGAGAAGGCGTTCATGCGCCGGGCGATGACGATGGGCTACGACCAGGTCTGCGCCGAGGAGGCCACGCTCCAGGCCTCGCTGATGGGCTCGCCCGAGTACGGCGAGGGCCTGGCGGCGTTCTCCGGCAAGCGCGCTCCGGACTTCTCCGCCATTCCGCTGCGGCCGGACTCCCGGGAGGAGGCGCCCCGGTGATCAAGACAGGGGACATCCCCGCGCTCAACGCGGCCAAGTACCCGGGAGGCCTGGCCGTGTCCCGCGAGGACATCGAGTCGCGGACCTGGCGGCAGCTCAACGACCGCGTGAACCAGCTCGCCCGGGTGCTGCTGGCCCAGGGCGCGGCCCAGGGCGACCGGGTGATGCTGCTGGCCCGCAACCGGATCGAGTGCGTCGAGGCATTCTTCGCCTGCGCGAAGATCGGGGTGATCTACTCGCCGATCAACTGGCGGTTCGCGCCCGCGGAGATCGAGTACGTGCTCGGCGACAGCGGCTGCGAGATCCTGCTCTGCGACACCCAGTACGCCGAGTTGATCCGGGGCATGCGGGACGCGGGCGCGACCGCCGGGGTGCGGGCGATCATCGGCTTCGGCGTCGGCCACGGGTTCGACCTCGATTACGAGGCGCTGCTCGCCGGGCAGGGCACCGGCGAGCCGCCGGCCCCGGAGATCGGCGACGACGACGTCTGCTGGATCTGCTACACTGGCGGCACCACGGGGATGAGCAAGGGCGTGATGCTCACGCACCGGAACAACTTCGTCCAGTGTGTGCACCTCGGCATCGCTGACCACGCCCGCCACGAGGACGTGTACCTGGTCACCGGCGCGCTGTTCCACGTCGTCCTGAACATGGCGCTTGCCTACTGGTTCCTCGGCTGCCACGTGGTGATCATGGACTTCAGCCCCGACCTGTGCCTGGACCTCATCGAGCACCACCGGGTGACCAAGACGGTGCCGGTCGCGACCATGCTGAACCTGCTCATGGATGCCCAGCGCGGCAAGCCCCGCGACCTGTCCTCGCTCGTGCTCTGCGGGACGGGGGGCGCGCCGATCAACCCGGAGGTCGTGCGGCGGGCCTCCCAGGAGTGGCAGTGCGACTTCGTCCAGTACTTCGGGCAGACGGAGGCGGCCCACCACTTCACCTACCTGTCCGCTGCGGATTACCGGCGCGGCCTGGCGCCGGACGCCACCGAGGCGGAGCGGCGCCGCATCGCCTCCGCCGGCCGCGCCCAGCACTGCGACCTCATGCGGATCGTGGACGACGACGACACCCCGCTGCCGCCGGGCTCAGTGGGGGAGATCTGTGCGCGCGGGCCGAACGTGATGGCGGGCTATTGGAACAAGCCGGAGCTGACGGCCCAGACGCTGCGCGGCGGCTGGCTGCACACCGGCGACATCGGCTACCTGGACGAGGACGGCTACGTCTACGTGGTCGACCGGAAGAAGGACATGATCGTCTCCGGCGGCGAGAACGTCTACAGCAGCGAGGTGGAAGCGGCGCTGTACCGGTCGCCGGAAGTCCTGGAGTGCGCGGTCATCGGGGTTCCCGACGACCGCTGGGGAGAGGCCGTCCACGCGTTCGTGGTCAAGGCGCGGGAGGCCGCCGGCGACGACGAGCAGGTCCGCGCCAGGATCCTCGGCACGGCGCGGGAGTTCCTGGCCGCGTACAAGGTCCCCAAGGCGCTGCTGTTCGTGGATGCGCTGCCGAAGTCCGCGACCGGCAAGATCCAGAAGGCCGTGCTCCGCGACCGGTACTGGGGCGAGCGCGAGCGGCGCGTCGGCGCGTCCGCCGAGGGCCTCAGCCCAGGCTGAGGTGACCCCCCTCCCCCGCCAGGCCGTACGCCGCTACCCCCGCCACCGCCGCCTCGACGACGGGGGCGGAGTAGGCTCCGCCGCGCGAGCTGCGCGGCTCGAACCACTCCACGACCCAGTGGACCATGCCGAGGACCAGCCGGGCGAGCATCAGCGCCTCGATGTCGGTCCGGACCTCCCCGGCCCGCTGGGCGGCCTCGATGAGCTCGGCGAAGCGGCGCTCGTACTCCCGCCGCCAGTCGCGCACGCGCCTGGCCACCTCGGTCTTGCCCTGGAGGCGGATGATGATGCTGGTCCCGCGCGGGTCAGCGAGGGCGGCGCGCACAGCGCCGGTGAACGCCGCGAGCACGCGCCCGCCGGGCCCGGCCTGGCTGGCCTCCGCCTGCTCCAGGCTGGCCGTCAGCGCGGAGAACGCCCGGCCGCAGATCGCCTCCAGGAGCTGTTCCTTGCCCCGGATGTGGTGGTAGAGGCTCGACTTGTTGATCTTCGCTGCGGCGGCGATGTCTTGCATCGACGTGCCCTCGTACCCCTGCCGGTAGAACAGCTCGGTCGCCGCCTCCGCGATGCCGGCGGGGCTTTGCAGCTCTCGGCGTGGCTTGGGCACGGGGCCGGGTTCCTCTCCGTCTGGCCGTCGGCGGCGTCACCGTCGGCGATCCCGTCACGGGACCGGGGAGGGCTCCGTGCGACATGACTGGCCCGCGCCGCGGGCGCGCCCGGCGATCCGCTCCCGGGGACTGACCCTATCGCTGTGCGAGTGGGGCGATGCCTCATCCGCCCGGCTCGTGCTTGTCGGCGCGCATGGCTTCCTCGACTGCGCCGAGTTCTTCGCGCCGCTGGCCGGGGCGCTGCGCCGGCAGGACCCGGGGCTGGCGCTGGTGGCGCTGTCCTTCGCCGGCCACGGCCGTTCGGACTGGGCGGACGCTTACGGCTGGTACGACCACGCGGCCGACCTGGCCGCCGTCGCCCGGGCGGTGGCGGCGCGGGCGGCGGACGGGGCGACCCTGGGCCTGGTCGGTCACTCGTTCGGCGGCGTCCAGGTGCTGCAGGCGCTGGCGCTGGAGCCCCGGCTGGCGCGCTTCGCGGTGAACCTCGACGCGGTTGCGCCGCCGTTGTCGCTGCCGGGCGGCGCCCTGCCTGGCGCCCTGGCGCAGCTCGCCAGGCAGGGCGGGAGCGCCCGCCCGCTGCGCACCTACGCGGACCTGGACGCCGTGGCGGAGCGGCGCGCGGCGAGCAACCCGAGGCTCCCGCTCTCGCTGCTGCGCTGGCTGGCCCCGCACCTGGCGCGCCAGCAGGACGGGCGCTACGTGTGGCGGGTGGACCCGGCGCTGGTGGGGTGGACCAGGCCGTGGGACCTGTCCGGCGCGCCGCCGGCCGACCCGCTGGCCCTGACGGCGGCGCTGCCTCATCCGGTGCTCACGGTGACCGGCGCGGCCCAGGACCACCCCCAGGTGCGGGGGCGCTATCCCGGCGATGCCGCGATCGCGGCCCTGCCCGGGAACTGGCACTGCCGGCTCCAGGAAGCGGGCCACTACGTGCACCTGGAGCGCCCCGGCCAGGTGGCGGCCGCGATCTTGCGCCATGCCGCGCGCCCGGCGTGCGGGCCGCCGGCATGACCGAGGTGCGATGGACCCCGGGGCGCGTCCCGCTGGCGGTGACGCCGGGTACGCGCGCCGTGGTGGCCGTCCACGATCCCGGCAGCCCGCCCGGGGCGCGCCGGCGATGGCTCGACTCCGCCCGGCGATCCTGGGGGGCATGGTCCTATGCCCAGCGCGGGCACGCACCGAGCGCCTGGGTGGCCGGCGGGGTCTACCGGGCCAGCGACCTCGCCGTCGACCTGGTGCGCGTGCTCAGGGAGCTCGTCGGCGAACCGTGCCTGCTGGCGGGGCAGGGGGCGGGAGGCCTCGTCGCCGTGCTGGCCGCCGCAGCGGCGCCCGGCCTGGTCAGCGGGCTGCACCTGCTCCCGGCCGACGGGGCAGGCGGCTGGGGGGCCGACCTGGCCCGCGTGGTGACCGAGGGTGCCGCGCTGAACCGGTCGTGGCTGGGAGCCGTGTCGTCTGCCGCCCCCGCCGTCGGCGCGGGAGATGACCCCCTGCTGGCGTGCGGGCCGGCCGAGAGGCTGCACAAGGACGCGCTGGGCGCCGCCGCGGCCTGGGTGCGCGCTCCCTGGTGGGCGGGGGACGGGCACGCCCTGCGGCCGTGGCTGCCGGCCGGGCTGCGCGCGCCCGGCCCCCTGCTGATGCCCGCCGAGCTTCCGGGACCGGTTGCCGGCCGTGGCTTCGGATGATACAAACAATCGACCGGTCGGTACAGGAGATCCCATGCTGCATCCCCTCAGCGACAGCGACGCCGTCATCGTCGAGGCAGTCCGCACGCCGGTCGGCAAGCGCGACGGCGGCCTGTCCGGCATCCACCCGGCCGACCTGGCGGCCGTCATCCTCCAGGCGGTCCTGGACCGCCCGGGCGTGGACTCCTCGCTCGTCGGGGACCTGATCCTCGGCTGCGTGCTCCAGGTGGGTGAGCAGGCGCTCAACATCGCCCGCAGCGCGGCCCTGGGAGCGGGCTGGTCGCAGGACGTGCCGGGCGTCACGGTCGACCGGCAGTGCGGCTCCGGCCAGCAGGCGGTGAGCTTCGCGGCCCAGGGCGTTATGTCCGGCGTGCACGAGCTCGTCGTCGCCGGGGGGACCGAGTCGATGAGCCGGGTACCGATGTTCTCCAACGTCAGATCGGGCCCCGGGCTCCCGTACGGCGAGCGGTTCCGGGAGCGCTACCACGTTTCGGGCGACCTGGTCCACCAGGGCAACTCCGCGGAGATGGTGGCCAGGAAGTGGGGCCTGAGCCGCGCCCGCCTCGACGAGTTCAGCCTCGAGTCCCACCGCCGCGCGGCCCGCGCCCAGGCCGAGGGGCGGTTCGACCGCGAGATCGTCCCCGTGCGGGTGCCCGCGGGCGACGGCGAGCGGGTGGTCGCCCGCGACGAGGGCGTCAGGCCGGACACCTCGCTGGAGGCCCTGGCGCAGCTCAGGCCCGTGTTCGAGGCCGACGGCGTCATCACCGCGGGCAACTCCTCGCAGATCTCCGACGGCGCCGCCGCACTGCTCATCGCGTCCCACGGTGCCGCGAAGCGGCTCGGCCTGGCGCCCCGGGCGCGGATCGCGGCCATGGCGGTCACCGCGACCGACCCGATCCTGATGCTGACCGGGCCCATCCCGGCGACTGCCAAGGTGCTGGCGCGGGCGGGCCTGTCCGTCGGCGACATCGGCGTCTTCGAGGTGAACGAGGCCTTCGCCCCGTCGTGGAGGCCTGGCTGATCGAGACCGGCGCCAGCCGCGAGCGGGTGAACCCCAACGGCGGCGCGATCGCCCTCGGCCACCCGCTCGGCGCGTCGGGCGCGCGGCTCATGGTGACCTTGCTCCACGAGATGGAGCGCACCGGCTCCCGGTACGGGCTGCAGACCATGTGCGAGGGTGGCGGGACCTCCAGCGCGACCCTGCTGGAGCTGATCGGCTGAGCCCGGTCAGCCGGGTCGCGGTGCGCCTTGCGCCGGAACTTGCCGACCGGGCTCACGGGCAGCGGGCCGGTCCGCACGATCACCCTGGACGGCTTCTTGTAGGACCCGAGCGCGGTGCGGCCCGCCTCGATCGCCGTCTCCTCCTCGCCGAGCCGCGTGCCTTCCTCGGCGACCAGACCCCGGGGAGCTTACCGATCGTTTGCCCGAGCTCGGAGGGCCAGATGAAACCCCCGGAGATGATCACGTCCACGCGGTCGATCACGTACAGGAGGGGCGCGGCCGAGCAAGGCTGCCGCCGTCATCGTCATGGTCAACGCGGTCCCGTCACCAGGGTGCCGCAGGCGGCGCGGATGATCCGGTACGAACGTGCGCCACGTCGCGAAGGGGTGAACCAGGATTTGCCTCAGCTCGGTCGGCCCGGACACCGGGGCGACGCTGCCCGGCGTCCGCTCGAACGCCGAGGCCAGGCCGATGGTGCCCGCGGCGGGCGGCGGGGCGACCTGCGCGGGCAGGTACTGGCAGACCTTTTCCCATGCACCATCATGCCGCAGGCGAGCGCGTACAGCGCGGTGTACTGGACCTCGGGCAGGAACGGCTGCAGCGCCTCCAGCTGCTCCTCCGCGGCCGGCGGCCTCCCGGATGAGGGGCTGGTCCACGCCGAGCTTCCTCAGGTCGTCATCCGCTGCGGTGAGAAGGCCGCCGCGCGGGACCTCAGCGGTAGGCGGCGAGGAACACCCTGACCGCGGAGGTGACGAACCGCTCGATCTCGGCGGGGGCGAAGTGGTCGGTCACTCCGAACATCATCATGTTCTGCGGCCTGCTCACGACCAGCCAGTTGAAGTCGCTGGCGGCGGCAACCGGGTCGTCGAGGCGCAGTTCTCCCCGCTCCGCGAGCCGGCGCAGGCTCCCGGCGAGAGCGGTGGCGAGGGCGCCAGGGCCGGACTCGTACCACGCCCGCCCCAGCTGCGGGAACCGCCCGACCTCAGCGATCACCAGGCGGCGCACGGCCATCAGCTCGGGATCCAGCACCCTGGTCAGCAGGATGCGGCCGAGCCGCACCAGGTCGGCCTCCAGGTCGTCCGAGCTGGGAAAGGAGGTGGCCAGGGCGGCGAGGAACTCCTCGAGCACGCCGCTGATGGCCTCCTGGATCACGGCCAGGAAGAGCTGCTCCTTGCTCCCGAAATGGTTGTAGACCGTCTGCTTGGACACGCCCGCGGCCGCGGTGATCTCATCCATGCTGGCGGCCGCGTAGCCATCGCGCAGGAACACCGCGGTGGCTGCCCGGGCGATGGCCCGGCGCTTGGCTGACCCCGGGCCCATCCGCCCGGCCTGGCCGGCGCCCGGCGCCTCCGCGCGGGCTGGCGCCGGGCGCCCGGGGTACGCCGCCGGCGTCTCGGCGCCCATGGACCCTCCTCGCTGCCGGCATGATCCTACCCGACATTGGACTAGACAGTTCGGTCTACCAAGACTTAGACTAGACCGTACAGTCTAGAAGACGTCCGCCGCTGGCCGCGGCCGGCCCGCCCCGAGGAGGCTGCCACGATGATCTCCGTTCTCCCGCGCTCAGCGCGCGCCCGCGCCAGCGAGCGAGCCCGCTCCGCCGCCGCCCGCGGCCGGCCGGCCGGTGACTCACCGCGCTGGGCCGGCGTGGCCACAGGCGCCGCCATGGCCGCCCCCGCCGTCTTCTTCGCCGTGATGATGTCCCTGGGGCTGGTCACGCCCGGCTACGACTGGGTGGCCCGCTACGGCAGCGAGCTGAGCCTCGGGCCGCTCGGCTGGATCATGATCGCCAACTTCGTCGTCCTCGGCGCGGCGGAGCTCGCGCTGGCCGTTGCCCTGGGCTGCGTGGCCGGCGACCGGCTCTCCGGGCGGGTGGCCGCCGCGGCGGTCGGCCTCCTGGGGGCCGCGTTCGTGACGGCCGGGATCTGCGTCACGGACCCGGCCCGGCTCATCTCCGGCGCTCATACCTGGCACGGCCTCGTGCACGCCCTGATGGCCGTGGTCATCTTCTTCGTCGCCACCCCGGCCGCCGCGCTGGCCGCCGCGCGCCGGCTGGGCCGCTGGCGCGGCTTCGCCGGCTACAGCCTGCTCACGGCGGTGGCCACGCCGGCGCTCCTGGTCGTCACGTTCGTCAGCGGCAGCCTGGTGGGGCTAGCCGAACGGGTCGTCATCGCCGTCGTCCTCGCCTGGCTGACCGCCCTCGCCGTCCGGCTCCGCCGCCTCGGCGCCGCCTGACACCCGTCCAGCCGGGCGTGTCACCGCCACCGCGGCCGCCGGGGCCTCCGACCAGGCGCTGATGGCGCCGATCGTCGTCCCGGCGGAGCCGCGCTCGGGGAGCAGCACCCGCGCGGCCCCGGTGACCCGGGTGCGGGCCGGGCGCGGGCGCGCCTAGATGAGTGATTCCTTATGGATTCAGTGGTCGTAGGCGATCAGGGATCGCAGGCCGGTTGTGGTGAGCTGCCAGTTGTGCCAGATGGCGGCGGCCATGG